>JAVBRV010000469.1:0-7811 GCA_031547585.1 Victivallaceae bacterium
TCCTTCAACCGTTCCAGTTTCCAGGTCTGTCCCGCCTCCGTCAGCATCTTCTCGGCCTCGGCGCGGCTGAGTTCGAAGCGTTCGAACGGCAGCCGACGGCCGATCAGTTTCTTCGTCGCCTTCTCGATCGCCTTCAGATCCTCCGCCACCAGCCGGTGTTCGAGGTCGAAGTCATAGTAGAAGCCGTTGTCGGTGGAGGGGCCAATGTCGAATTTGGCATCGGGGTAAAGCTGCTGCACCGCCGCCGCCATCAAATGGGCGGCGCTGTGCCGGATCGTTTCCAAAGGGTATTCTTTCATACTATTCCAAAATGTTGGTGGGTTTTATAATATAGAAGGGGAGATTAACAGGCAAAACCAGTCCGGCCCGCGTCGGTGACGCGGGGGTATCCTCTCCGAATAGCAGATTTCATATCAATCGTCATTTTTCTCTTTTCACTCCCGGCGTCAGCCAGGCTTCCGAGGTAGGGCGCTCTGTCCTCAGAGCGCCGTTCACGCTGTATGGTCTTTGGGGTGAGACTGCACTCAACGCCGTGTAGGCCGATAGTCGAGAGGGCATCTCACGACACGAGAGATTCGCGGTTTCCGGCTGCGGCTCCGCGCGCTGCGGCTCGATAAAAGGCTCGCGTTGCGACGCCTTTTATCGGCAGCGCTCCGCCGGTCGGTACTGTTCCGGTGCGGTTTGCATACGCAAACCTTAGATTTCGCTCTCCTCCGGGCGGGCGCCTGCGCCGCCCTGCGGTGAGCGACCAGCGCTGTCCGCGCGCTGGACTGCGTCCCGGCTCGGCCGGGTGCGCACGGTTGCTTTGCAACCTATTTTTTAAATTTAAAACTTTTTTAGTTTAAAACTTTTTTAGAGAAGTTCAAGTTGCTCCGGCGGCGGCTCCAGCAATTCCCGCACCGGCCGAAAGCTCTTCCGGTGCTCAGCACACGGCCCCAGCTCCCGCAACGCCTCCAAATGACGCCGTGTCCCATACCCCTTGTGCACCTCAAACCCATAGCCGGGGTACCGCTCTGCCAGTTCGTTCATCCGGCGGTCCCGCTCCTCTTTCGCAATAATACTCGCCGCCGCTATGCTCGCCGACTTCGCATCCCCCTTGACAATCGCCCGCGACGGCAACGGCAATCCCTTCACCGGGCGACCATCCACCAGCACAAAATCGGCACCCTTCACGCCATCCACCGCCAGTCGCATCGCCTTCCAGGTCGCGCGCAGAATATCCAGTTCGTCAATCTCCGCCGCTTCCACCACGCCGACGCCGATCCGCACCCCGGGAACCGCCCGGATCAACCGGTCCAGCTCTCCGCGCGCCTCCGCCGTCAACTGCTTCGAATCATTCACCCGGGGCCAGGGCACGCCCCTCGGGAACACCACCGCGGCAGCCACCACCGGCCCGGCCAACGGCCCGCGCCCGGCTTCATCCACCCCGGCTAAACAACAGAACCCCTCCGCCCAGCATTCACGCTCCGGCCGGAGGAGTTCATCGAACTCGGCGAGACAGGTCGAAACCTTTCCCGGCATACCCGAGTTACTTCGTGCGCAACTCTTTGACGCGAGCGGCCTTGCCGACCTTGTCGCGCAGATAGTAGAGCTTCGACCGGCGGGTATCGCCGCGACGAATCACTTCCACCTTGTCGATACGGGGGCTGTTGATCGGGAACACCCGCTCGACACCCTGACCGGCCTGAACCCGGCGAACCGTGAACGTCTCTTCAATGCCGCTGCCATGACGGGCAATAACCGTCCCCTGGAACTGCTGAATACGCTCGTTGCCGCCTTCCACAATCTTCACGAAAATGCGGATGGTGTCGCCGACGCTGAATTCATGGCGCTCGGCCTTAACCTGTTCTTTGCGAATCTTGTCCAGTATGTTCATTTCAACCTTCCTTCTCTGGTGACTTCAAATATTTTTCCCACAAATCCGGCCGCCTCTCCCGGGTCAACCGCTCAGCCTCGGCCTGTCGCCAACGCCGAATCCGGCCATGATCCCCCGAAAGCAGAACCTCCGGCACCGCCAACCCCCGGTATTCCGGCGGCCGCGTGTATTGAGGATACTCCAACAACCCCGATGAATGCGACTCATCCTCGCTCGAAGCATCGTCCCCCAGCACCCCCGGCAATAACCGGATGATCGCGTCGGCCATCGTCATCACCGCCAGGTTCCCGCTGGTCAGGACGAAATCCCCCAACGACAACTCCCTCGGCTGCAACAACTCGATCGCCCGCTGGTCGACCCCTTCGTAATGACCCGCGATAAAGAGAATATGCTCCTCCTTCGCCAGCTCTTCGGCCACGCTCTGCGTGAACCGCTCGCCACGGGGACTGGTCAGTATCACCTTCGCCCCCGGAGTCATCCGCTCCTCCACCGCCCTCACCAGAGGGTCGGCCAGGAGCAGCATCCCCGGACCGCCGCCGTACAGCTTATCATCCACCGTACCGCGCGCATCCGTCGCATAGCGCCGCCAATCGACGGCGTTAATCTCCACCAGGTTCCGCTCCAACGCCCGCCCGATGATGCTCCCCCCCAATGGGCCGGGGAACAACTCCGGAAACAGCGTCAGAACGTCAATCCGCATTCGGCCTCAGTCAAGAACTTCGACCGACACACGCTTGCGCTGCCGGCCCGCGGCGCCGCTCACCAGCGAACGGATCGCCATGATCGTTTTCCCGCGCTTGCCGACAATCTTACCGATGTCTTCCTTCCGGCAAGTGATCTTGATCGCGAAGCCCTCTTCGGTCTCCTCGCTCTTGATCGCTACCTCGTTCGGGTAATCCACCAACGCCCGCACGACATAGTCGACAAACCCTTCCAGGTCATGCAGATCGCCGGTCGCTTCCCGACGCGCTTTCGGCGCGGACGCCGGAGCGGAGGGGGAAGGAGAACCGGTGAAAAAACTCATCAATGCTTTCAGCATTCTCGCCACTTCCTTCCCGGTCAGCCCTCGGCGGGCGCTTCGGCGGGAGCGGCAGCAGCGGCGGCGGCTTCAGCCTTCGCCTTGGCTTCCGCCTCCAGTTTCGCCTTTGCCTTCTTCGACAGCGAAGCCGGACGCTCCACGTCCTTCAGGCTCTTGCCCGCACGGACGCGTTCAACAATCTTCTCAACGACTTCCGAAAACGAAGCCCCGACACCTTTCCAGTAATCGGCGCGATCCACGTTGATCTTCTCTTCCTTGCTGCGCGGATTGTAAAAGCCCAGCACTTCGATCGCCTTGCCGTCACGGCTGGAACGCTTATCCATCACAACAACCCGGAAGCAAGCCGCATTACGCGTACCGGTACGCTTCAGTCTGACTCTGACCATAAATCTTCTCTACCTCTTTTATTCTTTTCGTCACGGTCGGCACAAGCAATATGCGGCACGCCCATTGCCGGGTAAAGACAGCCACTTCCTACCCTGCGAGCGCGCCGCGACCGGTTCGACAGGCCCGAGGATGACCATAGAACGGCGATATCGCAACGCCATGAACCTTTAATATAACCGCTTAGGAATGATTCTTCAAGTCCCGAAAATGAAATTTTATCACTTAAGATCGGGATTCGCCGGGCCGAAGTGCTTCAAGAGCACGATGGGGTCCGAGGAAGAACCGTTCCGGATCTCCACCCCGCGCCGCGCCGCCTCCTCCGAAACGAAATATTCGTCGAACGTCAACTGCCCGAAACGGATCAATGCCGGGCTCTCCAACGGGAGCCCGTTGATTGTGCCATGCCCCTGCACCGCGATCAATCCGTAGGCGGCGGCGTCCTTCACCACGGCGGTGCGGCCGGGGAGGATGGTCAGCTCCTTCGCCGACACCGCTTCCGAGCGGTAGCAGATCCAATGATCGAGGTAACCCGCTTCGCGCATGGCCGCCTCTTCCATCACCGGGCGCGGACGCATGAAGCGATGCGCCGCAAACTCGGGGTCGACGTTCAATTCCCAGTCGATCACCTCCATCAGGTAGTCGAAATCGCCGACGCGGTCCGCCGGGCAATCCTTCCACAGCAGCGACTCCGGCACCACCTGGTCGTCGACCAGCGACTGGTACATCGCGTAGACGTCGCTGGCGAATTGCGGCTCGTAGGTGCAGAGGCTCCCCGGAGCATGGAGAACGCCCGGCGGCACGTCCCAGCCGGTTCCGGGCTCCAGCCGGTAGGCCTTCGAGAGATTGGTGATCTTATTGTCGCCCTTGACGAAATTCTCCAGACAGCGCCGGACCTCCCTCTTGGTGGTTCCGGGTTCGAAACCGAAGAAGGTGAAGGGGAAATGTCCGCCGTGGTTATTGAGCTGCGGCGGGAAGTAGTAGCATTCGGGCTTGCCGTTCTGCCCCACCAGCTTCGCGTGCTCGGCGCGGTGGTGAACGTGGTGCGGCAAAGGCCCCAGATTGTCGAAGAACTTCGAGTAGACCGGCCAGGCGCCGTATTCGCGCCAGAGCCGTTCGCCGACCAGCGCCGCCCCCAGCGCCTCCACCGCGTGGGTCAGGGGAATCAATTCCCCCTCCGGCGTCACCAGGTGGCTGACGCCCTCGTTCTTGCCGGTGAGGGGGCCGTTTTCGGCGGGGGTGGTGCTGCCGAGCCAGCGCTCGTCGATGCCGCCGCGCGCTCCGCCCAGGGCGTAGTAGTCGTCGGGATGCAGCTTGATCCGGCGACCCGGAATGCAGAACGAGCGGGGAACCCACGCGGGAGCCAGCCGAAGCAGCCCGTTACCGGCGGAAAAAGCACGTTGAATCTTGGCGGTGTCAGTCATGATATGTTTCCTTAATTGAGAGTAAAAATTTCAGCGGTATCGAGGCGGGGAAGGCTGACGGTGAAAACACCGGCGGCGAACCGGAAGGGCTGCGCCCCCCCGTCGGAAGCGCGGGAACAGCTTTGGGGCGCGAATCCCTCCGGCAGCCGCAGCGACAGCTCCACGTCGAGGAGCGGCAGGTTCGGCAGCTCCTCCTGGTAGTTGACCACGCCGAGGAGGAGGGTCCCCGGCTCCTCGCTCTCCAGCAGCGTCAACTCCGCCGAGGCGGGGAAGTTCCGGGAAGCAACGAGGAATTCGGGGAGGTAGCCCTTGAACAGCTTCTGCCCGAACGTCTGTTGCGAATGCTGAAGCAACTTCACCAACCCCGAGTAGAGATAGAGGCAAACGCCTTTGCCGAAACGGTTTTCGACCAGCCCGGCGAATTCGGTCCGCTTCCCCGGCGGATTCGAGTGGATCGAAGCGTAACGGTCGGGATCGTCCGCCGGGAAGTCGGGCAGGACCGCCCTCCCCAGCTCCTTCGCCCCCTCGCGCAACCGGCAGAGGGGAGCGTTCCCCGTCGCCGAAATCAGTTCGCCGTCGCAATCGAGGTAGTTGACCGCCCCGGTCCCCTCCCCCGCGAAATCGACGCCGAAGAGATCGGCCAGCGCAAAGTTTCCGCCCGTCTCGCCGTCACGGTTGTAGAACGAGGTCCAGCCGGTGGCAATCAGGGTCCCGCCATTGCGAACGAACTCCCGCAGCCGGGCGCACTCCGCTTCACTGAGGTAAGCGGCGTTGCCGACGATCACCGCCTTGAAGCTCGAAAGGTCGGCGTCGCGCTCCGTCACCACCCGGTACGGGATATGCAGCGCCCCCAGCACCTTCGAGCAGCCGAGCGCCTCATCCAGCGTGGCGTTGGTGCGGACATCCATGTTATTGGCGCGCCGGCCGTCCATCTCCTCGAGCGATACCCCGTCGCGCTGCCGGTCAATGCAGCTCTCCATCGAAAAATACAGCCCCACCCCCCCCATCAGCGCCGGGCGGTGCCGCGCGATCACCTTCTTAAAGGGTTCAAGCGTCTCGACGATGTGATGAAGCCGCTGATAAAACGGTTCCTCAAGCGTGCCGTCGGGGTTGATGGCGTCGATGAAGAAGTAGGCCCCGCCGTGCGCCAGCGTGGTGAGAGCGTGCAAGGTCAGCTCCTCGTCGGACTTGGTCGAGGTGTGGTCGTGCAAGCTGACGCAGCGCGAAGTCATGAATTCCAGCGGCTTCTTCCGCGAAAAGGCCGCGAAAGCCTTGATGCCGAAGCGGTGCTGGAGCTTGCCGCCGTAAAAATCCCCCGAGGCGTAGTCCGAGGCGGCAGCGATGCCGTCCGACTGCCCGAGATACCAGCCGTGGAGCACCGGCGAAAACTGGTGCGTCACCGAAATCTCCGGCCGCAGCTGCCGCACCCACGCCGTCAGCTCCGCCGCGAACTCCGCCATCGACGACTCCCGCCAGCGCTGGAACCGGACCCACTCCGGGGCGCTCCAGTCGATCACCTTCGGGAGCGGCTTTCCGTACTTCTCCCGGCAGGCGTCGCAGCAGCAGACCAGCGGCCAAAAGGTCATATCGATGAAAACCCCGTCCACCGGATACGCCAGTACCTCGGCCAACTGCTCTTTGAAAAAAGCCAGAGTGCCGGGGTGGTTCGGGCAGACGTAGCGATAGCGTCCGTGCCGCTCCACGCCCCCCGCCGAACGCGTCCGGAGCTCCGGACGGTCGGCCGCCGCCTGGTTGTGGTAGATCACCGTATAGTAACCGATCGGGACCACCCCCGCCCGGCGCAATCCCTCCACCGTCTCGCCGAAAACATCGCGCCCGGCGAGCCCCTTATGCATATGCCCGACCCGCGTCGGGTAATAGCAGTTGCCGTTGTGGTCCCCGGCATACACCATCGCCGACTCCACCCCCGCCAGCTTCACCATCCGCACATATTCGGCCGGATCGAAGCGGCTCATGAATTTCGGGTCGAGATCGGTGATGTGATTGTCGATCAGCAACCGGGAATAGCATTTTTCCAGCTTAAACATCATTCAGTCTCCCTTGATTTATCTCCGGACTCATCTATATTGTAGATCATCCGGAGCCCGAATCAAAGAAGAGAAAACGATCAAAACCAGCACAAATGGATTATCTCGATAAAATTACCCCCGATATCGGCCCCATCTGGCACGGGCTCTGGCCCGCCGGCCAGGTCGAACGCAACCGCCGCCTCTATGACTTCGAACTCGTCCTCTTCAGCGCCGGCAAAGGACGCATCATCACCGACGAAAGCATCTACGAATGCGTCCCCGGCTCCGCCGTCATCATCCCCCCCGCCCTCCCCCATTGCACCGTCGTCCAATCCCCCGCCGAACGCTGGTGCATCCACTTCGACTGGTTCGGCGACTGTCACGCCCACCAGGAAGAGACCGAAATCTACGTCTATACCGAAAAAAATGCAGAGTTCCAAACCGCCTGGGTCGCCCGCATCCCCACCTTCCCCAACCTCGAATTCCCCTTCTTCCGCCGCGAAACCCCGCCCGAACTCCCCCGCCTCCTCCGCCAGTTTTTCCACCGGTACCCCGCCACCCCCGCCGAGCATCTCGAGCGTCAGGGGCTCCTCCTCCAGATCCTCGGCCTCCTCCTCGGCGAAAGTCATCACCCCCCCCGGCCCGCCAACGCCCTCCTCTTCCGCGTCAAAAATCATATCGATCAGCGCTTCCCCGAAGAAGAACTCACCCTCGCCGGACTCGCCCAGGACTTCCGCGTCACCCCCGGCCACCTCGCCAAAATCTTCCGCCGCGAACTCGGCATGTCCGTCATCGACTACATCCGCTCCCGCAGGCTCGAATACGCCGCGCAACTCCTCGAAAGCACGAACCTCTCCATCCGCGAAATCGCCTTCGCCTCCGGATTCACCGACCCCAATTATTTTACCCGTCTCTTCCGCAAAGCCACCGGCTCACCCCCTCGCGAAATTCGCAAATCTTGAATCTTGTGAGTGGTTTTTGCGCGGAATAGCTTATGGCCCATACCGGCTTTGGCTTAAGTACGGTTTCTTTCTGGGGCGGCCCGCCCCAGACCCTCC
>JAVBRV010000258.1:0-7969 GCA_031547585.1 Victivallaceae bacterium
GCAGCAGCGAAAGTAAGGTCGCGAAAGCGACCGCTACGATCCGGAATCGGGGTCGCCCTTAGCTGCGCGTCTCTGCCCAAGGGCGGGGGTGGGCTTGGGCGGGGAGTAAGGCCCCGCCCAACTCCCACAGCATAATACGTATATCGCGTTGGGAGCTGCCGGACAAGTCCGGCAGTCGGCGAGGGGTCGCCCTTAGCTGCGCGTCTCTGCCCAAGGGCGGGGGTGGGTTTGGGCGGGGAGTAAGGCCCTGCCCAACTCCCACAGCACAATACGTATATCGCGTTGGGAGCTGCCGGACAAGTCCGGCAGTCGGCGAGAGGTTAAATATGGTAAAAACCCCTTAAAAAATAACGGAAGGTAGATGAAGATGAAAAAAATGGTATTGCTGACGGCGGCTTTCGTCGTAACGGTGTTGATTGGCGCGGGCTGCACCAGTCCGGTGCTGGCGACGGGGCGCTATGCCGCGGAGGTTTCGGGGCGCGAGGACTATGCGATGGTCTATCAGGATATGATTTTTCTGCATGTGAAGACGCCGCGCCTGCATTCGGACCGGCTTGAGTATTGGGATTGGGCGGGCAAGTACGAGCTCGACGCGAGCGGCAATATCGTTCTGGATATGCCCCGCGACGAACAGAAGCTGTGGGGGTTCTACTACACCTTCATCAGTAAAAAAGAGGGGATCGTGCTGAACGACGTCGGCGACCGCAAGGGATATCTGCTGCGTTATCACCCGACGCCGAAACGGCGGAGTACCAGCTCGGCGATTCCCGATATGGAGTGAGAGAGGAAAAACGCGAAAATCCCCGATTGGCGATTTCCAAAAGCGCCCGAATGGGTGTATAGTATGTTTTCACCATTTTTTCGGGGAGATCCGCGAATGCGTGTTCTATTTGTTTGTACCGGCAACAGCTGCCGCAGTCCGATGGCGGAGTTGTACTTCGCCGACCTGTGCCGCAAGGCCGGGCGCGACGATGTGGAGGCTGCTTCCGCGGGCGTGTATGCCTGGGATGGAGGCCGGATTTCCGCCGCCGCCGCCGCGGTGATGGCGGAGCTCGGCATCGACGGCTCCCGCTTCCGGAGCTCTCGCTTCACGCCGGGGCTGGCCCGCGAATGCGACGTCATCGTCGGCATGACCCGGAGCCATTGTGAAGCGATGGCGGAGCTCGCCCCCGAATGCGCCGGCCGGATTCGCCCCCTCTTCTCCGGCAACGACGTTCCCGACCCCTATGGAGGCACGGCGGCCCATTACCGGACCGTCTTCGACTATATGAAACCCGCGCTCGACGACCTCGACCGTGAACTTCTCCGGCAAGGCTGAGCATCAAGCAAGGAGCAACTTATTATGGTTCAGATCATCGATTGGCAGGGCAGCTTCAGCAAGGTTGCCGTCGGCACCGACCACGGCGGCTTCGCCCAGAAAGAGGAGCTGGTGGAGTTCCTTGAAAGCAAAAATCTTACGGTCATCGACTGCGGCCCCTTCACGCTTGACCCCGCCGACGACTACAGCGATTTCGGCGCGCCGGTGGCCCGCGCGGTGGCCCGCGGCGAAGCCGATTGCGGCATCCTCATCTGCCGCTCCGGGGTGGGTATGGGCATTCTCGCCAACCGTCATCACGGCGTCCGCGCCGTGGTCGCCGGCTGCGCGGAGCTGGCGAGGAAGAGCCGCGAGCACAACTGCTCGAACGTCCTGGTGCTGCCGGGCGACCGGCTCGATTTCGCCGGGATGAAGCCGGTCGTCGAAGCCTGGTTCGCCGAACCCTTCTCGGACGACGAACGCCATCGCCGCCGGCTGGTGAAGATCGAAACCAACTCTTACGACGACATCGCGGCGGTCCGCAACGCCGACCCGGCGGTGGCGGCGATCATCGACGGCGAAGCCGAACGCCAGGACGCGGGCATCGAACTCATCGCCAGCGAAAACTTTGCCAGCTGCGCCGTGCGCGCGGCCCAGGGCTCGGTGCTGACCAATAAATACGCCGAGGGCTACCCCGGCAAGCGCTACTACAACGGCTGCGAATTCGTCGACGAGATGGAGTCGCTGGCCATCGACCGGGTGACCAAGCTCTTCGGCGCGGAAGCGGCGAACGTCCAGCCCCACTCCGGCAGCGGCGCCAACCAGGCGGTCTACATGGCGCTCTGTAACCCCGGCGACACGGTGCTGGCCATGAGCCTCGACCACGGCGGGCATCTGACCCACGGCCACACCCTCAATTTCTCGGGCATGCTCTACAACATCGTCCCTTACGGCGTGCGGCGCGACACCGAAATGATCGATTACGATGAAGTGGAACGCCTCGCCCTCGAGCACAAGCCCAAGATGGTGCTGGTGGGCGCGAGCGCTTATCCGCGCACGCTGGATTTCGCCCGTTTCCGCGCCATCGCCGATCAGGTCGGCGCGAAGCTCTTCGTCGACATGGCCCATATCGCGGGCCTGGTGGCGGCGGGCGAGCACCCGAACCCCGTCCCCTTTGCGGACGTGGTCACCACTACCACTCATAAAACCTTGCGCGGACCGCGCGGCGGGCTGATTCTCTGCCGCGAAGAGTACATCAAGGCGATCAATTCGCGGATTTTCCCGGGCATTCAGGGCGGACCTCTGGAGCACGTGATCGCGGCCAAGGCGGTCTGCTTCGGCGAAGCGGCTTCGCCGGCCTTCAAGGCGTACCAGAAGCAGGTGCGGCTGAACGCGGCGAAGCTCTCGTCGGCGCTGGCGGCGCGCGGCTTCCGGATCGTCTCCGGCGGCACCGACAACCACCTGATGCTGATCGACCTGCGTCCGAAGCAGGCGACCGGTAAAGTGGTGGCGAACGCGCTCGATCTCGCCCGGATCACGGTCAATAAGAACATGATCCCCTTCGACCCCGAGAAGCCCTTTGTGACCTCCGGCATCCGGGTCGGGACTCCGGCGGTGACCACCCGCGGCCTGAAAGAGGCCGAAATGGTGGTGATCGCCGACTTCATCACCCGCGGCGTCGAGCTGCGCGAGGATGAGGCCGGACTCCGCGCCCTGGGCAACGAGGTGCGGGAGTTCATGGCGAACTTCCCGATGCCCCGCTTCTACTAACGGAAGGAACCCCGAACGATGGCGGAATTCGAATTCAACACCATTGAAGAGCTGGTCGAAGATCTCCGGCAGGGGAAGATGGTGATCATCACCGACGACGAGAACCGCGAGAACGAGGGCGACCTCGTTTGCGCGGCGGCTCACGCGACCCCCGAAGTGATTACCTTCATGGCGAAGGAGGCGCGCGGTCTCGTCTGCGTCCCCCTCTCCCGCGAGCGGGCGGCGGAGCTGAACCTCACCACGGCGGCTTCGATGAACGACCCCTTCGGCACAGCTTTCACCCAGAGCGTGGATGCGCGCAAGGGAACCACCACCGGCATCAGCGCCTTTGACCGGGCGAAAACGGTGGAGGTCCTGATCGACCCGGCGACCGCGCCGACGGACTTCGTCACGCCGGGGCACCTGTTCCCATTGGTGGCGCGTCCGGGCGGGGTGCTGCGCCGGGCGGGTCACACCGAGGCGGCGGTCGATCTGGCGCGCATGTGCGGCCTGGTGCCGGCAGGGGTGATCTGCGAAATCATGAACGACGACGGGACGATGTCCCGGATGGCCGATCTCGATATTTTCCGCAAGAAGCACGGCCTGAAGTGGGGTACGGTGGCGCAGCTGATCGCCTACCGGCGGGCGCACGAGCAGCTGATTATCCGCGGCGCCAGCGCCCGGTTGCCGACGCAGTTCGGCGAATTCCAGGTGATCCCCTACCGGACGAAGGTGGACGATCACGAGCATCTCGCCCTGGTCTACGGCGACGTGCATAACCAGGAGAACGTGCTGACCCGGGTGCACAGCGAATGCCTGACCGGCGATGTCTTCGGTTCGCTGCGCTGCGACTGCGGGAGCCAGCTTCACGGGGCCTTGCGGCAGATTGTCGAAAACGGTTCCGGGGTATTGGTTTACCTGCGGCAGGAGGGGCGCGGCATCGGTATCTTCAACAAGATCCACGCCTACCAGCTTCAGGATCAGGGCTGCGACACGGTCGAAGCCAATGAACAGCTCGGCTTTGCGGCGGACCTCCGCGAATACGGCATCGGGGTGCAGATTCTGCTCGATCTCGGCGTGCGTTCGATCCGCCTTCTCACCAACAATCCGCGCAAATTGGTCGGACTTTCGGGCTACGGCCTCGATATCTCCGAGCGGGTTCCCCTGGTGGTCGAGCCGGGTGAGGAGAACGAATTCTACCTGAAGACCAAAAAAGAGCGCATGGGCCACCTCATTTGACAGAGGGATTCCCGGGGGGAAAAGGGGCAATGGCAAGGTTGCTGGATTCGATCAATTCACCGGAGGACCTGCGGCGATTGGACCGCGGGGAGTTGGCCGCATTGGCGGCGGAACTGCGGGAAGAGATCATCGAGGTGGTCAGCTCCAACGGCGGCCACCTCAGCGCCAGTCTGGGGGTGGTCGAGCTGGTGATTACGCTTCACTATCTCTTCGACACGCCGCAGGACCGGCTGGTGTTCGACGTCGGGCACCAGGCGTATGCGCATAAGCTGCTGACGGGGCGCCGGGAGAAGTTCCGGACGCTGCGGAAGTTCGGCGGCTGCGCCGGTTTCCCGGCTTCGTGGGAGTCGGCGTGCGACGTCGGCGCTTCCGGCCATGCGGGCGTGGCGGTTTCGACCGCGCTCGGCATCGCCGCCGCCAACCAGCTGGCCGGACGGAACGACCGGGCGATCGCCGTGGTCGGCGACGGCGCGCTCAACTGCGGAATTTCCATCGAGGGGTTGAACAACGCCCGCCGGGACGGCAAGAACCTGATTGTGGTGTTGAACGACAACAAGATGTCGATTGCCCGCAACGTCGGCGGCCTGGCGCACTTCCTCAACGGGCTGGTCATCAACCGGCGTTACAACCGTTTCAAGGATGCGACGAAACGGGCGCTGCGCAATCTGCCGGGGTACGGCGGATTTTATCGTTTCGTCAACCGGGTGGAGGGGTTGATCAAGGGCTTGATTGTTCCGGGTCAGGTGTTTGAGAAGCTGGGCTTCCGTTACCTGGGGCCGATCAACGGCCATTCGCTGCCGGATTTGTTGTATGCGTTCGAGCGGATCCGGGAGATGGAGGGGCCGATTCTGGTGCATGTGGTGACCCGCAAGGGGCACGGCTGCGACTTCGCCCGCCGGAACCCGGAGAATTACCACGGCGTCTCCGGCTTCGACCGCGAGAGCGGCAAGATCACGACCCGGACCGGCTCCACCTTTTCGGGGGCGTTCGGGAGCAGTATGGTCCGGCTGGCCAAGGAGCATGACGAGCTGGTGGCGGTGTCGGCGGCGATGGTGGCCGGGACCGGACTGGCCGGGTTCCAAATGGAGCATCCCGACCGCTGCTACGATGTGGGGATCGCCGAGGAGCACGCGGTGGTTTTCTCGGCCGGACTGGCTTCGGCGGGGCGTCGCCCGGTGTGCGCGATTTACGCGACCTTCATGCAGCGGGCGCTGGACTGTGTGTACCACGACGTGGTGCTGCCGGGATTGCCGGTGATTTTTGCGCTGGACCGGGCGGGCGTGGTGGAGGATGGGCCGACGCACCATGGAATTTACGATCTGGGATTTTTGCGGGCGATGCCCGGCTTGACGATACTGGCTCCGGCGAATGAGGCGGAGCTGGGGGTGATGCTGGAGTATGCGTATAGTTTGGCGCGTCCGGTGGTGATCCGCTATCCGCGCGGGGGCTCGCCGGAGCCGGAGGCGGTGGTGACGCCGCTCGAGATGGGCCGTGCGAGAGTCATGCGCCAGGGGGATGGAGCGGTAGTGATCTGGGCGATGGGTCC
Organism: Victivallaceae bacterium; assembly: GCA_031547585.1. GTDB lineage: Bacteria > Verrucomicrobiota > Lentisphaeria > Victivallales > Victivallaceae > Victivallis. The sequence continues at coordinate 5,829 of JAVBRV010000258.1, forward strand.
GGAGGTATACACGGCGCTCGAGGTGGCGAAACAGCTGGAGAAAGAGCTGGGGATCGGGGCGACGGTGGTGAATGCCCGTTTCCTGTCGCCGTTTGACCGTGAGCTGGCGTTGGAGCTGGCTGCGGGGAAGCTGACGGTATCGATTGAGAACCATGCGCTGACGGGGGGCCTGGCTTCCGCGTTGGACGAGGTGCTGCGCGGAACCGGGGGGGATCGACTGGCGTTCGGGTGGCCGGATCGGATGATTCCGCACGGGAGCGAGATGGAGCTGAAGGAGGCGGAGGGACTTACCGCCGAAAAAATAGCAAAAAAAATAGTTTTAGCATTAAAAAAATCATAAAAAAATAGGTTGCGAAGCAACCGTGCGCACCCGGCCGAGCCGGGGCGTGGTCCAGCGGCGAAACGCTGGTCGCTCACCGCAGGGCGGCGCAGGCGCCGTCCCGTAGGGGAGCGAAATCTAAGGTTTGCGAATGCAAACCGCACCGGTACAGTACCGACCGGCGGAGCGCTGCCGATAAAAGGCTCGCTCCGCGATGCCTTTTATCGAGCCGCAGCGCGCGGAGCCGCAGCCGGAAACCGTTTGCCGCTCGCACCCAGCCAGATACCCTCTCGCCCACTCGGCCCACGACCAAATCACACCAGAAAGACCCCAATACCATGCCCGAAAAACAATTGATTCTGAAGCCCGGACGCGATAAGTCGCTCAAACGCCGCCACCAGTGGATTTTCTCGGGGGCCGTGGCGGAGTTCCAGGGGGGCGACCCGGAACCGGGCGAAACCGTCGCCGTAGTGGATGCCGCCGGCAAATTCCTGGCCTGGGCGGCCTGCTCCCCGGCGTCGCAGCTCGTGGCGCGGGTCTGGAGCTTCGACGAAGAGGAGACGATCGACGCCGCCTTCTTTCGGAAACGGTTGGAGAAGGCGATTGCGCTCCGCCACACCCTCGGCCTGGATGACCCCGAAGGGGGAGCGCGGCTGGTCAACGCCGAAGGCGACGACCTCCCCGGCGTGGTCGTCGACCGCTACCGCGATTTTTACGTCCTTCAGTTGACCAGTGCCGGAGCCGACCGCTACCGCGACGAACTGGTGGCGGCCCTGGCCGAATGCACCGGCGCGGCGGGTATCTACGAGCGCTCCGACGCAGCCGTCCGGACCAAAGAGGGTCTGCCCCCCCGCCACGGACTCGTCTTCGGCGCCGAGCCGCCGAACCCCCTCATCATCCGCGAAGGCGAAGCACGCTACGCCGTCGACCTCCGCCACGGGCAGAAGAGCGGCTTCTACTTCGACCAGCGCCGCTCCCGCGAAGTCCTGGCGCGCTACGCCAAAGAACGGCGCATCCTCAACGCCTTCAGCTACACCGGCGCCTTCGCCGTGGCGGGACTCCTCGCCGGAGCCAGGCACGTAACCAACGTCGACTCCTCGGAACCGGCCCTCCGCCTCGCGGCACACAACCTCGAAATGAATAAGTTCCGCCCCGATCAGTGGGAAAACCGCGCGGCAGACGTCCCCACCCTCCTCCGCGAACTCTGCGAAGCCGGCGAGAAATTCGACCTGGTCATCCTCGACCCGCCGAAATTCATCGACTCGCAGCACGCCATGACCCGCGGCTGCCGCGCCTACCAGGACCTCGCACGACTCGGCTTCAAACTGCTGAACTCCGGCGGACTCCTCCTCAACTTCTCCTGCTCCGGCCTGATGACCCCGGAACTCTTCCAGAAAATCACCGCCGACGCCGCCCTCGACGCCAAGTGCGAAGGCCGCATCATCCGCCGCCTCGAACAAAGCCCCGACCACCCCACCGGGCTGGCCACCCCCGAGACGTTCTATCTCAAAGGACTGATGGTCGAAAAACTTTGAGCGCCATCTCCCTAAAAAAATAATCCGCCACCGGGTGCTACCCGGGAGCAGTCCAGCGAGCGACTAGGGAGCGAAGCGAGTCTGTGCGCGACGCAGTCGCGAGTGAAGCGAAGCGGAACGGCAACATTCTAGCGCTGGTCGGGGGCATCCGGCCCCCGAAATGCTCGCGCGTCAGCGCGAAATGAATCAGTCCGCCGAAGCGAAGCCGATGGTCGGAGAAAAGTAGCGCGCGAAGCGCCTGCTTTTCGAGACATGGAGGCGGAGCGCAGTCCCGGGAATGCGCATAC
>JAVBRV010000231.1:0-6234 GCA_031547585.1 Victivallaceae bacterium
GCCGAGAACCTGCGGCAGCTCGGCCTCTACTGCCATATGTACACGGTGGATTACAACGACTTCGTCTTGCCCTTCTCGCTGGATAACGGCGGCAGCAACTGGGCTTCGATCATCCTCGTCAGCTACCTGAAGGGACCCAACAACTGGGATCTCCGCCTGGCGGCCATGGGGAAGCTCTTCCACTGCGACTCCGACCCCCGCCAGATGACCAGCACCCCCGGCGTCCTCTCCCGCTCCTACGGGTACAACACGGCCAGGAGCGCTTCGGGCCGGTATCTCTCGTATTACGACGGGGGGCCGTATTTCTCCAAGATCACCAGCCACCGCGACGCCTCCAAAATCATCCAGCTGGCCGAGCTGCCGAGCCGTCCGGCGGCCAACGGGTACGTGAGCCAGACCGGATACAGCGGTGTCACCAGCCCCTGGGGGCAGCAGAATTACCTGCCCGGAATCGCCTACGACATGGTCACCGAACTGACCACCCACCAGGGGACCTGGAACTACCTCTGCCTCGACGGGCACGTGCCCGTCCTGCTCCCCCGCGCCACCGTCGGCTGCGGCACCTTAAAAGATCCGCTGGGCATGTGGACGCCCGACAGCGGCGATTAAATGGAGAGAAGAATGATGTTGAAACCCCTGCTGATCTGGATCGCCATGCTCGCCGTCTGCTGCGGCTTCGGCGCAAATCTCTGCGAGAACGCCGCCCTCTGGACGCTCGAAGGGAAGTCGCGCGACTACTCCCGGCTGGACAACTCCGCCGAACACGGACGGAACGCCCTGCGCCTCCGTTACGATTTCAAAATCATGGAGCCGCGCGACAACGCGCTGATCGTCCGGCTGAAGAAGCCGGTTTCGCTTCCGGAAGGCACGGGGAAAGTGACGATCTCGATCCACGACTCCGCCTCCAACCACCGCTTCTATTTCTTCTGCCGCGACGCCAAAGGGAAGAGTGTGCTTTTCAGCCGCACCGAAGGCAATTTCCGGACGCTGCGGCGCTCCGGCTGGCAGGAGTGCGGCTTCTCCCCGCTGACCGATCCGCGCGACGTCTGGGGCGGCAACTCCGGCGAAAGCAAAGAGTTGGCCTACCCCTTGCAGCTGATCTCCTTCTGGCTCGACCCGATGAACCGCAACCAGTTGCAGGGGGAGCTTCACTTCGCCGGTCTCGCTGTCGACAGGAAAGAGGCCGAAACCGCCGAGGCGCCGGCTCCGGTCGCCGCCAAAACGTCCAAAGCGCCGGAGTTGAAGGTCGACGGGCGCTTTTACGGCACGGTCTCCTGGACCGGCGACGAACAGGCGCTGACTTTCCGCTTCTCCCCCGGCGACCGGAGCTTCGGAGCCTGCGACGAAACGGTCGACTTCCTCGACCGCGACGGCAACCGGCTTGCCCAACGCCGGCGTCCTTTCGAAACCTCCCCTTACACCGTGACACTGCCGGAGGAGGTCCGGGGGTTCTACCTCTACCGTTACCGGCTGATCAAGGGCGGCGAAGTATTGTTCGAGTCGCAGGGGACGGGTTCGCACTTTGACCCGGTCGCCCAGCCCGCGCCGGAAGCCGCCCGGCTCGGCATGGGCTTCTGGAACAGCGATTACGAACGCGCCTACGCCACGCTGCGGAAGATGGGAATCCGCTGGATCCGCTTCGACGCGGGCTGGTCGTGGATCGAACCGCGTAAAGGCGAATTCCACTGGGACTCCACGGAGCGCCTGCTCCGCGCCGCCCGCGAGAACGGCATGTCGACCCTCGTCACCACCCAGTACGTCCCCAGGTGGGCGGCAATGCAGCCCTATCACCAGTACGGCGGCAACCCCGACCCCGTCGAGTGGGAACGCTTCTACCGGCAGCTGATCGAGCGCTGCGGCAAGAAGATCTCCGTCTACGAGGTATGGAACGAGCCGGACACCCCCTACCACTGGTCGGGCGGCGCCAAGGAATACGCGAAGCACCTTAAAGAGACCGCGAAAATCATCCGCCGGTACGCGCCGGATGCGCTGATCGCTCACGCCGGGCTGACCGGCGAAGAGAAGCTCTGGCGGCCCTTTTCGGAGGAGCTGGCAAAGCAGGATATCGGCGGCAGCTTCGATCTTTACACCTTTCACTACGGCAAGGGGCAATCCGCCCCGCTCCACCGTAAAATCCTCCGCCAAGCCGGGCTCGGCGGCAAGCGGCTCTGGAACACCGAATCGGGCTGGGGAAGCCTCGATGAGCGGATCCTTCAGATTCTCGGCGATTTCGCGGCGGGGGTGGAGAAGAGCTTCTACTTCGAATTCCAACCCAAAGTCAGCCAGTTCGCGGCGACCGGCATGATGACCCCGGAATTCCGCCCCGAACGGATCATGCCGCAGTTCCTGACGCTGTCGCGGCGGCTGGATGGAAGCCGGCCGGTGACGGCGCTGCCCTTCCCCGGGGGCGTAATGTACCGGGTTGCCCCCGACACCGTGGCTTTCCGAAGCGGTAAAAGCGGCGTCGCCTTCCGCACGGACAAAAAAGAGCTGACCTTTACCGACGGCTACGGCCAGGAAACCCGCCTGCATCCGGCGGAGGGCTTCATCAGCGTCCCCGCCGCGAACGTCGGCTACCTGACGCTGCCGGAAACCTTCGAAACCCTCCCCGCCATGATCGAGTTTACCGGGAGTTCCATGCCGGTCGCGGGCGTACCGAATAAAATCGCCCTCTTCCTGTATCACCCCGGTGAAAAGGAGCTGAAGGCGACCTTGAAGCTCACCGGTTCGCGCCAGTGGAAAAGAGCGGAGGCGACGCGCCGGGTGGTGCTGCGCCCGAAGGAACGGCTGCGGGTGGAGCTCGAGCTTCACCCCGACCTTCTCTCCTCCGAAACCCCCTTCCGCTATGACGCAGTGCTCGAGGTCGATGGCAGAACGGCCGCCCTGCAAAGCTTTACGGGCGTCGTTCAAGCGCCGGTCCGGAGCGAGGTGCGGGCGGTCTTTCAGGACAACCGGCCGGGCGTCCGCGTCACCTTGCGGAATCTGCTGCCGACGCCGCTGAAAGTCGAAACGGCGCTCCATTTCCCGGCCGGCTGGAACTGCGACGACCGGCGGAGCATCGAACTCGCGCCACAGGGCGAAAGCGAATACACCCTGCTCTTCGACGGGAAACCGGAGATCCGCAAAGATCAATTCTATTTCGTCACCGCCGTCACCGTCGCGCTCGGCACCCCCGCCCGCGCCGAACACCGGCTGAACTGGATCGGCGTTCCGGCCGCGTCTCCCGGCCGGGAGCTCCCGCTGGAAGCCGAACTCCGCGAGCGCAAACAGTACATCCCCAACAACCCGATCCTGGAAACCTGGCTGGGACCGGAAGACCTGAGCTGCCGCTTCTTCTGGGGCTGGTCACCGGAGAAAATCCGGATGCGCTGGGACGTCACCGACGACCAACACGTCAACGACAACGAACCCGCCTTCGCCTGGGACCGCGATTCCATCCAGATCTGGTATGACGGGGCCCTGTACGACCTGGCGCTGATCGGCGGCAAAAGCGTCATCTACGCCCACGAGGGGGCGGCCGCCGCCGGGCGGATGACGCTCGAAGTCGTCCGGCACGGCACCCATACCCTCTATCAGCTCGAAATCCGCCCGGAACCGGGACGCGCTTTCGAAGCAGGAATGAATTTCCCCTTCTCCTTCTGCGTCAACGACAACGACGGGGAACCCATCCGCAAAGGCTGGATGTATCATTTCGCCCGAACCGGGGAAGGCGGAGAACGGAAGAAGAGTCCCCCGGTAACATTAATGGCAAAGTAAGAATTTTTATGCACACCGCCCCCCGTTTTCACGCTCCCGCCGTCTTCGGCGTCCGCCCCGGCAATGCCTTCTTTCTGGCGCTCCCCGTCGAAGGGGAACAGCTCAGCCTGCACTGCGAAAATCCGCCCCCCGGAACCGCGTTCAACCCGGTGAGCGGCGCGCTCTCCGGGCGGATCGCCGCGCCGGGGACGTACCCGGTGAAATTCGCGGCGGAGAATTCCGCCGGGCGCGCCCGCTGCGAAATCCGCCTGATCGCCGGGGAGGAGATCCAGCTCACCCCGCCGATGGGGTGGAACAGCTGGTACTGCTTCTCCGAGGGGGTCAGCGACGCCCGCATCCGCGAGACCGCCGCCGCCATGAAGGAGCGCGGACTGGCCGCCCACGGCTGGAACCAGATCAACATCGACGACTGCTGGCAGGGAAAACGCGGCGGCCGCTACGGCGCGCTTCAGGGGAACGAACGCTTCCCCGATATGGCGGCGCTGGCCCACTATATCCACAGCTTCGGGCTGCGCTTCGGCATCTACTCCACGCCGTGGATCGGCACCTACGCGGGGTTCCGCGGCGGCAGCACCGACGGCGGTGACGAAGAGAGGCTCTATCTAAAAGACTATGAACGCCTTCAGCTCAATCAGGTCTTCGGGCGCTACCCGGCGCTCCACCGGCTCGGAGTCTCCCGGACGGGGTCGGAGTGGCGGTTCGACCGCGACATCCGGCAATGGGCCGAATGGGGCGTCGATTTCGTCAAGGTGGATTGGCACCCCAATGACCTCCCCACCACGCGGCGCATCGCCCGGGAGCTTCGTCATTGCGGCCGCGACCTGGCGCTCAGCCTCTCCAACAACGCGCCGACGGAACAGGCGGCGGAGCTGGCCGCGGCCGCCCAGCTCTGGCGCATCACCGGCGACATCCACGACACCTGGGAGAGCATTTCCGCCATCGGCTTCGACCACCCGGCCGTCTGGCACAAGGAGCTGCGGCCGGGGCACTACCCCGACCCCGACATGCTTCAGATCGGGGCCATCGGCCTCCCCAACCGCCCCAACATCGCCTATACGCCCAGCCGCCTCAGCCATGAGGAGCAAAAGCTGCAATTCGCGCTCTGGTGTTTGCTTTCGGCCCCCCTCCTCCTCAGCTGCGACATCGCGGGGATGGATGAGGAGACCTTCCGGCTGCTGACCAACGACGAATTGATCGCGATCAATCAGGATCACCTGGTCGCCCCGCCCCACATCGAAGATCGCGGCGAAGGCGTGCTGCTCTACCGGAAGCCCCTGGCGAACGGCGGCGAAGCGGTCGCGCTTTTCAACCGCTCCGATGAAAAGCGCGCCTGCCGCCTCGACTTCGAGCAGCGGGCGAAGGATCTCTGGAGCGGCGAAGAATGCGACCTCTCCGGCGACTTCGCCCTTCTCCCGCACACGGCACAGGTTTTTCGTACGGCTGGGAAACGAAAAGAAGAGCGGCAATTGGCCGACGACGGCATTACAGGTGCCAATAAGTCGTGAAAACGACCTTATCGTTCTCTTTATCCAGAACAACGATGATATAGTTGAACGAGTCCGGCCACATGTACACCTTTTTATCCGCCATATAGGCTTCATCGCGGAGAGGGGTGAACCGGCTGTACCAGAGGAAGTCTTTCCTGCCATCCAGATTGTGCATCGGTTTGCCCAGAACGCCGATGCACATCTCCCCCGTCGGCAGCCGGGAGACCTGCTGCATGGTCAAGAGGAAATTTACTTTGCTATTGATATTGAGGTAATATCCCGTCAGCAGAAGCAGCGAAAACAGGATCGCGGCAAGCAATAGAATGATACCGACCCCGGATTGTTTACTCTTCACGCTCTCCTCCCGCAACGGATTTCGGCTATCGCTTCTATACTGTTTTAGGATAGAAATTTAAAATTATGTTTGAGTTGCTTTGCAATGGATTTTTTTTCTTTTCCCGCAGGCCGATACAGAGTATCGGACGAGGACAAAAGTAAAAAATACATGTAAAGCGGTCAAACAGAATTAAAATTGTCATCCTAAAACAGTATATATTACCAATAGCACCGGTCGCTCCGCTTGTCAAGGCGAAGCGACCGTTTTTCGATCTACTTACGGAGGAGTGAGTTTCCGCACTGTGCCGAAGAGCGCGGGGCTCTTTCGGCCGCCGATTCCAGAGGACCACTCGATGTATTTGCGGCCCTTGCCGTCGTTGTCGTTGATCAGCCAGGAGAAGCCGAACTCCTCCTGCTTCGCCGACAAGGGGTACAGTTCGCGCAGCGGAATCGCCGCCTCGTAGAAGAGTCCGCCCGGAACCGGTTTGACGACCATTTCGGCGCCAGTCAGCACGCCGCGCCGGGTGATATTCTCCGGCAGCTCCGGGGTCCAGAAGTTCGCGTGCTTGTACACCACCGGGCGGCCGGCGGAGTCGCGGCAGAGAATCAGTTCGGTGGCGTATTGCCCTTCGTTCCGGGGGTCGATCGCGAACTG
>JAVBRV010000194.1:0-4942 GCA_031547585.1 Victivallaceae bacterium
TAAGCGCGGCAAGCGCCGCGAGCGGATGTGAGGGAACTCGTTTGCGGCAGCAAACGAGCGAAGGCACAAGAGTGCCGAAGCCGAACGTAGTCGAGCGAAGGCCTCGCCGTCTGAGAGTCGCTGCGCAGCAGCGAAAGTAAGGTCGCGAAAGCGACCGCTACGATCCGGAATCGGGGTCGCCCTTAGCTGCGCGTCTCTGCCCATGGACGGGGGTGGTTTCAGGAGGGGAGTAAGGCCCCTCCTGGCTCCCACAGTGCAATACGTATATCGCGTTGGGAGCTGCCGGACAAGTCCGGCAGTCGGCGAGGGGAACCTTTGTTATACTTTTCACAAAAACCGGGGAGCGATTCCGTCGCTCCCCGGTTGATTTTTGGTAAAAATATCGTATAGTTCTCCGCAAGGAAACCACGATATGGGCCGCAGGAACGAAATCAGCCGCATCAATTTCAAGGAGATCGCCCGGGAGATCTCCGTCAGCGCCATGACCATCTACCGGGTGCTGAACAACGAACCGTCGGTTCGCCCCGCCACCCGCGCCAAGGTCGTCGAGGCGCTGAACCGCCACGGCTATTACGCCCACAAGCCGAGCCGCGAAATCCGCATCCTCTTCGACTTCTGCGAACATGCCTATCTGGCGCACTTCGGAACGCACCTGATGGAGCGGCTCGGACACCGCGAATTTACCTGCGCCGCCTCCGATCACCGCCGCAACCCCGCGAAGTTCTTCGACGCCGCCGCAGAAAGCGACGCGGTGGTCTACTGTTCGATTCCGGAAGACGACATCATCCGGCAGGTTCGCCGCCTCAATCCCGAGCTCTGCCAGATCGCGCTTTACACCCGCTGCGAGGCCGATATCGTCATCTCCTCGGATAATGCGCTGGGGGGCGTCATGGCGGCGCGCCACCTCCACGACTTCGGGCACTCCCATATCGCGGTCCACCTCTGCGACGCGCACCCCACCCGCTTCGACCGCTACCGGGACTTCTTCGCCGAAATGAAGCTGCTGAACCCCGCTTGCCGCATCGACACGGTCGAACAGCGGCGGGGGGAGGCGATCGAGGGCCCCTTCAACCGCTACTTCGCTTCATTGAAGGAGCGGCCGACCGCCCTCTTTTTCCTGACGGGCGAATACTGTCAGTCCTTCCACCTCGCCTTCGGGGAGGATGAACGCTGCCGCGGGCTGTCGGTTCTCGGTTACGACCGCGCCCGGGACATCATCCCCGAATTGCCGGAGGCCGCCCCCTTCGACAGCATTGAATTCCTGCCCGAAGACATCCTCGACTGGACCGAATTTTACATCATCAACCGGCCGATGATGAAGAACCGCACCCCCGTTCACGTCAATATCCGCCCCTCGCTCAAGATCACCGGTTCCGTAAAGAGAGTCTTATGAATGTTCGAAAGGCGGAGCGCCTGGCCATTCTCTCCAGCTGCTGCGGATTTCCCGGTGAAGCGGTGCTGACCGACAGCGCCGTCATCATCCTCTTCGCGGGGATGATCGGGGCGGGGGATATGCCGACCTTGCTCTCCACCTCCTTCCTCCCTTTTCTCAACGGGCTCTGTATGCTGCCGATGGCCCGGCTGGTGATGCGCTTCGGCCACCGCGCCGTCATCCTCCGGGCGCTGACGGTCGCCGGCCTCGCTTACCTCCTCGCCGCCGCCGCGCCGTGGTTCGGCGGAGCGCGGGTGGGAGTGCTTCTCGGGGCGATCCTGATCTTCTCTCTCGGCGGCACCGGTTTCGTTTCGGGGTGGTACCCGATGCTCGACACCTTTCTCACCCGGGAGTCGCGCACCTCCTTTTTCGGCCGCATGCGCTTCTGTCACCAGCTGTCGGCGGTGCTCTTCCTGCTGTCGGCGGCGGCCTGGCTCGGCGCGTCGCCTGCGCTTTGGCAGCTTCAGGCGGTGCTCTTCGCCGCCGCCCTCCTCTATTGGGGACGCCTCTTCTCGATCGCCCGGATTCCGGAGTTCCCGGCCCGGAACGAACCGCGTACCGGTTTTCGCGCCGGGCTCCTCAAGGCCATCGGCAACCGCAAGCTGACCGGCTTCACCCTCTACCTTTTCATGTTGAACCTCGCCACCTTCGGCACGGTTCCTCTCGTCATGCTCCACCTCAAAAAGGGGCTCGGCGCGCCGGATAACACCGTCGTCTGCCTGTCGGCGGCCGCCTTCACCGGCATGCTGCTCGGCTACCTCGCCATCCGGCCCATCCTGCGGCGGCTGAATCCGCGCCGGACGTTCCTCCTTTTTCACCTCTTCTTCCTTCTCTTCAACACCGCTTTTCTATGTTTGCGCGGGGGTGGAACGGGGACCTGGATTCTCGCCGGAACGCTGCTGGCGGGCTACAGTTTTCTTCTCGCCGGGAGTTCGATTCTCGCCTCGGCGGAGATGATGGAGCTGGCTTCGCCCGGCAACAAGGTGATGGCGATGGCCTTCAGCGGCAGCTTCTCCTACGGCGCTTCGGGACTCGCCCGGGTGCTGGGGTCACTGCTCTTGGGCTCCGGGCTGCTGGCGGCGGAGTGGGAGTTGGGCGGAGTCCTCTTCGATGCGCGGCAGACGCTGCTCTTGCTCTACTCCGGGGGGATTCTGCTGGCGGGGGCGTTTTTACTGTTGGTTCCGGCGGTTTCGCCGGTGAAAAAATATAACAAGGAGAGAATATGAGCACCTCTTGCGAACGTTTCCCCGGCTTCACCCGCGGCATGGGCATCGGCGGCTGGCTGACCAACTACAAACGCTTCAACGTGTTGCCCGACAAGTGGAAGCTGCCGCTGACCGTCGGCGACTTCGAACACTTCGACGGCTACATCACCGAGGCCGACGTCGCCCGGATCGCCTCCTTCGGCATGGACCACATCCGGCTCGGTTTCGACCAGATTGTATTGGAGGAGTCGCCTTTCCGCTACCGCGACCGTATTTTCGACCTGCTGCGCACTTTCACCGGCTGGTGCGGGAAGTACCGGCTCAGCCTGGTGCTCAATCTTCACAAGGCGGTCGGCAACTACTGCGATATCGAGGAGGCGGTGTCGCTGCTCGACGACGAGGGGTTGCAGGATCGCTTCGTCGCCCTCTGGCTGGAGATCGAGCGCCGTTGGCACGATCGCCCCGACATCGCCTTCGAGCTGCTGAACGAGGTGCGCAACGTCCCCCCCGAGCGCTGGAACCGCCTGGCCGAGCGGACGGTCAAAGAGTTGCGCAAGCTGAACCCGGCGCGGAAAATCATTGTCGGCGGCACCTGCTGGAACTCCCCTTCGGCCCTGAAGGACCTGCAGCTGTTTGACGACGAGAACGTCATCTACACCTTCCACACCTACAGCCCCTTCGAATTCACCCATCAGCGTGGAGTGCTTCAGGCGGTGAACCTCTTCTACAACCGGCGGATGGAGTACCCGGGCGACATCCGCAAGTACCGCGAGTTCCGCGAGACCGTCGGGCAGCCGATCGGCGATTACGCCCCATTTGAGCGCATGGATAAAAACTACCTCCGGCACAGCCTCGAACCGGCCTTCGAATTCGTGCGGAAGCACCCCGACAAGATCCTCTGGTGCGGTGAATTCGGAACCATCCGCCACGCCCCCCTGGAATCCCGCGAGAATTGGATGAACGACGTGATTTCGCTCTTGAACGAACACGGCATCCCCTACTCGGTGTGGAACTACCTCAGCACCCCGAACGACGGCAACCGCTTCAGCCTGGTCGACGACGACCGGCGCGAGATCCTGAGCCCGCGCCTGCTCAAGATCATCCAAGGCAAAACGCAGTAAAAAACGACTTTTTTCGCGATCACCCCTTGACTTTGCCGGAGACTTCGGGTATAATTAATCTAGGTTGTCCTAGGTTAATGGAGGTTCCCGGTGATCGATCAGGCGGCGGCGAGGCGGATACGCTATTACATTTACGGACTGTTGCGGCGGAACGCGGACCAGTCGGTGCCGATTCCTTCGAGCTATAAATTGGCGGAGGAGTTCGGAACCACCCGGCAGGTGGTGCGCTATGAGCTGGAGCGGCTGATCGAATTGGGTCTCTTGATTTCAAAGCACCGGGTGGGAACCTTCACCAATCCTCAAGGCGGTTATTCGCAACGCACGCGGCTGGACGGCCATATGCCGATGGTGGGGGTGCTGTACGCCAACGGGGACTTTTTTTCCTACGCCGCTATTGCCGCTCATACGCTGGGGGCGCTCTACCCTTGCCTCGCGGATGCGAATTGTTATGTTCACGACCTCCGGCTGCCGAAGCAGTCGGAGGAAGCGATGCTCCGCGATCTCGCCGCCCTGAAATTGGATGGTTTGATCTGGCCCGGTTTCGACCGGCGTCACGCCTCTCTTGAGTTTTACCGGCAGCTGGCCGAATTGAAACTGCCGGTGGTGACGGTGAATGGGGAGCATCCTCTCTTCGACGCCGTCGAGCTGGACGTGCATCCGGCGGCGCGCGAACTCGCGGAACGTTTTCGCCGGGAGGGGCGCAAGCGTGTCTGGTGCCTTCGCGAGACGCTCCTGTCGCCGGGCAGCCCGAAGGTGTTCGCCGCCGCGCTGACGGAAGAGTTGGGGGAGCTCCGCACCTTTTCCGGCCAGAACCTGGAGGAGCTGGTGGAGGATTTTACCGCCGCCCTCGACCGGGAACCGGTTCCCGACGCGGTGCTTTTCGACGGAGCGCTGGCCAAAGCGGTTCCGGCAATTCTGCACGAACGCGGCATCTCCCCCGCAGCCTGCCTCCCGGTGTCGCTGGCCGATTTCAACGGGCAGGGGGAATTCGCGGGCGCCATTCTCCACACTCCCTTCGAAGAACAGGCGAAGCTGGCGACCGGAATGCTCCTAGAGCATCTCGCCGAACCCGCCCTGCCACCCCGCCGCCGCTCCGTCACGGCGGAACTTCGCTTTCAAAATGTACCCACAACCTGATGGAGGAAATAGGATGAGACGTAAATTTACACTGATCGAATTGCTGG
>JAVBRV010000167.1:0-6496 GCA_031547585.1 Victivallaceae bacterium
GCTAGCGATCGTTACGATCCGAGGTGCGGGGTCGCCCTGTAACATCACGTCTCTGCCCAAGGGCGGGGGTGGGCTTGGGCGGGGAGTGAGGCCCCGCCCAACTCCCACGACGCTAACACGGAGAAACACGGAGGGACACGGACAAAATGCGCATGATGTACTTGCTTTTTTCCCCCTGACAGGGTAAAGTATTCAACCACCAGAGGAGGGTAACTATGCGAAACATCGTTCAAGGTATCGGAGCGGCGGCCGTCGCCGTTCTTCTCGCTTCCTGTTCGTCGGCGCCGGAGAAGACCGTGTTCATCGAAAAAGACGCGAAACTCGCGCCCGACAAGCGGGTTCCGGTTCGGAAGGTGTGGAAGGATCCGTCGGCGGTCATGGCGAACTACGACAAGCTCATCATCGCCGACGTCCGCACCGACCTGCGGCTCGACAAATCGTGGATGGAGCACTCCGGGGTCGACATCATCCCCGGCGAAGAGGATAAAGATCTGAAGGCGCTCGCCGTCTACATGAAGAACTCCTTCACCAAGGCGATCACCACCGGTCCCTGCCGGATGAAGGTGGTGAAAGAGAAGGGCCCCAATACGCTGATTCTCGAGCTCGCCATCGTCAAAGTCGTGGCGAATAAACCCGTCCTCGAATTGGGAAGCACAGTCGGGGCGGCCTTTCTCAGCCCCTTCTCCCTCCTCCTGATTCCGGTAAAATCGGTGGCGGAGCATGAGACCAAATCGCCGCTGTCGGCCTACCTAGCCATCGAGGGGAAAGTCCGCGACGCGACAACCGGGCGCGAACTCATCCTCTTCACCCTCGATGAACACCAGGAAGGGGCTTTGCTCGACCTCAACAAGCATATTTCGCCCTACGCCAACGTCCGCGAACTCGTCGACCGTTGGAGCAAGAAGATGGTGGAGGTCATCAACAAGCGGCCCCTCGAAACCAACGAAGCGGTCAAAGAGGATCCGCGCGGCTTCCACGACTACACGCTGATGACTTTCTGATCACATAAAAAGGGCGCTCTATTCCAGAGCGCCCTTTTGTATTTACCGGATCAGCGATTCAAGTGCTTCACCCGCTTCGACCCGCGCTTTCAGAAACCCCGCCGGATCGCCCCGGTACAGGGAGGTCGAGCGGTTGGGATGGGTCGGGATCGACACATAGGAGCGAACCTTGTCCAGCGCCACCTTCGCCGCCGGGTTGCCCGCTTTTTCGAATTCCGCCAGCCGGTAGTAGAGCTCATTGTCGGAGATCCCCATCCGCATATACAGCATCCGGAGGCTCGGGATCGGCTCCTTGAGGTCGAGGTCGCGCCCGGGGTAAAGGATGTAGCCGTCGCCGTTGGGGAAGCGGAAGCGTGAATAGCTCTTCCCGCCGTCGAGGCTCTGGGTGATGTCCTTGCCCCAGCCGAACTCCCAGGGGTTGTAGGTATAGTGATCGGTACTCCAGAATTCATATCCTTCGAGGCCGTAGCGGAAAGCGAGCTGCGGCAGCATCCGCTCCACCCCCGCGAACGGCGTGTCGACCCCGAAATGGCCGTCGGTGGTGAACATAAAACGGTCGCCCTTCGCCATGCGTTCGCGCATCTTTTCCAGCGGGAAACGGCCGTTTTCACCGATGCCCCACATCGAAAGGTGCCCCTCCAGCTCCGGCATATAGACCCAGGTGCTGCTGTAGACGGGGATGTCCGGCGCGATTTCGCGCGCCATGTCGGCGAGGTGCGCCAAGCCATCCATCATCGCTTTCGAGCTGTTGTGCGGCTCGTCGGCGACATAGTAGATGAACCGGTCGCGCCATCCCTTGCGGGAGAGGTGATCGACGAAGAGCCGGTAGCTTTCGCGCCACACCCGGTCGAATTCCGGGGTGCCGTACTTCCGGTCGAACATGCCGGAGATTCCGGACGCCCAGCCGCCGGCGTAAAAGTGGGAGGGGACGTAGATCATATTGACCTGCAGCTCCTCGAAGAGCAGCTTGCACATCCGGTCGAAGCGCTCCGTCTCCATCGCGACCTTGCCGTCAACCAGCCGGAACACCGGCTGGAAGGCGCGGGGCATCACCCCCGGGGAGAGGTCATAGGAGGCCAGGAAACGCATCATCGCCGGCGCCGCGTCATCCTTATCCAGCCCGTAGACGTTCGGATTGGGCGTGTCGAAGAGGGCGAGGGTCTTTTTCCGGTCGGGTTGACGGAACTTCCAGACCTTGATTTCGACGGAGCGGGCGACGCTCCGGCCGCCCTGGGTCAGCCGGATCTCCGTCCGGTACACCCCCGGAACCGCTCCGGAGGGAACGGTGAAATCGAAGAATAACCCTTCGGTCTCCCCGGCGCGGGCCGGGAACTTGCCGTTCCGCACCGGAATCAGGGGGTCCGGCCAGTATCCCGCCCAGCCGTCGGTGCCGCGGGCGAATTCATTGAGCCGCAGCCAGGCGGGTTTCGTCGTCTTCAAATTTCCGCCGGGCTGGTCGATGGGGACGAAACCGGAGCGGAAGAGCGCCGGAACCGGCAGACGATTCCCCTTGGCGTCCTGCGGCGGCGCGACCTCGACGACGAGTTCCGCGTCCTCGCACGGACGGACGGCCAGTTGCAGCGCCTCCCGCGAATTCGCGGCGGCAAAGAGACGGGACGCCTGCTCATTTACCGGCGGTTCGATATCGTGCCGGAAGACCTTCACGATGACGGGCTCTTCCCAGACGGCAACGCAGCTCTTCTCACCCTGGCGCGATTCGAACGCCCCGGTCACCCCCGACTCCTCGAATTCGCAGATCGAAATCGCGTCGTGCCAGATGGTTCCGTGACCGTTCATGGTGAGGTGCACGTCGACCATGGCGCAATCGACCGGCGTGGTGAAGGGCGAAGAGTAACGCATCCAGTCTTCGTTGATGTTGTTGATCAGCGTCCCATCCCCCGGCGCGTTGAAGGCGGTGATCATCCGGCCATTCTTATCGAGGAAGTGGCCGTGAAGAACAATGGTCGTATCGGTGTTTTCGGTCTTGATGAACCCGGTGTAGATGTAGGTGGTTCCGGGCTTCACCGGAATCCGCTGCCGCCAGCCTACCCAGCCCGGCTTGGCGACCGAATCGGGGACGGAGAGCTTGAGGCACCAGTCGCCGTTGACGCCGCCCTTGACGCGCTCGGCCGTGAAGCGATCGGAGTGGTCCCTGCCCTCTTCGCCCGAGCGCCAGAAGGCGGGCAGCGCCCCCTCCCCTTCCTCCATATTGCCGTTGCGCGCACCGAGGAGGTTGCGGGGGGAACCGATGTATTCGACTTCGGCATCCTTCGCCCCGGCAGCCTTCGCTGCCGGGCGGCTGTCGAGATAGAGGTAGAAGGTCTTCTCCGTCTCCGCCGGGAGGGTCAGTTCGAGATTCAAGTCGTCGTCGAGAGAACCGTTGAATTCGCGGACGATCCGGGAATCAACGGGATCGACCAGCAGGCAGCGCACGCCCGAGGTGAACCCCAGCAGCTTCGCGGCCTGGTTCTTCAGCAGGCGCAAATCGAACGCATATTGCCGGGTCGCCGTCTTCGCCGCAAGATTGCGGACGGTGAGAGGCGCGCGCCAGGCATAGGCGGCATCGGCGTGCCAGGAGGCGTCCCGGCCGATCGTTTGCAGCGCCTTCGTCTCGACGGGCAGCACCTCCACATTGACCGGCAGCGCCTGCCGCTTCACCGAAACGAGGTCGAACCACGCCTTGCCGCTGCCGCGCAGCACCGTGCCGACCGCGGCCCGGACGCCGTTCACGGGAACTTCGAAGGTGAGGGAGCCGCGCTTCCAGTCGAAGGAACCTTTGCCCGCTTCGATCATCTTGTTGACGAGAATCTTACCCTCTTTGTCGAAAACGTGGACGTACCAACCCGCAATACCCTCCACCGTCTCGGCTCGGGTCCAGGCGCTGACTTCATACGCTTCCCCGGCCCGGACGGCGATGGTGTCGAAAAAAGCGCCGAACCAGCTCGGAGCCGCTCCGGCATCCGCCTCGGCCCGGATCGAATAACGCCCCGAACGGGCGACCGCGTTGTCGCGAATCAAACGGTGGGCGGCGTCTTCGCCGCGCCGCTTCCAGTTGTCGGGCATGGACCAGAGGCCGTCCTCCAGGTCGCCGTTGAGCCCGGCGACGCCGAGGTAGAGGTACTCGGGAACCCGCCAGGCTTTGTCGTTGCCGAAGTACAGATAGCAGGTCGCGGCGGCGTTCGCGGCGCACTCCAGCGGAATCGACAGCGTCGCCCCCTCCGGAACCACGCCCCGGGTCACGGGGACGCCCTCTTTATCGGAAACGAGGTACAGGAGCTCGGCGCCGTCCTCCCGCGTCAGGCGCAGCGAATCGACCGGGACCCCGGCCAGGTTGACCGGGAGATCGACGGTCTGGCCGGCCAGCGCGGGGCCGCTGTTGGTAATCCGCAGGGGAATCCGGCGGTTCCAGTAGCCGCCGCCGGGGAGGGAGAGAGCGGAACTCCACTCCGCCGCCAACGAGAGAGCGAGGGAAAAGAGAAGAAGAGTAAGCAGATGTTTCATACGATACCGGTTTTCGGGTTAAAAGGAACGAAGGGGAAGGCGTTTGCCGGATTCATCAAAGGCCGCCAGCGGCCGCGAGCCGGTCTGGTACAACTGGTCGAACGTGCCGGTAAACACATGGCCGTCGGCCGCTCCGACATTGGCGCGGTTGCCGTGAATCAGGTGAAGCGCGGTTCCCTCGCCGGAAAAAACGTCGAAGTTGATGAGGGAATTCTGCTGACCGGCCGTATCCCCCGTGTCGGTGTAGCTATCCCCCAGCACCAGCGTACCCGAAGGTTGTTTGCAACGATGGGTGAGCATATACTGCTGACCGCCCCAGGTGCTCATCGAGATATAGCTGCCCAGCTTCGGCACCCGCTTCTCGAAGTTGGTTATGGCGTCGAAGTTGAGAAGTCCATAGGCGCGCCACTTGAACTGCCCCGGATCCGACCAGGGAATCGGGTTGGCGGGGCATTTCAACACCTTGACGTCAGGCAAAAAATTATTATCCTTCAGCACCCCCGGCCAGTAGCCGCTGTCGCCGCGCATGTACAGCATGCCCTTGTACGCATCCGCGTACAGGGTCTGCGCCCGCAATACCTGGTTGATATTGGCGGCGCACGAGGTCTTCCGGGCGTGGGCGCGCGCCTTGCCGAGCGCGGGCAAGAGGAGGGAGGCCAGAATCGCGATGATGGCGATCACGACCAACAGCTCTATAAGCGTAAACATTTTTTTCATCGAACTCTCCTTGGTTCAGGGTTTACGATTCAGCATCATCGGCACGGATATCTGGACCGGGGGATCATCCGGCTCCAGGATTTTCTCCAACAGCCGCTTGCCCGCCAGGCGGCCGATCCCTTTGACGTCGACATCCAGGGTATCAATGGGTTCGCGGCTGTCGTAATGCCCGAGGGTCATGATCCGGATGTCTTCCGGCACCCGGAGGTGATTCAACTCCAGCATCGTCTTGACGGCGACGGCGGCCTCCAGGTAGCTGACGAACAGCGCTTCCGGCAGGGTCTTTTCGGCGATCCAGCGGTGAATTTCGCGGATGAAGGTGGAGGCGCGGGAATCCTCGGTAATCCGCAGATCGCCCGGCTGAATGTAGATGCCGTTCCGCAGCAGCTCCGTCTGGAAACCGGCGAAAACCGGCAGGTCGTGCAAGGTGATCAGGAATCCGAAACGCCGGACGCCCAGTTTCAGCAAATGCGCGCACCCCTCGACGCTGCCCTCGAATTTATTGCCGATAACCACGTCTTCACCGTTGCCGGTGAGCTCCCCGGCGATCACGTAGGGCACGCCGTTCCGGCGCAGGGAGGCGCGAAGTTCCGGCGTCGGAACCCCCATCAGGATGCAGCCGTCGCACTCTTCGAGCTCCGGCGCTTCCAGAGCTCCGGTCCGCAGCGTCTCCTGCCGCCAGACCGCATTCCGGCCGGCCAGCACGGCCTGAATCCCCTGGGTGAGCAGACTGAAGTACTCCATGGCGAAGGGGTCGTCCTGCTCCGGCAGGGGACAGATGGCGATGGCGATATGAAAGACCCGCGCCTCCGGCTCCGGATTCATCAGGCTCATAATATCCGACTTGTAGCCGAGCTCACGCAGCGCCTCGAGAACGGAATCGCGCGTCTCCGGCTTGATCCCCGAACGGCGGTTGATCACCCGCGACACCGTGGACTGGGAAACTCCCGCCCGGTTCGCCACATCCGTCATGCTGACGGAACTGTTTGCACATCGATCGCTCATACCATACTCCGTTTTTTAGAGTCTGTATATATTATGAGCCAACTGAAAGCAAAAAGCAAGAAGAAAGCAAGAAAAAGAACGAATAATTTTTAAAATAGATTATTTATTCATTTTTACAGAATAAAACATTCAATAGAGCATATGACTTATAGCATGGGAAACCTTTTGAGGAGTAGGAATTCGTTGGTTAAATAACTTGCATAGAGCGCCTATTGCAATTGACGTCATGGGAATTGGGCGGGGCCTCACTCCCCGCCCAAACCCACCCCCGC
>JAVBRV010000264.1:0-4929 GCA_031547585.1 Victivallaceae bacterium
CAGTTCATCGAGAAGTAACCGTTCTTGCGGTTGGCGGTCGAGTCGGCTACGGTAATCAGAACCGACGGCTTCTTGATCTGGGTGACTTTTACCCCGCTGAAGGCAGTAATGCTGCCGACGCCGAGGGCCTGGTAGTTGTACCCGTAGGAGATGCTCTCCCAACCGGCCCAGCTCGGGTGGTCGGAGAGGTAGCTGTGGTTCGTCTTGATGCGCTCCCCGATAGTTTCACTGGAACCGGCGGCCACCGTACCGACGGTCAGGGGATTGGTCACCGGGCAAGCGAAGGGGGCGGAGCTGGCCAGCGAACCGGTGGAGAGAAGAATACCCGGCCAGTAACGCTGGTTCGAGCTGTCATTCCAGTAGTTGCGGGCGGGGAAGACCCCCTGAAAGGCGTCCTGGTAAGCGGCGAGCCCGAGGGAGATCTGCTTCAGGTTGTTGATGCACTGGGCGCTCTTGCCGCGTTCGCGCGCCTTATTGAGGGCGGGGAGCAGAATGGCTGCCAGAATCGCGATGATGGCTATCACGACCAGGAGTTCGATGAGGGTGAAAATCCGGCGCATACGGTTGCCTCCATATTTAGGTTGACGCTTACATTATAGCCGGAAGTGACGCAAAAAACAACTGGGAATCGATAAAAAAGATTCCTGTGTGATATCGTCCTCTTGCAAAAGCAGCCGATCCGGTTATATTGGAGGATATGAAGAAAGTCGAATACAGCCGGGCGATCCGCCGCGCGCCCTTCTATTTCACCCGGCAGGAGCTGGCCGAGGAGCTGACGCCGTACCCGGAGCACAACCACGACTACTACGAGTTCTTCCTGGTGGCGTCGGGGCGGGTGCGTCACCGTTTCAACGGGCGGGAGGCGGTGCTTCCGGCAGGAACATTGCAGCTGATCCGGCCCGACGACACCCATCAGGTGCAATGCGACCGGAGCTCTTTTTCGGCGGTGATCTACAACTGCAATATCAAAAAGGAGGAGTTCATCCCCCTTTTTTCTTACCTGATCAGCAGCGACCGCTGCAGCGTGGACGATCTGGTGCAGACCGTCGCCATCGGCGATTCACCCGAATTCGCCGCGCTCGCCCGCCGGATCGAACGGGTGTTGGAGATGCAGGAGACGCCGGGACTCCCCGACTTTCTCGGCAACGCCTTCAGCCGCAGCATCCAGCAGGAGGTGCTGTGCGTCTTTCTCGACCGCACGGTGCGGAGCGTCCCCGCCGCCCCCGAGTGGCTGGAGACGGTCTTCCTCGAAATGCGCAAGCCCGAAAACTTCCTCACCGGACTCCCCCGCATGGTGGAGCTCTCCGGGCGTTCGCGCGAACACCTCGCCCGGGCGCTGAAGAGCCAGTACGGCGTCACGCCGCGCGAATACCTGCTTGAACTCAAGCTGCGCCACGCCACGCTGCTCCTGGCGGAGAGCGGACTGTCGATCCTGGAAGCCGCCACCCGGGCGGGCTTCCAGAACATGGCCTACTTCCGCAAATGCTTCCGCGCCCGTTTCGGCATCACCCCCCACCTCTACCGCAAGCGCTACAAGGGCGACTAGTTGGTAAGTTCCCACACCTCCGGACCGGGCGCGTCCGCGACATTGACCGCCGGATTGGTGACGGCGGTATACCCGAGCAGTTTCACCCGCCCGTCGTAGAAGGTGAAGTTCGCCATCCGCCCGTGACGGTAAGCGGTGACCGTGGCGGAGGTTTCACCGGTGAGGTAATATTTGTTGGGAGCAAAGGAGCCGGCCATCGACAGCGTCCAGGTGATGCCGTCGGCAAAATCGATCTTCCGCGACGGTCCGCGCATGGCGCTCAGTTTCACCGCGTGGTGGATGCTGCCGCCGGAATAGGTGTTGTTCCGCCCCCAGGAGTAAAAGAGGCAGGTGTAGAGGCCGCCCACGGTCTCCGCCTGGCTGGTGTCCCGGTAGGTGGCCCCCGGGCAGAAGAAATCGGTCGTCACGAATTCCCCCCTCTTGGAGGCGCCGACGCTCGGGTTCCACTTGATGGCGCAGTAGCCGAGGAAAGGCAGATTCTTGTACCAGTGGTTGCTCCGGACGCCGTTGTCATCGGTGATCACCGGCAGGATCCAGCCGCCGTAATCGTTGCCGTACAGGCTTTCGGCCTGGCCGAGGCTCTTCATGAACGAGGTGCATTTGGCGGTCTTCGCCTTGTCGCGCGCTTTGTTCAGCGCCGGCAGGAGGATGGCGGCCAATATGGCGATGATGGCGATTACGACGAGGAGTTCAATGAGGGTGAAATCGTCTTTTTTCATCATGGCTGCTCCGGTTGGCGGTAGACCCGGACGTAGTCGATCAGGAACTGCTTCGGCAGCGAATCATCGGCCAGCGTGCCGACGGCGCGGTTGCTCCGGAGCGCGAAGTTGATCCGGAGGTTGAAGGGCTGGCGGTAGCTCTCTGCGGGGTTGTCCGCTTCGCCGGGCAGCGGCCGGCGCATAACCAGCTTGCCGTCGACGTAGAAACGGACCTCGGCGGCATCCCACTCCGCCGCGTAGAGGTGGAACTCCCGGCCCGGGTCGAAGCCGAGACCGGCTTTTCCGGAGAAGGAGGCATGCTTATCCTCCGGACCCGAGAAGTGAAGATTGCAAGAGAATTTCTCCGGCTGGCCCCCGAAGTATTCGAAGAAATCGATTTCACCACAGCGCGGCCAGCCGAGGGTGGAGCGGTTGACGCCGGTGGCCCAGATCGCCGGCCAGAGGCCCGCCCCGGTCGGGAACTTCGCCCGAATCTCCAGGCGGCTGCCGGTTTGCAGCGTAAAGGGAGCTTTGGACCAGACGCTGGCCGAGGTATGCCGGTAGGTTTGCTGGTTCAGCGGCCATTTTTCGGCGGTGGGGGAGTAGCGGGGGTTATCCTGCGGAGCAACGACTTTCGCCTCCAGCACCAGCATACCGTTCTCGACCCGCAGATTCTCCCGTTGATCGGTGTAATACTGAAGTTCCTGGTTGCGGATGAAGCCCTTTTCCGTGCCCCATTTCTCCGGCGCGGGGGCGTCGCCTTCGTTGAACTCATCCGACCAGACCAGCTCCCATTTCACCGAGGGCGGCGGCGGAGCGGGGATTTCCTTCACCGTCACTCCGGCAGCGATCCCGGCCCCGAAGCCGGCCAGTTCGAGGGAGCCGGGGGCGGCGTAGGCATGTTTCCCCGCTTCGAGGGTGACCCGGTCTTTCCCGGCCGTGATCCGGAAGGCTTGCTCGCTGCCGTTGTCGAGGCGCGCCAGGTAGGCGTCGATATCGATCCCTTCGCCCCGCAGCCGCAGCTTGCCCTTCTCGAGCAGCAGGTTCCAGTTTTTCCCCTTGACCACGGTATGGGTATCTTCACCCTTCTCCATTCGGAACGTGCCGCTGAGAACCGACTCCGCCGCGACCGACACCAGGGTCGCCGCCAGCAGGAGCGCCGCCGACAGAAATTTCAAACTACGCATGTTTCCACCTCCAATTTTACCGGTTTCGAAGAGATTATATGCTCAATCAGGGTGAAAACTTGAAATTGTTTTTGAGTTGCTTTGACCTGGATTTTTTTCTTTTCCCGCAGAGCGATACAGAGTATCGCGCGAGGACAAAAGGAAAAAATACATTCAAAGCGGCCAAAAAGAATTCAAGTTTTAAACCGGATTGAGTATAGTCATCGGTATCCATTGCTGGATCACCGAATCGTCGTTGTTTTCGATCATGGAAATCAGCCGCCGCGTCGAAGCCGCGAAGAGTTCGCGCGGACTGCCCGCCAGGAGGTCCGCCCCCCGCAGCCGGGCGTCCATGGTCAGGATTCCCAGTGGAATCCGGAACCCGGCCTCCCGGACCGCCTCTGCGAAAGCTCCCGCCAGGTCACCGCTGCAGATCACGCATTCGGGCGGTGTGCCCCCGGCGCACATTTTGCGGACCGCCCGCCCGGCATAGTCGCGGATATCGATATGGTAATTAGACAGCGGATTCTCGAAGCCTTCGTTGACGAAGTAGCAGTCGCGGTAGTCCCCGCGAAGCTTGGCGCGAAAAATCGCCCGGAACTTCTCCGAGTGGCCGTATTTGCCGAAAGCGTCGAAGAAGCCGATCCGGCGGATTCCCCGCTCCTGCTGCAAGCTGATGTAATCGCTGATCGCCTGGCTCTGGTTGAAATCGAGGTAGTTGACCTCCGGAATGCCGAAACAGGCGTTGGCCGCGACAAAGGGAATGCGTTCGGCCTTCAGCGTATCGGCAAGTTCGTGATTCAAGCTCGAGAAGATGAAGAGAAAACCGTCGAAGGGCAACCGCGCCAGCACCGCCGGATCCTCCAGCGCCTGCCGGATCGGCAGATTCACCCGCGCCGCCCGGAATCCGGCCGACTCCGCCTCTTTGGCGATCATTCCGGCGACCTGGGCGACGCTGCACGGGGTATAGCGGTAGGGCGATTTCAGGCGCTTCCCCTCCGCCTCCTCCGAGTCGCTCGGCTTGACCAGCAGCACGATGCCGATCTTGCGGCGCAGCTCCCGCTGCTTCTTCACCACGAACGCCCCCTGCCCCTGCACGATCGACACGAAGCCCTTCTCCTGCAAGAGGTGAAGCGCCTTCGACACCGTCGCCGGATTCGCGCCGAACTGCCGGCCCAGAATCCGCACGCCCGGCAGTTTCACCTCCGCCTCCAGCGATTGGATGTGGTTTTTCAGCGCCCCCGCCAGATCCTTGTAAACCGGTTCGAACATTTCGTTTCTCCTTGCACTGTTATAAATATTTTACATACTGTATTACATAACAGTCAAGTGTCAAGCCGGAAAAAACACGAATTTTCCCTTCATCGGGGTAATTGCAAAAATCATCCCGGTGCTTGCCACCCTGACAAAACGTTGTTTGGGGCAGCTCGCAAACAACGTTTTGGCGGGGTGACGAGAGGCGATGAACTGTGGCGGCCGGGCCCCCCCCCGCGACCCCGCGCGTAAAACACGGGCCCCC
>JAVBRV010000214.1:0-25964 GCA_031547585.1 Victivallaceae bacterium
GTTGTAGCCCACCATGACCGCGGCCAGCGTGGCGGCGGCCTGGACGACGCTCAGGCCGAAGATCACTTTCCCTTCATCCGGCGTGTAGCGGAAGGACTTCTGGGTCAGCCAGGCGGCGGCGTATTTGGCCGCGAGGATGCAGACCGACATGGAGATGATGACCAGCCAGCCCCGGGCCGAGGAGAACATGACCCGCGCATTGACCAGCATCCCCACCGAAATGAGGAAGAAGGGGATGAAGAGCGTGTTGCCGACGAAAACCAGCCGGTTCATCAGCGCGCTCTGCTTCGGAATCAGCCGGTTGAAGGCCGCTCCCACCAGGAAGGCGCCGATGATCGGCTCCATCTTGGCGAAGTGCGAGAGATAGGCGCAGCCGCAGATCACCACGATGACGAAGAGGAACTGCGCGCCGCCGCTCTCGGTGACGTTGCGGAAGAACCAGCCGGTCAGGCGCGGCACGCCCCAGGCGATCAGCCCGACGAAGAAGGCCATGCCGAGGACGAGGACGGTCCAGAACTCTCCGCCGAGTTTGGTCCCCTGCGCGGATTCGGCGATGACCGCCAGGACCAATAGCGCCAGGGTGTCGGTGATGATGGTGCCGCCGACGGTGACGACGACGGGTTCGCTGCGGGCGATGCCGAGGCGGCTGGCGATCGGATAGGCGAGCAGGGTGTGCGAGGAGAACATGCTGGCGAGCAGGATGGTGGTCACCCAGCCGTAGCCGAGCACCCAGTAGCCGACGATGGTGCCGAGGGTCATGGGGATGACGAAGGTGAGCAAGCCGAAGGCGATGGTCCGGGTGCGGGTGCGCATGAAGCGGTTGAGGTCGATCTCGAGCCCGGCGGTGAACATGATGTAGAGGAGGCCGATGGAGCCGAACATGGTGATGGCGGAATTCCGCTCGATCATGCCGAAGCCGTTCGGTCCGACGATGGCGCCGCAGGCCAGGAGGAGGATCAGGTCGGGTATCCGCAGCCGCCCCGCCACGAGGGGGGCGATCAAAATCATCAGCATCAAAAAAGTAAAGGTCAGTATCGGATCCTGGATCGGAAACATCGGCTCTCCCGGGTACTATTTTATTCTTCTATCCTAAACCCGGATACTGTACCCTTTGGAGAGGGGAAATGCAAGCTGGGAAAGCGTCAAACATTCTGAAGGGTGTTCAAATTGCGTTCGATGTCGGCGGCGTATTTGCGAAGGAGGGCGACGCGCTCTTCGACGTTGATTCGGCCGGTTTCGAGGTAGATGTCGGGGAAGGACTGCGCCAGCACCGCGACGAAATTTCCTTCGCGGTCGCGCACCGCCACCGCCAGCGCCGAGAGGTTGGCGCGGTGTTCGCGCACCGACAGCGAGTAACCGTTGCGGCGGGTGATTTCAATCTGCGGCTTCATTGCTTCGGGGGTGGTGATCGTCTCCGGCGTGAAGGCTTTCAGCTCCCCCACCGCCGTCAGCGCGGAGAACCACTCCAGGCCTTTTTCGGCGATGATCAGCTTCCCCGCCGCCGTGGCGTGGAGGCAGTCGAGCCAGGCCTGGTTCTCCGAAAGATTCCACTGGTTATGATGAAGATTGAGGACGCAGTAGAGGCACCCCTGGAACTCCGCCCCGAGAAAGCTGGTGTCGCCGTTCTCTTCGGCCAGCCGCCGGATCGGCTCCCGCCCCGCCAGCGCCAGTTGGTGGAAGCGCCCGTGCACCCGGTTCTGAAGCCGCAAGCAGGCCGGACCCAGGAGGTAGCGGCTGTTTTCATCCTGCGCGAGATAACCGTGCTGATAGAGCGAACGCACGATGGTGTGCGCCGTATGGGGATCGAGCTCCAGCCGGGAGGCCACGTCGACGTTCCGCATCGGCGCATCCGAGGCGGCGATGAGTTCAAGAATTTCCAGCGCCCGGTCGATCGACTGAATCTGCGTGCGTTTCGCCATGACTTCCTCTTATTATGCCCATTGCGTGGTTAGCCTAGGTAAACACGGCAAGCGCCGCGGCCGAACGTCGGCCGCGGGATACGGCGCCGCTTTCGCCGCGCTGCTCGTTGGCCCCGTGTACCAAACAACGTTGTGTGCCGATCTCCCGGGCCACACCGTGATTAGCCTAAGTAAGCGCGGCAAGCGCCGCGAGCGAATGTGAGGGAACTCGTTTGCGACAGCAAACGAGCGAAGGCACAAGAGTGCCGAAGCCGAACGTAGTCGAGCGAAGGCCTCGCCGTCTGAGAGCGCCCCAAAGGGGCGTCTAAGATCGCGAAAGCGATCGCTACGATCCGGGATCGGGGTCGCCCTTAGGTTGCGCGTCTCTGCCCACCGGGGGGGTGGGGTTTGGGGGGGGAGTAAGGCCCCCCCCGATTCCCATAGCGTCAATTGCATTTCACGTAACATTTATCCGGTGTATCATGGTTAGCTGCTTCATGAGGTACTATACCATTAAAAATACAAAAAAACAAGTTTCGCTATTGACATCAAACATGGATTGTGGTATAATTAATGCAGCATTATAGGATGTAGTATGATATTATAGGATTAACAATGAAAAAACTCTCTCTCCTCCTCTCCTTTTCCGCTCTTCTTCTCTGCGCCGCCGAACCCGATTGGGAAGAGGTCTTCCTGGTCGGCGAGACGGAGCGGCCGATGGTTGGCTACGCGGTCGGCGAACCGATCCGGCTGACGGTGACGGCCCGTTATCGCGGCGAGATTCTCCCGGGGTACTTCATCGAATGGACGTTGGCCGGGGACGACGGCCAAAGCCGTAAGGGGAAAGCTTCCTCCGCTCAGCCGCTGAAGATTGAAACGGCGCTTATCAAGCCCGGCTTTATCCGGGTGCTTGCCACTCTGGTCGATGCCGAGGGGAAACCCTTGACCAACCATCATGGCTATCAGAAGAGGGAAGCGCCGATCTCTTTCGACGGGGGAGCGGCGGCGGCCCTGGCGGAGATTCGCCAGTCGATGCCGGAACCGGCGGATTTCGACGCTTTCTGGCGGAAGCAGCGCGAGCGCCTCGCCGCCGTACCGCTGAAATACCGCCTGGAACCCGTGACGCCCGCGCCGGAAGGCTCCGAACTCTTTGCCGTAACGGTTGATTGCGCCGGGCCGCGCCCCGTGACCGGGTACTTGCAGGTTCCCGCCGGAGCCGCGCCGAAGTCGCTGCGGGCGGTGGTCGGGTTTCACGGCTACGGGGTGCGGAGCCAACCGTTGCCGGATACACTTCGCAACGAGATCTATTTCTCCGTCAACGCCCACGGTTTCGAGCTGGGGAAAGGGGATGAATACTACCGGGAGTTCTCGCGGTCGATTGCCGCGGACGGCGTCGGTTACGCCCGCAGCAAACGGCTCAACGCCGATCCGGAAACCGCCTACTTCAACGGCATGGCCCTGCGGGTGATGCGGGCGCTGGAATTTGTCAAGACCCTTCCCGCCTGGAATGGTGAAGAGCTGATCGTTTCAGGCGGCAGCCAGGCCGGAATGCAGGGCATCTGGGCGGCGGGGCTGGATCCGGCGGTGACCACCGTTTGGACCGGCGTGCCGTGGGGCTGCGACTTCGGTTCGGAGCCGGCCGGCCGGATCATGCACACCTGGGGCGCCTTCTACGGACGCGGACTCGATTACTACGACGCCGTCAATCATGCCGCCCGGATCCGCTGCCCGGTCTACATCTTCCGGGTCGGAATGGGGGACTACACCTGTCCGCCGGGCGGCGTCACCGCTTTCTACAACCGGCTTGCATGTCGCAAAGAAATAACGTATATTCAGGGGTCCACACATGGCTATGTACCGAAGGAATCCGAAAAAGTCACCTTTAAGGGGGCGGGCGATGATAAGAAATAAAGGGAATTTTACTCTCATTGAACTCCTCGTTGTAATAGCCATTATCGCTATTCTCGCGGCCATGTTGCTCCCGGCGCTCAACAAGGCGCGCGCCAGGGGGAGGATGACCGCCTGCCTCAACAATCTGCGGCAGACCGGCCTCGAATTTCAGCTGTATGCCGACAATAACCGGGGCTTGGTGCTGATTTCGTGGAAGGGCGGCACCAATGACACCTGGGTCAAGGCGCTGACGAATTTTGCCGAAGACCAGACGAAAGCTCTGGAACAGCTGTACTCCCGGCGCTATCACTGCCCCGCCGCCTATCGCGCCTGGGATGGCGCAACCTATACCTATGTAAGCAGTTATCATTTGAGTACCGTGTACGGGGCCAATCCGACGGTGGCCGACTGGCTGCCCATCATGGCGCCGCGCGAGGATACGACGAAGGATCAGGTCATCGTGCCGCTGGTGAAGATTCCGAAACACGAGCGCGATTACGGCGCTTCCCGTGGATACCCTGAAATGCGGATGCCGCTTTTGAGCGAGGCGGTCAGCACCACTTA
This sequence comes from Victivallaceae bacterium, assembly GCA_031547585.1. Lineage (GTDB taxonomy): Bacteria > Verrucomicrobiota > Lentisphaeria > Victivallales > Victivallaceae > Victivallis. Next base: position 4,353 of record JAVBRV010000214.1, read on the forward strand.
CCCGAACATCCAGGTCAACCAATACCGGATCGCCACTTCCAGCACCATCGGTTTCGACCTGAATTCCCATGGCGGGAAGGTGAACTATCTTCTGTCGGACGGCAGCGCCCATACCGCCGACCGGCGGATGCTCAAGAGCAAATTCGGTTTCAACTCGGGCTTCCTCGGCGGCTCCATCATTGACCTGTAAAGGATTTCGCGATGAAGAAAATTTTCCTCTTACTATTTGCCGCTCTTTCGCTGGCGGCGGCGGAACCGCTCACTTTTGCGAGCGGCGATTGGCGGCTGACGGTCGATTCGAATAACGGCTGTTGGCGCTCGCTGACCTATCGGGGTGCGGAGTGCCTGGAGCCAACGGCTCCGCAAGCGCCGCTGCGGCTTCAACTGGGCGGCTATAAGTGGGTTACCCCCGATTTTGTTTCGGCCGCGAGGGCTGGGGAGGGGGTGCGCCTACAGTACCAAAAGAACGGCTTCGAGATCACTGAAACCGTTGCCTTTGACGCGCACGGCATGCCGGGACTGATCGAGCGGAAGCTGGAATTGACCTGCCCGCCGGAGCCCACCCGTTTCTTCAACACCGTTTTCGCTTGGTCGTTGCCCCGCGAGGGGGCTTGTTACATGCCCGCCGGATTTTTCGGGGACGGACGGGGCATTCGCGAGGTAGAGGGGGAGCCGATGGGCCATCTTTTCCGCGAACGCGCCTACCGCCGGGTCGCTTCGTCGCTGTCGAAGGGGGAGCGCTTCCAGACCGCCACCTACGTGATGCCGCTGCAGTATGAACTCCCCAACGGTTACACGCTGACCCTGCTTCACGACGACCGGCAGGAATCGGCAAAGCAGTGGCTGGAAAGCGGGGGGAAAACGGTAACCGCACAGCAGCTCTTTCAGACTGAAGGCTGGGCCGAGCCCGGCGCAAAGCATGAGATCGGCAGCGCCTATTTGTTAGTTGCCAAGGGGAGCGCTCCGGAGGTATTGAAGGATAAAGCCGTCTGGCGCTGGTACGATGCCGTGGGGTATAAGCCCCCCGCCGACCGCCCGGAGTGGCTGTATGACGCGGTGATGTACGAATTTTACGCCGCGTCATTCAGTTCCGAAGATGGCTTCAACGTTACCCGCGAAGCCTTTATGCCGGTTCTGGAGCGGATGGGCTTCAACACCCTCTGGAGCATGCCGGTCAACACCGGCGGAACTTATACGCCGGTCGACTACTTCCGTTTCCAACCGTCGATGGGGGGTGAAACGGAGTACCGGGCGCTGGTCGCCGAGGCGCAGCGCCGGGGGATGCGTTTCTTGCAGGACATCGTTCCGCACGGCGGCACGCTTGCGGACGCCCGCGAGCGCGGCAACAGCGCCTTTGCGATCCGCTATTCGGTGAACGGCAAGCCGATCCTCTCCGGCCACGGCGCGCTGTCGGCGAAATCCCCGGAGTGGCTGGACTACCTGACCCGCTCCTCCGCCAATTTCATGACCTGCGGCATCGACGGCTTCCGCATCGACCAGTGCGGCGGCAGCGGCCCGGACTGGCGGAAGGCCGACTTCCCGCCCCGCGACCGGGCTCCCGAAGGAATCGACCCCGACTGGTGGCAACGGTCGCAGCCCTTCGAAAAATTGAATCCGCCGCCGCACCGGGCGAGCCTCAACTTCCGCGAAGGCGGCCTCGACTGGATCCGGGCGATCCGGGGGGCGGTCAAGGCGGCGCGGCCGGATGGGCTGGTCCTGGCCGAGGCGCCGTTCGCGGTCTATTCGCTGGAGGGGGACTACATCTACGACTTCATGAGCCGGACCATGCTCCATAAGTTCGCGGATATGAGCCGCGCCGATTTCGTGGCCGGACTGTCGCTCCGGCTGGAGGAGCAGTACCTCACCGACCCCCGCTACCTCCTGCGGATGCGCTACGTCGAACTTCACGACGGCCCCGCCGCGAAGGCGATGGTCGGCCTCGGCGCGGCCCGCGCCTTGACCGCGGCGCTCTACTTCTCGCACGGCATCCCCCTGGCGGGTTACTCCGGGAACGGCTTCGACATCGGCAACGGCCCCTTCCTCCGGACCCTCAACCGGCTCCGGCTCGGCCGCCCCGAGTTGCGGCGCGGGGAGGCCGATTACCTCGGGGTGAAATCGCAGGTTCCCGAAGTCTTCACCGTCCGCCGCGCGCTGGATGGGAAGCAGGCGGTGGGACTGGTGAACTTCTCTTCGCATCCGGTCACGACCGCGCTCGACCTCCCCGGCAAGAGCTGGTTCGACGTCGAGTGCGTGAAGGCGGTCGATCCCGGCAAAATCGATCTGCCGCCGTGGGGCTTCCGCCTCTTGACCAACTATAAGCCGGAGCCCGATCACGGCCTCGGCGAGGCGGCGGCGGAGTCGATCGTCAGCGGGGTTCCGCAACTGACCGAGACGGCGAAGGCTTACCGGGTCAGTGGCGGCTCCTACGAATTGACGGTGGACCGCGCGACCGGTTTGGCGAAGGAGCTGGCTTTCGTCAACCGCCCCAAGTTGGAGAACCTTCTGGTCTTCGGCGCGCCGGTCCGGCCGGAGAACGCCAAAGTGACCGTCCGCAAAGTCAAGGACGGCTTCGCCATCGACTCCGAAGTCCGCTATGGCGGCAATACCCTGAAGCTCACCTGGCTCTGCGGGGGGAAGCTGGAGCTCTCCGCCGAACTCACCGGGAATCATGGGGATACGGCGATGCTCCTCTTCCGGGCCGCCGGAGCCGCCCGCTGGCAGGCCGATACCGTCGAGGGCCGGCTGGATGATTACTACGCCCTCTCCAACCACGTCGATGCGGACGCAACCTGGTTGTCGAAAAGCCTTTACGATCACTTCCGTTTCTACCTGACCCGCTGGCCGCGCACCATTCTCTGGCAGAGCGAGCAAGTGATGCTGAACCCGGTCCAGCCCGCGATCCGGGTGTTCAACCAGGATGATCGCGGGGTGGAATTCACCTTCCAAAAGCTGCTGAAGCAGCCGACCGCCGGAATGGCGATCTATTCGGGTTTCGCCGGAGTTCCCGGCTGGCACCTCGGGCTTTTCTTCCGCCAGCCGTCGCCGCTGATGCGGGGGGTGCCGCAGCGCTTCGCCATCGCCTTCGGGCATACCGACACGGTGTTCTGCGGGCCGGAGAAAACGGGTGATTTTGCAGCGGGGAAGCTGCGCTTCCATCACGACAGCGACACCCTGCAAATCGCCAACGATCACTATCAGGTCGCGCTGAAACGCCGGGGCGGCGGCATCTCCTCCTGGCGCGACGCCGCCGGAAAACTGTGGCTGGGAAAGCAGGAGCTGATCTCCCCCAAAGGCTACTCTGCCCCGGTCTACTCCGGCGGCGACCCCAATGGCTCCTATATGATGATCGAAGAGGGGGAGGCGCTGAAGTTCCGCTTCTATGCACGGCCGCGCCATCCGGGACGGCAGATGGTTTCGGGACCCGCCTTTGCCACGGTCGCCGAATATATTTTTGACGGTTCGCCCCGGTTCCGGTCGGGATGGGGCGTGCTGCGCCTCGGCGCACTGCCTGCCAAAGGGGAGTCTTTCGGCTGGCAGGCGGTTGACGGCGAAGGCAAAGCGGTCTCCTTCCCGGCGGTGACGGCGGAACCGGGCTTCCCGTATGGCGAATGGCGCAATTTCGCTGCGGCGTTCGAGGCGGGCAAGGTCGAAGCGGCCGCCCCCGCGGACCCGCTCCCCGGTAATCCCGGCTGGGCGCTCCGGAGCCGTCCCGACAACTTTCGCGAATACGCTTGCCCGGCAGTTCTGGTCGAAGCGGGCGGCAAGGTGCAGCCCTTCCCGGCGCTGACCGTCAACCCCGGCCCCTGGATTACCATCTACACCACCCGTCTCACCGGGGGAAGGGAAGGGGCGGGTGACCTCGCCCTGAAACTCCGCGCCACCAACAGCGTCCGGATCGGACTCTCTTACACGCTGCCGCCGGGAGAGCACACGCTGGCTTTCGCCCTCCGGGGCGAAGGCGTACCCGCCGGGGTGAAGCTGGAATACGAAGTCTCCTGGCAGGGCGGCGGCAAAAAAAACGGCGAAATCGAACTGCCGGAAGGCACTTCCGACTGGAAGACGATTCGGCTGCCGATGGCGTTCCCGACGGAAGCGCGTGCTCTCGCCGTGCGCTTCAAACAGGGCGACGTTCCGGGTGCGGTACTGATCGACGACGTCGGTTTCGAGGGGGGAAAATGAGGTTTCTTCCCCTATTCCTCCTCCTCTTGTCGGCTGGATGTGCGGGGCCGACTTCGGAGGACGCCGCCCTGGCGCGCTACTTCCGGGGGCTCTACTTCCGCGAGGCGTTGGACAGCCCGGCCCGTTACCAGGTCGAGCAGATCTCCGCCCGCTGGTGGCACACCGGCGAGTTGACCGCCCTCGAAGGGAAGTGGCCCGCCTCCGCCGCCGAACTCGCGGCCGCCCGGGAGCGCCTCGGCAACTTGAAGGAGGAGATCGAAAAGGGGCGGCGCTGGGAGGTCCCGGTGCTCGCAGTCTGCATCCCGAAATACCCGGAAGCGCTGGAATTGCAGGGGGAGTTCCCCCTGGAAGAGACCGCTGTCTCCGAACCCGCGACCCGCTGGCGATTGAGCTATGACGACGAGGCGCTCCGGGTGGAGGCGGAATTCCCCGGAGCGGTGGTTCTCAGCCATACCGAAAAGCCCTGGGAGGGAGACGCTTTGGAGCTCTTTATCCTGCCCGACCGGCGGCTCCGCTGCTACCGCGAAATCGTCGTCAACCCCGACATGGTGCTCTTTACCGCGCTCCACACCAAGAGCCGCGACGAACCCTGGGTCGGCGGCTTCCCCGAGAAAAACACCGCCATCACGGGTAAAGCGGAGCGGAACGAGGCGGGCTGGCGGGTTGGCTTGCGGATCCCCTTCCGGGAGCTCCCCGGCTACTTCCGGGGCAATCCGCCGAAATCGGGGGAGGTACTTCACTTCAGCCTCCTCCGCACCCGGCCGGGGAGGGTGAGCTCGGCCTATCCGCTTCTGTATGATGGACATAATTTAAACGGCATGATCGCCGCAACCTTGAAATAGGAACCCATTGACCATGAATCTCTATGACACCGTTATGCCCGCCGAACTGCTGCTCGGCGACGATATCCACCAGCTCCGGCTCTCCCCGGAAGACGGCCGCATCACCGGCTACCGCTATCGGGGGGAGGAGCTGCTGCCCCCGGCCCCCGGCGCTTTCGCGTTGCGGTTTCTGGATCAAGAGGGGAACTACCTGCCGCTCGGCTCCGCCGATTTTCGCCGATTCTCCTTTGAGGACGGATTCTGCCGCTGGTGGGATTGCCCGGAGCACCCCGGTCTCGCGGTGGAGTCGCGCGTTCGCTTCGAGGAGGGCGCTTTCCGCTTCCGCCCGGCGGTCCGGGGCATTCCGGAAGGACTGTGGCTGGAGTTGATCGACCTGCCGCAAGTTTCGATCCATTATGAAGATGAGCTCTTCTGGCCGCACGAAGCCGGTTGTCTCGTTCGGGAGCCCTGGCGCAGCACCCGGCCCTTCCAGCAGCTGGCTGCCGGAGTTTGCAGCGACCTCACCGTCTACCCCGGCTCCTGCCCGACGCAGTATTTTTCCGCCTCGAATAAAGGACGCGGCGTCTACTTCGCCGCCGATGATTACACCCACGCCACCAAGGTTTTGGAATTCAACGCCGACGGCAAGGAGCGCACCCGCATCCGGATCGAATGCGCGGTCGGCGAGGACGGGATGAAACGGGAGTGCGAACTCCCCTACGACCTCCTCCTGAAAGGTTTCGACGGCGATTGGCGGGATGCCGCGCTCCTCTATCGCGACTGGGTTTCGCATGATCCCGCGATGAAGCGGGCGATCTCCCTCCCGGCCTGGCTTGAGAAGTCGCCGGTGGTGGTGGTCTACCCCGTCTGCGGCACCGGCACCATCTCCCCCGAACCGAACCGCTTCCAGCCCTACGACCGGGCGCTTCCCCGGCTGCTGGAGCTGGCCGAAGGCTTCGGCGCGCCGGTCATGCCCCACCTGATGCGCTGGGATCAAAACGGCCCCTGGCTGCCGCCCTACCAGTGGCCGCCGGTCGGCGACTTCGACTCCTTCCTGCGCTTCCGCGACCGGCTCCACGAAACCGGCAACTACCTCGGGCTCTACGGCTCCGGAACCTTCTTCACCAAGCGCGGCAAGCTGACCGGTTATTCGGCGGAAGAGGAGTACGAGAAGGACGGCCTCGAACGCTTCATGGCCCGCGGTCCCAAGGGGGAGACTCGCGCGAAAGGCTGTCGGGAGCTGCGCGACAGCACCGAGCTCTGCGTCACCGAGGAGTGGTGCCGGGAGGTGCTGCGCGACCAGGTGCGCCAAATCGCGGCGCACGGCGTCGATTTCTACCAGATCTTCGATCAGAATCACGGCGCGGTCTGCCACTCCTGCTACTCGAAGGCGCACGCGCATCCGCCGGTTCCGGGCGTCTGGCAGACGAAGGCGATGCAGCGGCTGATCAACGATCTCAACAGTGATATCCGCGCGCTGGGCAGCGAAATGCTGCTGGGCGCTGAAGGCACTGCCGCCGGACCCTATTTTGCCGGACTCCCCTTCAACGACACCCGCGAAACGACGGTCTACGGCATCACCGTTCCGGCCGCCGCCATGGTGTTTCACGCGCTGGGCGGCAACAACTTCTGCGGCAACCAGGCGGGGGCCTGGAAAAACATCAAGTGCGAGGAGCGCCCGGACAACCTGCAATTCCGTCTGGCCGAATCCTTCCTGCGCGGCGAATATCTCACCGTGACCCTGCGCGATTCAGGAGAAATCGACTGGGGCGCGGCCGCCGACTGGAGCCGCCCCGCGCCCCGTCAGGAGCCGGTGATCGCCCTGATCCGCAACCTCAACCGCCTGCGTCTCGAGTTCCCGGAATTTCTGTTGTACGGCGACCTCGAAAAACCGTGGGCCAAGGTGGAGTCGGGCCGCTACGTCATGCCCTATATCTGGGGCGACGAGGAGTACCCGGCGCTCCCCGCGGCGGGCTTCCGCGACCGGGCCGGGAACCGGCTGCAATTCATCGTCAACTTTCGCGAGGAGCCGGAGGTGGCGCGGGTGACCCCCGCCACCCCTTGCCGCCTCCGGGGCGAGGGGGAACTGCGAAGCACCCCCTTCACCCTCACCATCCCCCCGCTGTCGGCGGCAGTGCTGTTTTTCAGTTGAAAAAGATCGGTTTCAACTGGAAAATCAGGAGATCCGAATGTATTGTTAAGGATGGTTACCGGCGGTACAACTCGACTGAATTGGCGGAAGGTGAATCCGGATTGGCTCCTCTGGGGACTTTTTCTCCTCCTGGTGGCCGCCGGAATCACCGGCTCTTCCTTCGGCTGGTTTAAGAGCTATCCCGGCGCGAACGGCGTCGCCGGAATTGTTGGCGAACGGAAACTTGTCGGTACCTATCGCGGCATTCGTGGTGACGAGTTCATCGCTCACGGCACGCCAACCGCGCTGGCGCAGTATCATCACCAACCGCCCTTCCCGGGGAAAAACGAAAATATCGGCCTTGCCGGGCGGAATTTCCGCATGCTCCACGATCTCGGCGCGCCGGTGTGGGATCTCTCCACGCTCGGGCGCCCCGCCACCTGGGGCTTCTTCCTCTTCGATCTGCGGCGCGGACTTGCCTGGTATTGGCTCTTCCCGATCTTCTGCGGAATCTGGAGCTTCCGGCTGCTGTTCGACGGCCTCTGGCCGGGGCAGCGGGGCTGGAACTGGCTCTTCAGCCTCGGCATCGTCTTCTCCCCCTACGCCGCCGGCTGGTCGTTCTGGCCGGTGAACAATGCCTTCGGGCTCAGTCTCGCGGCGGCAGCAACGCTCCGGCTGCTGCGGGAGAAGCGGGGATGGCCCTGCTTCGGCTGGGGCGTTCTGGCCGGCTGGGGAGCGGCGGTTTCCGCGCTGTCGGTCTACTTCCCCCGGATCTGGCCCGTGGCTTGTCTTCTCCTCCTCTCCATGGTGGCGGTGATGGTGCGCGATTCATTGTTCCGACGGCTGCGGGAGCCGGCGGTCTGGGCGGCGCTGCTGGCGGCGGCGGTCGTGGTCGCGGGCCTCGTCGGCGTCTGGCTTATCGGCGCCCGGGAGGAAATCCGGCTGGTGCAAGAGGCCGCCTACCCCGGAATGCGCCGGCTCTCCGGTGGATTTATGGAGTGGTGGGAGATGATGAAAGGCTGGCTCTACCCCTTTACCACCTACAAGCTCGACTTCTCGAATCAATCCGAAATGCAGTCCTGGCTTTGCTTTTTGCTGCCTCTGTTGCTTTTTTACGCCCTCCATTACCGGCGGCTGAAGCGTGACCCTTTGCCGTATGCGCTGTTCGGCTTTCTCTTTTTCACGCTCCTTTACCAGCACGTCGGCCTCCCCGCCTGGCTGGCCCGGATCACCTTGTGGGATCGCTGTAGCCCGCCGCGCGCCGGAATGGCGCTCACCATGGCGCAGTTCCTCCTGATCGGCTGCTTCATCCATCACCGGAAGGAGCTGCCCGGGCTGCCGCCCTGGCGCGCGCTGGGGGCGGCGCTGGGGTCGGCGGTTCCCGGAGGGCTGTTGCTGACGGGAGCGCCCGCCGCGCTCTGGCAGGGAATTGCCGTTTACTTCCCCCAGTGGCTCATGGGGGCGATCGGCGGCGCGATGGCCGGAATCTATCTCGGACTCGCCTTTCTTCTCTTTACCTCCTGCCGCTGGTTCGCGCTGGCGTTCACGCTGCTGAACCTGCTGCCCGGATTGGTGTTCAACCCCGTCTGCATCGCGCCGGAGCGGATCGAAAACCGCCTTCAGCCCTTCCTGGAGGAAGAGGGGAGGGGGCCGTATGGCGGACGGTTTCTTTTTGCCACGGGCAATAATTTTCTCGCCGTGGTCTACTCCGCTTCCGGCGGCCGGGTGTTCAATGGCTACTTCATGTACGAAGATCCGCAAATCTTCAACCTTCTGTACCGGAATCTGCCGAACGCGGCGGAGTTTCACCGCATGAACCATCTCGACGCCGACATTGTGCCGCCCGATCGCCCCCCGTTTGCGGCCGGGGTTCCGTTCAATGACCGTATCTCGCTCTCCTTCAACGGGGAGAAGTACGATTTTTCGCAACTGCCGATCGACTTCCTCGCGGCGCTCCCCGAAGCGCGGGAGTGGCTCCGGCGGAACCCCTCCCTCACGTTCCGCCGGACCATCGACGACGTCGATTACTACCGCGTCCGCCGCTGAAGCCCGGAAATTCCTTGAAAAATGTTGTTCCGCTCTTGACATCGTTATCCATTAGTGGTATAATTAAAGAGAGTAGGACAGTTTGTCGAGGGAGCTCATGGAACGGAACCATTCGAAAATCGAACAGCTGAAGAACGCGATTCTGGCGGATATCCGCGCCGGGGTCTACCGCTCCGGCGCACCCCTGCCGTCGGTGCGGCAGCTCTCGGAAAACTTCGGCGTCAGCAAGCACACGGTCTCGCAGGCGCTGTCGAACCTTCATGAACTCAAAGTGCTCGAAGTCGCCCACGGCAAGGCGACCCGGGTGCGCGAGAATCCCTTCCGCCGCCGGATCGAACTCTTTTATTGCGGCTTGATTCCGCTGGCCTACGAGGAGTTCTGGAGCGAAATCTATCTCGGCATCCAGGAGGGATTAGCGCTTCACCCCGACTACAGCTACAATATTACTTCCGGAACCACTCGTGATTTCGGGGGCTTCATTCGTGGCTTCGACCCGGCTGAAGTCTGCGGCATGTTGGTTCTCGGTACTCCCGCCGGCGATACGGTCGAGGCGCTTGGCCGCTTCGGCCTCCCCCTGGTCGAAATCTACGGCAGTCCGTTGGCGGAAAAGTATGCCGTGGTCACCGTCGATGTCAAGGGACCGGTCGAAGAGATGATGGCATTATTGAAGGCGCGCGGCCGCCGGCGGGTCGCCTATTTTCAACGGCGTGATCCGATGCGCCGTCCCCGGTTTGCGGATAATATGAATGACTTCAAATGGCACCTGATAACCGATTCTCTGTTCAAAAATGGCTTGACGCCGGGCGGTTCTTTTTTTCGGGAGGTCGCGGATAAACATGACGGGTATGCTCTCCTAAAGGAGATGGCCGAGTCCGGTGAGCTGCCGGATGCGATCGTGCTTTCCAGCGACGCGCAGGCGCTCGGCATCTACCGGGCAGCGCACGAGCTCGGCCTCCGGTTGCCCGATGACCTCGATATCGTCAGTTTCGACAACCTCGAGAGCGGCCGCTACCTGATTCCCAGCATCACCACCGTCGACATCCGCCGCCGGGAGCTCGGTCGTCTCGGCGTCGAACGTCTGCTGGAAGCGGTCGAAACCGGCAAGCCGCCCCGAAGTGAAATTCTTCCCGCAAAATTGGTAATACGTGAATCCCTGAATTAAAGGAGGCTGTATGAGAAGATGTTTTACACTGATTGAGTTGTTGGTGGTGATCGCAATCATCGCCATTCTGGCCGCGATCCTGCTGCCCGCCTTGCAGAAAGCGCGGGCGCGGGGACAGGCCACGCAGTGCACCGGGCGGTTGAAGCAGCACGGTACCGCGCTCACCATGTACGCCAACGACTTCAAGGGCATCTTGCCGGCGGCTGACAAAAATGCCACGGCCACCGCCCAGTATCCGTATGTCAATGATTACGTCTGGCACGAACTTTTGACCCGGAGCAATTATCTGCCGGTCGGGAATGTTCTCCTCTGCCCCAGCCTTGACCCCTTCCGCTACAGCGGGGCGCGGTACTATACCTATGGCTACAATTCCGGGTACGGCGGTGAACACGCCGCCGCCTTCCTCGACCTGAAACGACTACAGCTGAAGAATATTCCCGACACCTGGGTGGTATTTAAACCGACGACCTTCCCCCTGGTGGCCGACTCTTCCCGGCCGGGAACCGCGGGCGGGGACAGCCTCAGCCAGAGTTCCAGCCTTCTCTATCCCTGCTACAAGTTCAACCAGTCTTCCACTACCTCGCGGGTTCACGTCCGCCATCTCGGCCGCGCCAACCTGGTGTTCGCCGACGGCCATGCCGAATCGGCGGGGCGGAACGAATTGCTCAATAAAGTTAAATTTAAAGACGATGGAATTCAATTATGATGAAGCCATGGATGACCATTCTGCTGGCGGCGGCCGGTCTCGTTGCCGGCGGGGCGGAAGCGAAAGAGTTGACGGTGTTCCGGGCGGATTTCTCCAACTCGGCCGATTGGAAGATCAATACCATGAAGAGCTCCTCCGGCAAATTCACCCCGATGGGGGACGGCGTCGCCGAACTTGTGTATACGGTTCCGTCTCCGGATGGGGTCGTCATTTTGGAGAAGGAGTTCCAGATCGATTCGCAGCCCGACACCGCCACGGTCGTGCTGCGGGGGAGCGGCGGCAACTCCTGCCAGATCCGACTGGTTGACGCTTCCGGTGAAACTCACCAGTACTCGGTGACTCTTCTTCGCAAGCCGGATGAATTCCAGACCTTCCGCATTGAGCTCGGGCGCAAGCATTCCAGCTGGGGCGGTGATAAAAATGGGCTGATCGACCTGCCAGTAAAGCGGGTGGCCCTCGAAGTCCGCAGCTTCGGCAAATACGGCAAGTGCGAACCCTCCGGCACGGTTCAATTCAAGGCGTTCTCGATCTCCTCCCGCGAGGGGGCGGCGAAGGCGTTGGAGGCCGCCGCGACGGCTCCCTTCAAGGTGCTCGTTGCGCTTCCGGTCGCAGAAGCGGCGAAGGCGAAGCCGGCCATCATCGACCGCGCCTCCTCGAAAACCATCAACGGCACGGTGAAGGATGATCGCGATCTCTCCGCCCGGGTGACCGCTCTCTACGACGACCGCTACCTCTATCTGCGGGCGGAAGTGAGGGACGATCAGGTCCATACGCCTTTTGAGGGGCACGGCATCTACCAGAATGACGGGCTGGAATTCTGGTTCGACTGCCGGCGCGACTTCGGACTGCACCTGGATGACCCCGATGATTACCAGGTCGTGGTCACGCCGGGGACGCCGCAGGGACCGCCGCAGCTCTGGACCTACCGGAACGGCCGCGACGCCCACATCCGGGTCGACTCCGCCGTCACCGCGAAGCGGACGCCCGACGGGTACGTGATCGAAGCCAAATTGCCCATTGACGCCTTCCTCGGTATGCGCAACTCCGGGCGGGCGATCGGTTTCAATATGTCGCTCTGCGACAACGACGGCAATGGCTTCAAGCGGCTGCTCTGGAACGGCGGCGACTTTCAGCCGGTCAATTTCGGACTCCTGACGTTCGGTGAACTGCCGCCGGAAGCGCTGGCGAAGCTGACGGAGGAGCGTTCGCTCCGGGTGGCTTCGCTGCGCGCCGCCCCCGCTGAACCGGGCAGGAACGACTACCGGGGAGAACCCCGCTTCCTCGACATCCGCCCGGCCACGGCGGCGAAGGTGTCGACCTTCGGCAAATTCGAACTGGCCATCCGGCTCAACGCCGAGTACCGCAACCCCTTCGACCCTGAAGAGGTTACCCTCTCCGGCGAATTCACCGCTCCGGACGGCCGTAAAAAGCGCGCGGACGCCTTCTGGTTCCTGCCGCACCGCCTCTTCCTCTATTCCCGTACCGGTGAAACCTTTACGCCGCTCGGAGAACCGGATTGGCGGCTCCGTTTTACCCCCGATATGCCGGGTAAGTGGAGCTGCCGTCTGCACCTTCGCGACCGGAGCGGCAAAAGCGTAACCTCCGAAGAGATCGTTTTCGAGGCGGACCGGGCGGAAGCCCCCGGCTTCCTCCGGGTGTCGCCGCGCGATCACTCCTACCTCGCCTTCGACAACGGCGACGACTTCTTCGGCGTGGGCTTCGCCTCGCACTTCTGGTCGGTCAACAATCTGGCGATTTATATGCGGGACGCCCTCAATACCCTCGCCGCTTTCGGCGGCAACTACACCAGCGTCAACTTCGAAGTCTACGGCAACGGCGGTTTCTCTTTGGAACACAAGGGGATCGGCAACTACGACCTCGGCAATGCCTCCCGCTTCGACTACGTGCTGGAAATGGCGGAGCGGCGCGGCGTCTACATCATCCCCTGCCTGATCCAGACCCCCTTCGGGCTCGCCTCCCACTGGAAGAACAACCCCTATAATGTCGAGCGCGGCGGCCCCTGCAAGCGGCCCGAGGAGATCTTCACCTCGCCGGAAGTGCGTAAAATTCTGCAGAACCGCTTCCGCTACATCCTCGCCCGCTGGGGCTATTCGCCGAACATCCTCGGCTGGGAGATCTTCAACGAGGTCAACTATACCGAGGGCGCGCAGAAGAATCCCGCGAGCGTGGTCGAGTTCCACCGCGATATCGCCCGCTACCTGAAGGCGACCGATCCCAACCGCCACCTTATCGGCACCAGCTTCGGTTCTTCGGAGCAGGTCGAGATGCCGGAGGTCTGGCGGCTGCCGGAGCTCGATTTCACCATCACCCACTCCTACAACAACGATATCGCCGGCGAGCTCCAGAAGCGCCTCCGTGCCAAGCTCGCCTACGGCAAGCCCTGTATCGGCGGCGAAAACGGCCACCCGGTCCCCGCCGACAACAGCTACCGCGACCCCAAAGGCATCGTGCTTCACAACAACCTCTGGGCCGGCATGATCAACAAGGCGGCGGGCAACGTGCTGCTCTGGTGGGGCGGGCGCTACCACGACGTCTACGACCTCCACCCCAGGGGGTATCCCCCCTTCGTCAACTTCATCAAGGGGATTCCCTTCGACCGGGCGGGCTTCGAACCGCGCATCCTCTCCGCGCAGTGCTCCACAGGAGTGACGGAGGGGCGCAGCTTCCTCTGCGAAATCAAGTGGAATCCGGAGCTGGAGCACCCCTATCAACTGCGCCCCGACGGCGTCTGGAAGACCCTCTCCGCTATGGCGGTCAAGGATAAAGCCCTCTATATCGCCGACGTCGATCGGGTGATTCGCGCCGACGCGCTGCCCGGATTGCTCGGCGGCCCGCCCCTGGTGATTGAACTCCGGTCGGAGAAAGCGGTCAAGGCGCGGCTCAAGCTGGCGGCGGTCGGCATGGCCGGGGCAGAACTCTCCGTCACCAATAATGGCAGGAAGATCACGTCACAAAAAATCAGCGACCGAGACGGCCGCAACGACCCGTACGCCAAAGAGTTGAGCGAGGTCGTCGAGATCCCGCTGACCGCCGGGGAGAACCGGATCTCCCTCGCGGTCACGGGAGGCTGGCTGGCGCTGGAATCGCTGACGATTCCGGGCTTTGCCGGGGCCGGTTCAGCGGAGAACCTGCGGGTTTCGGTGCTGCAGGGGCCGGAACTGGTGATCGGCTGGCTGCAGAACCGGATGAGCACCTGGTACCACGACTCCCTCGGCGAAGCTCCCGGGCGCATCGAGGGCGCGAGCTTCGAGCTCGACCGCCTGGCGAATGGCCTCTGGCGTTTCGAATGGCACGACACCTGGAAGGGCGGTGTGCTCGAAACGGGAACCCTCGAAGTGAAAAATAACAAAGCGACCATCGCCGTCCCCGGCTTCGATCGCGATATCGCCCTCAAGCTATTCAAGTAATTCTGTCCGCAAATGGAGTTTGCCGACGGCAAACTCCATTTGCGCCGCTACGCTTCTTTTGAAAGGATGAGGTGGGGGTTCGGGGGAGGAGAAGGGAAACTTTTCTTCCTCGTGAAGAAAAGTTTCCCTTCTCCTCCCCCGATTCCCACGACAGCTTTACAGGGGAGTGACGGAGAAGTTGCGGATTTCGAATTCGCAGCCGGGTTGTTGCCAGGCGAAGCAGTTGATGGAGGCGTAGGGGCTGCCGGGCGGGATGATGAGTTTCAGGTCGAAGGATTTCCATTCACCGGTGAGGGGGGTGGGGAGAACGAGGTCGATCCGTTTGAAGCTCTTGCCGTGGGCGAGGACCTGGAAGCGGGCGTTGCCGCGCGCCTCGAGGCGCACCCGGTAGGCCGCGCCGGGGACTATGGCGAAACCGCCGGTGGTGACGCCCGAGGCGAGGGGGGAGCTGCCGATCACTTTGACGGAGGGGGTGCCTCCTTCGGTGCGGAATTCGAGCTCGTAGTCTTTGCTCCAGCTTTTGTTTTTCAGGGCTTCCTGGCCGCAGACGGTTCCCGGCGGAACTTGCGGCGTCAGGTTGCCGTACTGGCGCGGATCTTTGACCGCGCCGATGCCGGAGCCCCATTCGAGGTAGGAGGCGCGTCCTTTGCCGTCGTTGTTGTTGACGAGGAGGGCGAAGCGCACTTTGGGCTGTTCATCGAGCCGGAAGGGGTTGAGCTCGGAGGCGTCGAGGCTGACCCGGTAGGTGGTTTTGCCGTTTTCGCGGTCGATCCGGCAGCGGCCGTAGCCCACTTTGTCTTCGGCGGGGGTGAAGCGCCCCGGGAGGTCGCCGCCGAGGTTCGGCACGAAGACCTTCCACAGGGCCGCTTTGCCGTCCTCGCCGAGGGCGGCGGCGAACTCCATCCGGGCGGTGTCGAAGCCCTCGCCCGCCGTGTCGATGGCGAATTGCAGGCTGTCGAACTCCCACACCCGCATATCGTTGGCTTTCATTACGTGGGTGGGGTCATCGATTTCGACCAGCAGCTCCAGCGCTTCCGGGGTGAATCCGGCGGCGAAGCGGGCTTTGACCTTGCCGGGGTCGAGGTTCTTGTCGTAGAGAACCAGCTGTTCGACCGGTTGCCAGACGAGAGAAGCGGGGGTGACGGTATTGAGCTGGGTGTCGAAGAGGCGGCCCCGGCGGTAGACGCCGCCGAACTTGTTGACCAATTCGGGCTTGGCGTTCTGGGCGTAGAGGACTTCGCCGGGGTTCTTCCAGTCGGCGGCGAGGGGATCGCGGAGGAAGTAGTAGACCTCGGGGTCGAGCCGGAAGTCTTTCGGCAGCTCCGCGCCTTCGGCGGAGAGGACGCGGGTTTTCGCGCCGATGGCCGCTTTGAGCTCCGGGGGGAGGGGGGCGCTTTTTTCGCCTGCGTTCCAGACCAGCAGCATCGGCCCCGATTCACTGGCAAGGAAGAGGACGCGCACGTCGCCCAACAGATAACCCTGGCCGACTTTAAGCTGCCCTTTGACCTGGGTGGTGAAGACATGCCAGGCCAGCGCCGGATAACGCGGCTGGATGTAGGGATAGTGGCGGAAAAGGCCGGAGACGTGGGTGTTGTTCGAACGGTGCTCGCGGTGGAAGGCCAGCGTCTCCTTCTCGACTTTCGCGAGGTTGAGGAAGCAGAAGAGGTCCACTTCGGTGACGCCTGCCCGGATCTGGTTGAGGAAGTCGAGCAGCATATTGCGCGCCAGCAGTTGCTCGCTGGGGTAATCGGCCATCATCGGCTTCAGCAGCATGGCGTGCCACTCGGAGCTTACCACCGGTTTCGGAGGGATTCCGTACTTTTTCTCCAACTCATGGAACGGCTCCGGGCGGACCCAGCTGCCGTGGAGCGGCAGGACGTCGTAATATTTCCCGCCGCCCGCCTTCAGGAATTCATCGTAGAAGGGCAGATAGCGCATGCCGATGCCGCCCAGCCAGACGATCGCCTCCGGCTTCTCGGCCTTGACGGTCTCGTAACCGGCCTTCAGGAGCTTGACGAAATTTTCGACCGAATCGGCCCAGAAGCAGGAGAAGCCGACGAGGTGGGGCTCGTTCCAGAGCTCGTAGCGGACGACCTTGGGGTAGCGCCGCATCACCTCGCAGATGAAATTCTGCCAGTCGGCCAGATCCTTCGGCACGACGGAGATGTATTCGCGGATGAAGATATTGATCCAATCCGCTTCGGGGCGGGTGCTGGCCCAGCGGGGGGTGCCGTAGATGTTGAAGATGATCTCTTCGTCGCGCCAGCCGCTTTCGCGGGCGAGCGCCATGAAGTCGTCGACCGGCCGCCAGTTGATCTTGCCCTTCTCCTTCTCCAGCTCGTCCCAGCGGAGGGCGTGGATGCGGATGCTGCGGCAGCCGATCAGCCGAACCAGCGGCACCTCTTTGCGAAACATGGAGAAGTGCGGCGAAGCGCCGAAATGGGGCGAAATCTCCGCCGGCTCCGGAGTCTTCGCGGGAGCCACCGTGAAGGCGTGGCGGACGGCGTGGAACTCTTTTTCACCCATGAGGGTGTATTTGCGCTTATCGGCGGTGTCCTGCTTGTTGATCTTGATCGACCAGCTTTCGCGGACGGGGGCGTTATCGTGGGTAAACTCAACCTCGTAGAAGCCGGGGGAGGGGGCCTGGTACTGCCAGCCCCGCCGGTTGAAGTCGGCTGAGGAAAGGGTTTCCTCCTTCAGCTTCTTCCCGGCGGAGTCGAAGAGGGTGACGGTGAGCGTCTTCCCTTCGGGCAGCGGCTGGGCGGCCTTGAAAACCACCGGTTCGCCTTTGACGAACCAGTTGGCGAAGTTCGTGCCGCGGATCTCGATCTCCGCGGCGGCGGTAAAAGCCGCCGCCAGGAGCAGGAGGGCGGAGGTCAGCGCACCGCGCATAATTCCTCCTCTTCCTTTTTGACGCCGAAGACCGCTTTCACGGCTTCGAGAAAGCCGTAACCGTTGCGCGTATCCGGTTCGAGGTAAGCGCCTTCAGTCCACTCGTTCCAGCAGCTGATATGGAGCAGCTTGCCGGTCCGATGGGAGTCGCGGGCGTACTCCAGCGCCTTCTGGAAGAGCTCCGGGGTATTCCCCGTCATCACCACGCCGAAGGGGTAGCGGTCATGGTCGTACATATCGGATTGAACCGTGCGCGGGGAGCTGTCCCAGCCGGTGCAGACCACCGGATTGTAAGGAACGTGCAGATTCTTCGCGTAGCGTTCGTGTTCGCCTTTGCAGCGCTCGATCCAGTCGGCGTAGGAGAGGGCGGGGAAGTCGGCGCGGGAGCGTCCGCCCCAGCCGTAGTTGCTGCAGCAGTCGATGCCGATCTCGCGGGTGAAAAGATTGGCGTAATCAAAGCTGTCTCCGGAGATGCTCGAAGCCATGCAGTCGATCATCAGTTCGCCGAGCCCGGCTTTCTCCACCTTGCGGCGGAGCTCGCCGATGGCCTCCTTCATCGCCGGCCAGCCGCCCATCTGCTCGGTCATCTGCTTGGCGCGGTAGAGCGAGAAGTAGAGCTTGCCGTCGACCCGCAGGTAGTTGGGGCGGGTGAAGTAGTCGGCGATCAGGTGATCGGTGCATTGACGGAAGGTTTCGCCGTTGACGTCGCCGGTCCACAGGGGTTCCGCCGGTTTCCGGTAGTTGCCGGGATGCGCGTAGATGGGGTCGTGATTCGCCCACATGATCGCGAATTTGAGGTCGTTGGTGTTGGGCGCGCCGAGGAAGCCGTCGCGGATGCAGCGCTCGCGGTAAGAGCCGTCGTAGAACCAGTACCAGTCGAAGATGAAGGCATCGACGCCGTAGTCGTTGGCGGCCTTGATCTTCTCGGCCATGACGGCGGGGGAGGCTTCGTCGCCGTAGCCCCAGAGGGGAACCTTGGGCTGATCGTGGCCGGGGAAGCGGGGGGTGGCGTATTCGGTCACGCGCCACTCGGTCCAGTTCCGGCCGTGGATCACTTCGTTGCGTGCATCCACGTGCCAGTTGGGGAAGTAGTAGGCGCAGATGGTCGGTCGGGTGCTCATGGTGATGGTATCCTTCTTCATTGTTATTCCTAAAGCCCTTTCCAGAAGAGCTTCTGTGCGTCGGTGGTGGCGTACTCACCTAACGGCAGCATTCCGCCGGTGGCGGGGGTGACGCCGCCGCTGAGCCAAAGAACGTTGAGACTGCCGCCGCCGTTGTGACGGAATTGTTCATCCCCGGCGGCGAAGGTCAGCGAGAGGCTGCCTGCCGCCGAGCGCTGGGCTGGAACCAGTAACGCACTCATGCCTCCGCGAGAGCAATAGCTGGTGTGGGAGCCGCTGTATTTCCCCCCATCGGCAGCCAGCAAGGTCTTGGAGGGGTATTTGAAGCTGGATATTTTTTTACGCTGGATCTTGTCAATAGTGACGTATCCTCCGGCGTCGGGAAGGGTTTGCATAATGGTGTTGACCCCATAGGACAAGGTACCGGCATTGTAGCTGGTGTAAGTATCACTGGGACAGTAAAAGATCGTTCCCTTATAAGGACGGGCGTCGTTAACTTCGTCACTGGTCCGGGGATCGTTGAGAATACTCTTGGAGAGAACCCAGATCCAGGTTCCTTGGAAGGAGCTGATGCCGTTATTATTGTTGCCGAGCAGGA
This sequence comes from Victivallaceae bacterium, assembly GCA_031547585.1. GTDB lineage: Bacteria > Verrucomicrobiota > Lentisphaeria > Victivallales > Victivallaceae > Victivallis. The sequence goes on from JAVBRV010000214.1 coordinate 23,437, forward strand.
GGTGTCCCCCATAAGCGTCCGAATACATATTGAGATACGTGCCGAGCTGCTTCTGGTTGGCGATGCAGCTGGTGTTGCGGGCGCGGTCGCGAGCCTTGTTCAGCGCGGGCAGCAGCATGGCCGCCAGGATGGCGATGATCGCGATTACGACCAGGAGTTCGATGAGGGTGAAATTTTTACGATTTCGATTCGGCATGTGCGGCCCCTTTCACTTGCGTTTTTTCGATCTATACAAATTATACTGCATTCGGAGGGGAAATCCTTGGTTTGCTAAGGGCAAAATGGTGAAATGTCATAAAATGTGACGATTTACCATAATAACGGATTTGCCATGCCGCCATGCCGGGTGTATGATAAGATTATGACGAAAGAAGGCAGATATTTCCGGACGGCGGACTACTTCAAGGATGACTTGCCGATTGTGGTTCAGCACATCAGCCAGGGGCCGGAGGCCTTCTATCCGCCCGGCTCGCTGAACCGGCGGCAGTTCTGGAAGATCCTGTACGTGGTTTCGGGGGAGGGGGTGCTGAAGATCAACGGCCGGGATTACCCGTTCGGCCCCGGCTTCGTCTGCCTCAACCACCCGGACGACCTCACCAATCTCGATCTGGAGCATCCGATTGAACTTTACAATATTCTCTTTCTCCGCAAGACGATCGAGAGCGATCTCGCGCGGCTGTACAACGACAACCACTTTCTGTCGATCTTCCGCCCGGAGTTCCGCCCGGAGCGTTCGCTGAATCACCAGTTGCTGCACCTCATCGACTCCAACCGCAAGATCTATACCGAGATCCGCCGCCTGGCCCACGAATACACCCATACCGACGCCAATTCGGGGGAGATGCTTCGCTATATGCTGCTGGAGCTGCTGGTGGAGTTCTCGCGCCAGAGCTCCCGGATGTTCCACCGGAAGCGTCGCCACGAGGCGGTCGACTCCATCGAGAAGTACCTGCGCGATCATTTCGGCGAACCCTTTCGCTGCGAGGACGCCGCCCGCGAGGTCGGCATGTCGAAGGGCTACCTCTTCAGCTTCTACCGCCGCTCCGCCGGAAGAACCATCGGCGAAACGCTGCTCGAGATCCGGTTGGAGGAGGCGAAAAAATTGCTCCGCGAAACCGATATGAGCATCGAAACGATCTGCTTCCGCTGCGGCTTCTCCGACCTCAGCAACTTCTACAAGATTTTCAAGCGCGAGGTCGGCGCCGCTCCCGGCGCTTTTCGCCGGAACTGACAGAAAATTCAGTTCAACTGTTTGGCGAAGCGATATCGGGTAGGGCGCTCTGTCCTCAGAGCGCCGTTCTCGTTGTAGGGTCTTCAGGGTGGAAATACCCCCTTGAACCGTGCCAGAGCAATGAAGAGGTTAACTACGATCTATCTCGAATGTTTATACCCGATAGTGCTTGCAACGAGAACGGCGCTCTGAGGACAGAGCGCCCTACCAGGAGCGGGCATTTGGCAATCAGCTTGCTGAAAAGACGAATTTTTAGCTTGACAATCGGGAAAACCGGCGTTACAGTTCACAGATAACAACTGGAGATCGAATCATGCCGTCATTGCTGTTGAAGAATGTAGTCCTGGATGGTAAAACCCGGGATATCCTGATCGAGAACAACCGCTTTGCGAAAATCGCCCCGCAAATCGATACAAAAGCAGCGAAAGTCATCGACGGCAAAGGCCGCCTCGCGGTGACGGCCCCTTTTTACAACACTCATACCCACGCGGCCATGGGCCTCCTGCGCGGCTATGCCGACGACATGGAGCTCTTTACCTGGCTCAACGAGTGGATCTGGCCCGCCGAAGCGAAGTTCACCGCCGAAGACGTCTACCACGGCAGCCGTCTCGCCATTCTCGAAATGATCCGCACCGGAACCGTCTTCTTCAACGATATGTACTGGTTCCAGAAAGAGACGGTCCGGGCGGTGGAGGAGATGGGGGTGCGCGCCTCCATCGGTCTCCTTTATATCGCCGGTTCCGACGGCGACATCCTCGCGCACAACCAGTCGAGCAACGGCGAAGTGCTCGCCATGGCGGGGAAACTGTCGCCGCGCTGTCAGATCATGCACGCGCCGCACGCCATCTATACCGTCCCCGAGCCCCAGCTGCGCCGGATCGCGGCGGAGGCGGCGAAGGACGGGCGCGGCATCCACATCCACGCCGCCGAAACCGCCCGCGAAGTCGAAGAGTGCAAGGAGGCGCACGACGGCATGACCCCCATCGCCTACCTCGACTCCCTCGGCATCCTCGGGCCGAAGACGGTGCTGGCCCACGCGGTTCACCTCTGCGACGCCGATATCGGCATCATCGCCGAACGGGGGGCGGTGATCGCGCATATGCCCTGCTCGAATATGAAGCTCTGTTCGGGGCGGTTCCGCTTCCGCGACGCGTATGAATTGGGCAAGTGCCGGGTCACCCTCGGCACCGACGGCGCTTCGTCGAACAACAACCTGTCGATGCTCGAAGAGATGAAGTTCGCCGCCCTGTCGGCCAAGAGCGAATCCGGCTATCCGACGGCGGGACGCGACACCGAT
>JAVBRV010000319.1:0-8309 GCA_031547585.1 Victivallaceae bacterium
AAGAGGAAGACGCGGGCAAACAGAAACGCGGCGTGGCGGCGGTGGCCGTCGAAGCGGTGATGGCTAAAGAGGAGGCTATTTCCGACCGGAGGACCTTCACCGGGACTTTACGCCCGTGGTCCAGCTTCGACCTTGCTCCCAAGGTGGGCGGGCGGCTGGAGGTTTTGAATTATGACGTCGGCGACCCGGTGAAGGGCGGCGTTTTGATTGCCAAGATCGACGATACCGAATATCGGCAGAGCCTCGACCAGGCTGAAGCGGATCTTGAAGTCACCCGTTCCCTCCTCAGCGAAGCCGAGGTCAACCTCGATCAGCGCCGCCGCGAATACGAGCGGCAGAAGACCTTGACCGCCAAGCAGGTCGGCACCGCCGCGCAGTTCGAATCGGTGGAGGCCCTGTACAAGGCGCAGCAGGCGACCTGCCGCAAGAACGAGGCTGAGGTCCAGCGCAGCCAGGCGCTGCTGGAGAACGCCCGGCTCAAGGTTTCGGACTGCACTATTCTGGCGGAGTGGGACCCCAAGGCTCCGGCCCGTTACATCGGTCACCGCTATGTCGACGTCGGCGCGCTGATGACGGCGAACCAGTCGATGGTGAGCATCGTCGAGCTGGACCGGCTTCAGGCGCTGATCTACGTGATCGAGCGCGATTACCCCAAGCTGCAGATGGATCAGGTGGTTCAGCTGTCGAGCGACGCTTATCCCGGGAAAACCTTCACCGGTAAAATCGCCCGCATCTCCCAGGTGCTGGAGGAAAATACCCGGCAGGGAGCCGTCCGCATCGAAATCGAGAATAAGGATCTTCTCTTGAAGCCCGGCATGTTCGTCCGGGTGGAGCTGGTGTTTGAACACCGCGACAAGGCACAGGTGATTCCGCGCGCCGCGAGGGTGAAGCGCAACGGGAAGAACGGCGTATTCCGGCTGGCGGCCGGAACGGGCAAAGCCCACTTTGTCCCGGTGGAGACGGGGATTGAGGCCGGAGACATGATTGAAATTATTTCGCCCAAGCTGACCTACCCCGTGATCACCCTCGGCAACCACCTGCTTTCGGAAGGGGTTGAGGTGGTGTTCCCCGAAAAGTTCAATCCGGCGGCGGAGAGCACCCGATGAGCATTCCCGGATTTTCAGTCAGCCGCCCGATTTTCGTGACGATGGTCACCCTCATCGTCATCATTCTGGGGGCGGTGTCGCTGCGCTACCTGCCGGTGGACCTGATGCCCGATGTTACCTACCCCGCCGTCACCATCATCACCACCTACGAGGACGCCGCCCCGGAAGAGGTGGAGGAGTTGATTTCCAAGCGCATCGAGCGTTCGCTGGCCGCCGTGGCCGGGGTGAAAGAGATCACTTCGGTTTCGGGCGAAGGCTCCAGCAACGTCACTGTCTCCTTCAACTGGGGGACCAACCTCGACAGCGCCGTCGCCGACGTGCGCGACCGGCTCGACCGGGTGGTGCCGCGGCTGCCGGATGACGCGGACCGGCCGATTCTCTACAAATTCGACTCTTCGAACTCGCCGATTCTGCGGATCGGCGTGGCGACCAATATCGACCTTCTCGACGCGCGCAAACTGGTCGAAGACCAGGTGCAGTACCGCTTCGAACGGGTGGACGGCGTCGCTTCCGTGGAGATCAACGGCGGCCTGGTGCGCGAAATCCAGGTGCTGATCGACCCCGACAAGGCGCGTAAACTCGACACCTCGATGGATACCGTGCTGTCCGCGCTGGAAGACGCCAACGTCACCACCCCTGCCGGGAACCTGCGCGAGGAGCGGCTGGAGGTCCGGGTGCGCACGCCCGGAGCCTACACCAACGTCCAGCAGATTCGCGATACGGTGATCGCCACCGGCAAGAACGGCCAGAAAATCAAGGTCGGCGACGTGGCCGAAGTGCTCGACACCTCGGCCAAGGTGACCCGCCACGTCCGGGTGAACGGCAACCCCGGCATCATGCTGATGGTTTACAAGCAGTCCGGCGCCAATACGGTTCAGGTGGCCAACGGGGTGTTGAAGGAGCTGACGCGGGTGAACCAGGAGTTCGGTTCGCAGTTCTATCTTCAGCCCATCATCAACACGGCCGATTACATCCAGCGGGCGATCACCAACGTCTCCGATTCGGCGGTGTCGGGCGGATTGCTCGCGGTGGTCGTGCTCTTCCTCTTTTTGCGGAGCTTCGGCAGCACGGTGGTGATCGCGATCAGCATCCCGGTATCGATCGTGGCGACCTTCGCATTGGTGTACTTCTGCGGCTTCACGCTGAACATCATGACCCTGGGTGGACTCGCCCTCGGCGTCGGCATGTTGCTCGACAACTCGATCGTGGTGCTGGAAAATATCATTCGAATGCGCGACCTCGGCATGGATCCGCGCAAGGCCTCCATTGAGGGGACCCGCGAGGTGACCGCCGCGCTGGTCGCCAGCACGCTGACCACCCTGGCGGTGTTCCTGCCCCTGCTCTTCATGCAGGGGATGGCGGGGGTGATGTTCAAGCAGTTTTCGGCGGTGGTGTCGTTTTCGCTCAGCTGCTCGCTATTCACGGCGATCACGCTGGTGCCGATGCTGGCGGCGCGCTTCCTGAAGCCCTTGGGGGCGCCGGGCGCGGGGAGGGGATTCTTCGAGCGACTGCTGGCGCCGAGCGAGTGGGTTCAGCAGGGGATGGAGCGCGGTTACCGTTCGATTCTGGGGTCGGTGCTGCGCTGGCGCTGGCTGTTTATTCCGGGGGCGCTGCTTCTGACGGCGGCCTCGGTGCTGCTGGTTCCCCTGATCGGTAACGAATTGATGCCGAAATCCGACGAAGGCGAGGTGCGGATTTTCCTCGAACTGGAGGTGGGGACGAGTCCGGACGTGGTCAACCAGATCGTCCGCAGCTCCGAACTGGTGGTGCGCGAGGTGGTGGGCGAAGATTTGCTGGGCTGGGTCTCTTTCGCCGGTTCTTCGAGCTGGCGGGCCAGCGGCGGCCACCGGGCCAACTACAATATTCGTTTGAAGCCGCGAACGCAGCGGGTGCGCTCCGATGAAAAGATCGTATCCGAATTGAACAAGCGTTTCCGGAACTGGCCGGGCGCGGTGTTCCGGGTGCGCGCGGGGCAGGGGTTCTTTTCGCGGATGATGGGCGCCGGTTCGGGGGAAGCGGTGGCGGTGGAGATCCGCGGCTATGATTTCGACACGGCGGCGACGCTGGCCGAACAGGTTTCGGCGGCGATGATGCGGGTGCGCGGCATTACCGACGTGAAGCTGTCGCGCGACCTCGGCGTGGCCGAAGACCGGCTCTATATCGACCGCGAAAAAGCCGACGACCTCGGGGTGCCGGTCCGCCAGGTGGCGGAGGCGCTGCGCACCATCCTGGCCGGTTCCGAGGCGGGTGAATTCCGCGAGGGGGGCGACGAGCACACCATTCTGGTGAAGGTGAAGGACGCCGACCTCATGACGCTCGACGAGATCCTGAACCTCTCGATGCGCAACGACCGCGGCGAAGTGATCGTGCTGCGGAACCTGATCGATTTCGACCGGGTCAAGGGACCGGTGAACATTGAACGCAAGAATCAGGAGCGGGTGCTGACGGTGGGCGGGAATATTCTCGACCGCGACCTGGGTTCGGTGATCGCCGACGTCCGGGAGGAGTTGAAAAAGGTGCCGATGCCGCCCGGTTTCTCGGTCTCCTTCGCGGGTGACTACGAAGACCAGCAGGAGGCGTTCCGGGAACTGGCGTTCGCCTTCGCGCTGGCGCTGGCGCTGGTCTACATGATTATGGCCTGCCAGGTCGAATCGCTGCGCGACCCCCTGGTGGTGATGTTCAGCGTGCCGTTGGCTACGATCGGGGTTTTCCTCGCCCTTTTCCTGACGCGGACGACTTTCAATATGCAGTCCTTCATCGGTTGCATCATGCTGGCGGGGATTGTGGTCAATAACGCCATTCTTCTCGTGGATACCGCCAATCTGCTGCGCCGCGAGGGATTGCCGCTCGATCAGGCGATCCGTGAGGCGGGGGCGCGGCGGCTGCGGCCGATTCTGATGACGACGCTGACGACGCTGATCGGACTCCTGCCGCTGGCGATCGGCGCGGGCGACGGCGGTGAGGCCCAGGCCCCGATGGCCCGGGCGGTGATCGGCGGTTTGACCAGCTCGACCTTGATTACGCTGCTGTTGATCCCGGCGGTTTACCGGGTTTTGGCGACCCTCTTCGGGCGCGAATCCTCGGTCCAGGCCAAGTAGAAGAACCAGGCCGTCAGGGCGAAGATGGCGATATTGGTCAGGGGAACGATCTTTTTCCACTGGCCGTAGCCGCTGAAGTAGACGATCTTTTCCAGGAAGGGCAGGGCTTGGCCGATCCGGTCGGAGATGAGGTAATCGGCCGAGGTCGGCATGGCCAGGTACACGAGAAACAGCAACGAGACGGTGAGAACCGCGTGCCGCCGTTCGAACAGGCTTCGAACGCAGACCGCCGCCAGGAACGGCATGACGATGGTGACGTCATAGATCCGGTGGTAGGAGATCGAGAGGGTGGCGGCGCTGACCAGTCCCAATTCTGCGGCGGTGATTTCCAACGGAAACCAGCCGCTTTTTTCATGCCGGCGCCGCCAGGTGCGGACGATGACGAGGGCGAGCATGAAGAGCACCGCCGCTTTTCCCAGCAGGTTGAGAAAGCCGCTGCGGAAGAAATCGAAATGGATCATATTGTAGCTGGAGCCGGTCGCATAGGCGTTGGCGCCCCCCGAGACGTCTTCGAGCAGCATTTTCACATATTCGGAGATGCTGGAGACGATGCCGCCCAGCCACAGCCCCGGCATCAACACCAGTATGCCGAAGAGCAGGAATCCCGCTGCGCAGATCAGCCATCGTCTTTGCAGCAATAGCAGCGGCGCGGCGAGGGGGAGCAGCGAATACTTGATCCCGGCGGAGAGGCCGAGGAAGAGCCAGTTGACCTTATCCCGCCGCGGATACAGGAGCACCAACAGTATGCAGAGCCAGGCGATGCTGACCAGCTGGCCGTGGCGGAGCATGGTGAGCACAGGTCCGCTGGTGACCGCGAGGAAGGTGATGAACCACATACCGAGGTTCGGGTAGCAGGGGGTGAAGATACTGCTGCCGCGGAAGAGTTTATAGCGGTTCATCACCACCAGTACGCACCCGACGGCGGCCAGCAGGGTAAGGTTGAAGACGACGACGGCGCGGGCGAATTCCGGCAGAATGAGGAGGGGCATCACCAGGATGGAGACGCTGGGCGCCTGGATCGGGGGCGCCGGGTAGTTGTAGGCGCGGTAGGCTTCGGTCATATAGGGCGAGGTGTTGTCGGCGATGAGTGAGCTGGTGGTCATGATGACGTCGAGGTCGACGAATCCCGCTCCCCGGAAGACTTGCAGCTGGCGGCCGGCCAGGGCCAGGATCAGCAGGATTCCGATGGCGATGCAGATGGTGCGTTGGTGCCGCCGCAGGAAGACGAGAATGGTTTTCATGGGTATCCTCAATTCATTTCGATTTTCGTTCCAGGCCAGATAGAAGAACCAGAGTGTCAGGCAGAAAATGGCGATGTTGGAGAGGGGGAAGATGGTGTCCCAGGGGGGATGGCTGCCGAAATAGACGAACTTCTCGAGCACCGGCAGTTTCCGGCCGATCAGGCTGGAGATCTGGTAATCCTGCGAGAGCGGCACGGCCATGTAAAGGAGAAACAGCATCGAGACCGTAAACTCCTTGTACCGTTTTCTTTGGAACCCCTGTATGCAGACGGCCGCGAGGAAAGGAATCATAATGAGGGCGTCATGGATGCGGTGGTAGGAGAGGCAGAGGGTGGCGGAGGTGAAGAGGCCGAATTCGGCGGGCGTGAGTTCGAGGGGGAAGCGGCGATCCTGTTCGGTGCTCCGCGTCTTCCAGACCCGGATAATCGTCAGGAGGACCAATCCGAGAACCAGCGACTTCCCCAGCAGATTGACGATGGGGAAGCGCAGAAAATCGAACTGCACCATATTGTAATTGGTTCCGTTCGCATAGGAGTTGACCCCGCTCCCCATATCGTCGACCAGCATCCGGAGGTATTCGGTGATGCCGGGGATGATGCCGCCGAGCCACAGTCCGGGCAGCAGCGCCAGGATGGCGAAGAGGATGAAGCCACAGGCGCAGGTGCCCCAGCGCTTCTGGAGGAGGAGTAGCGGGGCGGTGAGAGGGAGCAGCGAATACTTGATGCCCGCGGCGAGGGCAAGCAGGACGACGTTGCTCCGCCGGTTGCCCGGGTAGAGGAGGGCGAAGAGCATGCAGAGCCAGGCGAAGCTGACCAGCTGCCCGTAACGGAGCATGTTGAGCACCGGTCCGCTGACGGCGGCGAGGAAGATGATGCTCCAGACGAGAAGGTTTTCATAACAGGGGGTGAGGAGGCTGTTCCCCCGGTAGAGCCGGTAGCGGATCACCACCAGGAGGATGCAACCGAGAGCGGCGAGAAAGGTGAGCGCGAGGGTCGCGTGCTCCACCAGAAGGAGCGGGAGAAAGGTGAACGGCATGAGGAGGATGGAGATGCTGGGCGGCTGTACCGGCGGCGCCGGGTAGCCGAGCTCCTGATAGGCGGGCGTCATGTAGGGGGAGGTGTGTTCGGCGATCAGTTTGCTGGTGGACAGCATGACTTTGAGGTCGCCGTAAAAGGCGTTGCGGTAGACCGGAATCTGCCGCAGCGCCAGGGTGACGACGATGAAAATTCCCAATACAATGCAGATATTGCGCTGGTGGCGGAGGAGGAAGGCGAGAAGAGCTTTCATAAAAACCGGCTTTTTTCCATATATAGATGACAAATCAGGTAGTAAATATACTGTCCGCCGCCTGCGATTGCAAGCTGGAGAGAGATTTTTGGCGGCATCCCTTCCAGGCCAGCACGAAGAACCAGACGGTGAGGAGATAGATGGCGATATTGGTCAAGGGGAACATGGCCTTGAAGGGATAGCTGCCGAAGTAGACGAATTTTTCGAGGAACGGCAGTTTGCTTCCGATCAGGCCCGCGATCCGGTAGTGCAGCGTGGTGGGCTGCGCCATATAAAGGAGAAACGCCAGCGAAACCGTGAATTCCCGGAACCGCTGTTCACGGAAGCATTGAAGGCAGACCGCCACGAGGAAGGGAATCATGATGAAAGCGTCGTGGATGCGGTGGTAGGAGAGACAAAGCGTGGCGGAGGCGAGGAGTCCGAGCTCGGCGGGCGCAAATTCGGCGGGCCAGCGGCGGGGGGAGCCTGTGCCTCTCTCTTTCCGGATTCCGAGGAGCATCAGGGCAACTAGGAAGAGGATGAGCGCTTTCCCCAGCAGATTGAGGTGGGGCAGGCGCAGGAATTCGAAGTGAATCATATTGTAGGTAATGCCGTGCGTATAGGAATTGGCGCCGCCTTTCATATCAGCGGCCAGCATCCGGAGGTATTCGGTGATGCCGGGGATGATGCCGTCGAGCCACAGCCCCGGCAACAGTACCAGGATGAGGAAGAGGGCGAAGCCGATGACGCAGATCCGCCAGCGCCCCTGAAGGAGCAGCAAGGGTGCGGCGAGGGGGAGCAGTGAATACTTGATGGCGGCGGCGAGGCCGAGAAGGACGGCGTTGCTCCGTTCCCGTTTCGGCTGGAACAACACCAGAAGCATGCAGAGCCAGGCGACGCTGACCCATTGTCCGTAACGGAGCATATTGGCCGCGGGGTCGCTCATGAGGGCCAGCGCCATGAGGAACCAGAGAAGGAGGTTGGGGTAGCAGGGGGTGAAAGGGGTGCTTCCCTCATAGAGCCGGTAATGCCGGATGACGACGAAGAGGCAGAGGATGGCGGCGATGAGGTTGATGCCGAAGACGATGATGGCCTGCGCGGTAAAGGGCAGGGGGAGCAGCGGCAGGAGGAGGATGGACATGCTGGGCGGCTGTACCGGCGGGGCGTCGTAACCGAGGGCGTTGAAGGCTTCGGTCATATAGGGGGAGGTATGGTTGACGATCAGTTCACAGGTCGACATCATGACCCGGAGGTCGAGAAAAGGCGCTTTCTGGTAGGCCCGGATCATCCGGGCGATCACGAGAAGGATAATGAAAAGGCCTGAAAGAATGGAAATGGCGCGCTGATGACGGTGCAGAAATGCGGAAATAGCTCTCATGATGCCCTTTGCCCCCCCTGGTTGTGCATGGCGGTAAATATACTATACCTTCCTTTTAATTGCAAAAAATTCCCCTTAAAAAACAATTTTAAAAAAATAGGCCGCAGGCCGTGCGCCCCCGGCCGAGCCGGGACGCAGTCCAGCGCGCGGACAGCGCTGGTCGCTCGCCGAAAGAATTTCGGTGAGCGAAACGCGGCTCAAGAGGCAGTACCGACCGGCG
>JAVBRV010000396.1:0-4832 GCA_031547585.1 Victivallaceae bacterium
CCCCCCCCCCCCCTCGGGGGTCTGGGGCAGATTGCCCCAGAAAGAGAGCTTCAGATCAATAGCTGCATCAAGAGGGGTATCGTCGCCAATGAGAATAAGGTGCTGGCGACGATCACCTGACCGGCGAACTCCTGGTCGCCGCCGTACTGCCGGGCGACCAACACCGAACTGGAAGCGGCGGGCATCAGCGCCACCACCACCGCCGTCTCGAAGACTTCGCGCGGCAGCGGCAGCGTTTTCAGGAGGAGAAGAACCACGACTGGAATCACCACCAGCCGGAGCAGTGAAATAAGCACCACATCCTGCCAGTCGCGGCGGATGCTTTTGAAGCAGTTCACCAGCGCCGCCCCGATCAACACCAACATGAAGGGAACGGCGGCGTCGCCCAGATATTTGAGGGAAAAGGCGACTGATTCCGGCAGTTTGATCCCAAGGAAACAGACCAGCAATGCCGCCAGGACCGCGGCGATGTTGACGGAGAAGATGCTTTTCAGTACTTTCATGACCGAGCCGACGCCGGTGAAGGTCCAGATGCCGACGGTCCAGAAGCCGACGGTGGAGCCGACGTTCATCACCAGGAGGAGCGCGATATGCCGTTCGCCGAAGGTATTGCCGAGGACGATGATCGGCAGGAAGACATAGTTGTTGATGGCGGCGATATGATGGATGGTCGCCAGCCGCTCCGGCGAGCGCCCCGGGAAGAGCCGCTTCAGAAACACGCCCATCCCCGCCCCCGCCAGCATGATGCCGACGCCGAGGAGCGGCATGATCCAGAGCTCGTTGAGGGAGGCGGGGTCGAAGTTCCGGGTAATGGTCGAAAAGGTGAGCAAGGGGAAGAAGAGGTCGAGCGTCAGCCGGGTGAGCCGCCCCATCTCCTCGGCCTGGATCATTTTGAACCGCCAGGCGAGCGCGCCGAATCCGAAGATGATGAAGGTCTCCAGAATCGACAGGAATACTTTATCCATCATGGCAAAAAGACCTGATACTGATGAGCGATCATTCATCGATCAAAGCGTGAGCAATGATCTATAAATGTGAATGAATTAGTATGTGAATACAAAAGCGCCCACCTCAAGAGGCGGGCGCGTTTTTTAAGAAATCCGACAGGCAGCCTTACTTGGCGACCTTATTGATCAATTTGTCAGCCTGGGATTTCTTGTTGGCAGCCCGGTTGGGATGGATGGTGCCGCTCTTGGCGGCCTTATCGAGGCAGCTGACGAAGCTCTTCGCCAGTTCGGCGGCGGCGGCATCGCCGGCTTCGACGGCGCTGCGGAGCTTCTTTTCGAGCGTCTTGAGTTCACTGTTGCGCATGCGGTTGCGGAGATTGGCCGCCTGGCTGGTGCGCAGACGCTTGATCGCGGATTTGGTGTGAGCCATGGTTTTCCTCTAACAATGTTTCAATTGGTGTTTTTCACAATTATAAGTCTGTAAATATATCATGATTTCTCCGGAATGCAACCCCCAGGGTACGGATTCTCCGCAAAAAACCGCCGTTTTTCGGCAAAAAGAGCCCAATTGCAAATTGACAGTCTTCCTCCTCCGGTGTATTATAAACTCAATCATGACGCAGTTTCGCAACATCTGGTTCGCCCGGCTTCTCGCCGCCATCTCCGGCGGAACCGCCGCCTATGCCTGGTTCCACCTCCTTTTTCGGGTGTGGTCGGTCGACCCTTTGCACTATCTCTGCTACCCCTCCGGCATTTCACCGTGGCCGTCGCCGGGACCGGCCGCCGTCCTCATCGGTGCTTTCGCGACATTGCTGGCGACGCGCAAACGAAAAGAAAAGGCGGTTTGGAGATGCGCCAAGTTTCTGTCGCCCCACCTGGTGCTGATTCCTCTCTTGTACTTCTACCCCATGCACTACGGAACCATGCTCGCCACGCTGGCGGCGGGGGGCTTCGCCGTCTGGGGGTTCGCGGGAAGCATACGGATCAAACCGCAAATTCCGGAACAGTTAGCCATCTTCGCCGTCATTCTTCTTTTCGCCGCCGGAACCGCCTGGGGAACGTTCAGCCAACTCCACGCCTACCGTTCCTTCTACCTGATCTATCTTGATTGGGGCCAGTATGTCGAAGGCTACCTCCGCCTCGCCACCGGCAATGCCGCCGGATTCTGGAATTATCTGGTCATCGGCGATCACTGGAACCCGCTGCCGAACCTCCTCTTCACCGCATTGCTCCGTCTCTTCCCGGCCCCGGAAACGTTATTCTTCGTCTCGGCGCTCGCAGTCTATTCGACGGTTCCTCTCGCCTACGCGCTGGCGCGGGCCTGCCGGGCTCCGACGGGAAGCGCCCTCGGCTGCGTCCTCCTGGCACTCTTCAACCCCGCGCTCAGCCACCAGTGCCTGACGCTCTTTTACGGCTATCACCCGGTCGTATTCCTGGCGCCGCTTCTGTTACTCTTCTTCCTCTGCCGGGCGCGGGGCAACCGGTGGGGAATGGGAATCGTGCTCGCCCTCCTGCCGTTCATTCAGGAGACGGCTGTGCTCTTCTACTGCGCCTGGGGCCTCTATCAACTCATCCGGAAGCACTTCCTGCCGGGCGGAGCCTTCATCCTCGGCGGCGTTCTTCTCTACTGGATCCTCTCCTCCTTGCTCATGCCGGCGGCCATGGGGAACGAGCAGTACTATCAGCTCTTCAAATATCAGCAGCTCGGCAACAACCTGGTCGAAGTCGCCCTCTCCCCCTTTCTCCGCCCCGGTGCATTCTTCGGAACTCTCTTCAGCGGAACCAATCTCTGGTTCGCTCTGTCATTGGCTCTGCCCTTGCTGCCGCTGGTGTTGACATCGCCGCTCCCGGCACTGACGGCGCTCCCCTTCTTCGCGGGCGTCGCTCTCATCAATTCGCCGGAACTTCACAGCGTGATCTTTCAATATTCGCTGGAAATCACCACGCTTCTCCTCGCCACGGCGGTGATCTCCTTGCAAAAAAAGCCCCTCCGCTGGCGGCGTGGGGCGCTGGTGGCGGCGCTCTTTCTGACGCTCGGCGGTTATTTCTGCTACGGCCGGAGCATCACGCTGGGGAAGTACCCGCTCGCTTCGGTACTGGCGCTGCCCGATTTCACCCCGGTCATCGAAGACTTGACGGCGGAAATCGAACCGGAAAGCATTATCCGCGCCACCGAACGGCTGCGCGGTCATCTGGTCTTCGACTTCCCCACGATCCACCTCTACGACGGGAACCGGAAGGCGGATTACCTGATGCTCGATCTCACCAGTCCGGTGGAAGCCATCGGCGGGGATTTCGAGGCTTTTCGCCGGAGCATATCCGCCGATCCCGGCTGGGTTCCGCAAGACTGGACGAGCCGAAACGGCATGGAAGCGGTTCTATTTCACCGCCGGGAACCGCCGCCGAAGCGACCGGTAACGCCTCCCTTCATCCGGAGCGGCTCCGAAGCGGAGTTTCTTGCCGAAGGCGACCCTCTCCCCCAGCCGAACCCGGATTTCGAGGTTCGCATCCGGTTGTTGCCGGAAGCACGCCGCTTGCAGTTGGCGATCCGAGCGGTACGCACGCCGGAGCGCGACGTCATGCTCCGGCTGATTCTGCGCCGGGGCGAGTGGACCGAAGAGCGCGAATTCCACTTCGGTCACGGGTTGTACCCGGCCTGGTCAATGCGTCCGGGGCAATATTTCCTCGCAGACATCCCTTACCCCGACGGCTGGCCCGACCTGACCGGACTCAACCTGAAACTCGACTCCATCCGATAAAGAAGTCAACGCTCCCGGCACTCCCGGCGGTAGCGGAGCGGGGTCTGGCCGACCTCCCTCCGGAAGGCCCGGATGAAGTAGATGGAGTTGCAGAATTGCAATTCCACCGCGATCTCCGCCACCGGCAGATCGGAGCTCTGCAGCAGGAATTTCGCCCGTTCAATCCGTTGATTCAGAATAAACTGGGCCGGAGTGACCGAATAATAGTCCCGCCAGTGAAGATAAAAGGCCCGGCGCGACATGCCGTGAGCGGCGGCCAGCCGGGCGAGATCGATCTTCCGGCTGCAATGCGAATGCAGATAGGAGGCAATGTCGCGGATCTTCTTTTCGTTGTACTCCTGCCGCGACTCCGCCGCCGCCCGGAAGCGGAAAAGTTCCATCATCATCAACCAGAAGAGATTGTCGATCTTCTCCGGAACGCCCTCCGCATAGAGATGCTCCGCGCAGCGATCCGCTTCCGCCCACAATTCGCTCACCGTCCGGTTGAATTCAATCGGCCAGATCAACGGCTGGAACTTCATTCCGTAGCGCTCGAGTACCGCTTCCGAGCCGGCGGGGTAGTGAAAGAAACGCACATCGCGCACCCCCTTGGAGCGAAAACGGTGCTGCATTCCCGGGTGCTTCAGAATCACATGCGGGAAGCGGGTGCGGTGCTCCACGCCGTCGATGATATCGATGCCGTATTCATCTCCATCCCCCAGCCGGACGCAGACCTCCAGATCCGTATAATTCCGAAAGTCCTGCCGAACCTCGGTGTAACAACGGCCATAACTGGTCACCGGCAGCTCCGTGCGAAAATGGCGGACATCGTCGGGGACGCGGTATTCCTGATAAATCATCGTTTCTTCCTGGTTTTTCCCAATATAGGGTAAATATATGGAAAAATCAATTCATTTTGCACGAAAAGTTTATTTTTTTGCACGCCTTGTGATTCCTGATTCACCATCCTTGCACTATAATATACATAGACGCAAATCACTCTCGAAAGGGACCGCCAGTGAAAAACCGAATTCCCCATTTCACCCCCATTGAACTCCTCGTTGGCCGAACGTCGGCCTCGGGGTACGGCGCTGTTGGCGCCGCGCCGCTCGTTGGCGGCGTTCTCGAATTCCCCCTCACTGCGACC
>JAVBRV010000175.1:0-6035 GCA_031547585.1 Victivallaceae bacterium
GTCCGACCAGGGGCCGGAGAACGACGCCCGGAACTTCAATTTCAAGCAGCGGCTCTACGCCAACGTCCCCTTTACGCCCATCGACCCCGCGAAGAACGGCGGCCGGGCGGTATTGGTTTTTCGCTCCGCCCGCTTCCCCGACGGACCGGCGAAGGCCGACTTGAAACCGGCGGCTCCGGCGGCGGCGAAGCACCTCTACCTCCTCCACACCCTCGGCTGGGGGGCGGGCAACCGCGACCAAGTGGGCGAAATCCGCCTTGCCGGCGACGGGGGCAAATCCCACCGTTTCGAGGTCCGGGCCGGACGCGATGCCGGCGACTGGTGGGCCCCCGCGAACCTCCCCAACGGCAGCGTCGGCGCGACCTGGAACACGGTTTCCGGGGGGCGGGTGGGACTGTACGTTTCACGCTTTGCGCTGCCGGAGGATTTTGGTCCGGTCCGCGCGGTCGAACTCGCCGCCGGAGATGCCACCCCCATCTGGATCGTGGCCGGCGTCACCCTCTCCGAAACGCTCTACCCCACGCCGGAAGCGGAGAAGTTCACCCTGAAGGCCGACGCCGTCTGGAAGCCCGCCGCCCGCGGCGAATCCCCCCGGGTCACGCCGGGTTCGGCGCTCGACCGCAGCTCCTTCGTTGCCGCGCACAAGGTGGGCGATCTCGGGCGGGTAATTGTCAACCCCGAGGGACACCTGGCGTTTGAAAAGGCTCCCGGTACGCCTGTCCGCTTTCTGGCCAGCTGTGAAGGCACCGAAGCCTTCTGGGGACGCCGCGACATGGCCGCTGCCCAGTTCCCCGACAAGGCGGCCGTCGCCCGCTACGCCGAAGAGCTGCGGCGCAACGGCTACAACATGAGCCGGACCCATTTTCTCGACACCATTCTGATGCGCGGCGGCAAAGGCGATTGCGACTTCAACGCCGAGATGCTCGACCTCTTCGACTACTATATCTACTGCCTCAAAGAGAACGGCGTCTACCTCAATTTCGACGCCATGTCGAGCTGGACGGGCTACACCCCGGTCAGCCCCTGGGCTCCGGGACGCTCCGATAAAGGGGAATACAAGTACCGTCTTCACTTCGACCCGGTGGTCCGGAAAAACTGGATTGACGGCGTAACCAAGCTCCTCACCCACGTCAACCCCTATACCAAGACCCGCCTTGTCGACGACCCCGTGCTGGCGCTGGTGGTCGGCTTCAACGAGCAGGAGTTCGCCTTCGTCTACGACTTCACGGCGAAAGAGGCCCTTTCGGAGTGGCGCGCTTTTCTTGCCAAGCGTTACGGTTCGATTGAGAAGTTGCGCGAGGCGTGGCAGGACGCAGGCATCGCCTCCCTTGAGGCGGTCCCCCCCTTCACTAACCGCGATTTTCAGGCGAAGAGCGCGAAGGGGGCCGACGTCGCCCGCTTCCTCTCCGGGGTCGAGCAGAAGACGGCCCGCTTCTACCGCGACGAGATGCAGAAGCTCGGCTGCCGGGCCCCGGTCAGCGCCTATAATATGGGGAAGAGCTTTCACTACGCCGACGTGCGCCGCGATCTCGACTGGATCTCGATGAACAGCTACCACGCCCACCCCAGCAACTACATGCAGCCCGGTTCGACCATCTCGCAGGAGAGCTCCATCGAGAACCACGGCGGCGTCTACCGCTGGTCGATGAGCGCCCGCCTCGCCGGGAAACCCTTCGGCATGACCGAGCACGCCCACGCGTTCTGGAATCGCTACCGCTATGAACAGGCCTTTGTCACCGGCGCGTACGCGGCCTTCCAGGGCTTCGACGTTTTGACCAACTACGCCCAGAACGTCGATATCGCCGGGACGCGGCGGATTCACCCCTTCAGCACCATGCACGACCCGGTGCTGCGGGCGGAGGAGTTTCTGACCTTCTTCCTCTATCGGCGCGGCGACTTGAAATCCGCCGCCGCTTCGGTGCGGATCGTCGCCGACCGCGAGGATATCTACCGCAATTTCGCCTGGCACGACGGCGTCTCCACGGCCCAGTCGCGGCTCAGCCTCGTCACCGGCTTCTCGGTCGAAGTGACGGGCAAAGGGGAGAAGGGGACGCCGGCCCGCGCCGGGGAGCTTCTCCTGCCCCGTTCCGGCGGCGCCGGCGTGACCATGGATACCGCCGGCTTCTCCAGCATCGGCGGCAACGACAAAGGGGGCGCTTTCGACGGCGACGCGGTGATCGCCGAGCTGAAGAAGCGGGGGCGGATTCCCGCCGCGAACCGCACCCGCATGGCCAACGATCTGTACGAAAGCGATACCGGGGAGATTCTTTTCGAGGCGCGCCGCAACTTCGCCGCCGTCAACACCCCCCGGTTGCAGGGCGTCTGCGCCGAAGCCGGGGCGAAGTACGAACTCCCCGAGCTGTCGATCCGCGAATTGACCCACCGGGGGAACCTGGCGCTGGTTTCGGTCGATGGGGAGAAACCGCTCTTTTCGGCCCGGCGGCTGGTCCTGGTGTACGCCACTGACGCATTGAACAATGGCATGGTCTTCGACAACGCCGAACGGCGGACGCTCCGCGATATCGGCGGAAGCCCCACGCTGATCGAGACCGGCCGCTTCACCGTCGCCGTCCGCAGCGAACGCGCCGCCCGGCTCCGGGTCCACGCCCTCGACCTCTCGGGGAACCGGGTGGAAGCGATTCCGGCCGAGGCGTCGGGTGACCGGCTTCTTTTCACGGTCGATACCGCGAAGCTGAAGAAGGGGCCCACGACCTTTTTCGAGCTGGCGGAAGAATAAACGACTCCGCGCGGGATTTCGCCGGAATCGTCGTTGACGTCATTAGGTAGGGCGCTCTGTCCCAGAGCGCCGTTCACGCCGCATGATCTTTGGGGTGAAACCGCGCCCCCGATTTACGCATGGGAGTGAAGACCTCAACCAGGATACAACTCGAATTCTTACCCGGCTGCCCTTGCAACGAGAACGGCTGCCTGGGGACAGGCAGCCCATAAGCGTTAATTTGTTTGACAAGATCAAAAAATATGCTATATTATTCTGTAGAAATTTTAACTCTTGACAATCAAAGAGGATAATTATGCAGGATAGTAAGGCGCTTGAATTTGTCAATCAGTCATTATGGGATGATTTTGTATCTCTGTTTCCACCGCAGACGGCGAAAATAGCGGAAAATCTGGGCGTGATGAAAGGCGCAAGGCAGGATAAGGATTTATTTAATGCTATGCGAGTATTGCTTATGCATTTGAGCTCAGACTTATCCTTGAAAGAAACAGCGGTACGCGGAAAAATCGCAGGAATTTGCAGCATGTCGGCAGTGGCTTTGCATTTCAGACTGATCAAATTTGGACCTTTTTTCAAAGAGCTGTGCCGGGTACTTCTCGAACAATCATACCAGTCGAGCATAGGGGATAAGCTGAAAATTATTGATGCCACCGACATCAGAGAGCCTGGTCCGACTGGCAGTACATACCGTCTCCATACGGAGTTTTCTTTGCCGAGCCTGTGCATTGACGCCATGAAATTGACAACGATGCACGGCAAAGGGAATGGCGAATCCTTTTGTCATTTCGAAGTAAAGAAAGGAGATATTCTCTTCGGAGACCGGGCATATTCGCGTATTGGCGGCATCAGCTACGTCGTTGAAAATGAAGGACAAGTTATTGTCCGATATAACTATGGGACACTCCCGGTTTTTCAGCCGGATGGGAAACGCTTCAATTTGGCCGGTGCTCTGGAAACTCTGAAGGAAGAGGGGGATTCGGCCTCCTGGTCATGTGAAATCAAAGATTCAGAGAGCGGCAAGGTAATTAAAGGGCGGCTTTGCGCCGTCAGAAAAACAGAAGAGGATATTCAAAAAGCGCATCGGAAAAGCACACGAGCCTCAAAAAAGAATGGCTATACAGTTCGGGAATTGACTTTGCTTGTCAATGAATATATCATTGTCTTCACCACGCTTCCGGAAAAAGAGTTTCCCTTGTCAAAAGTACTGGAACTTTACCGTTGGCGATGGCAGGTCGAACTGGTTTTTAAACGACTAAAAAGCCTGTTGCAGCTCGGATGCCTGCCGAAAACAACCGGCGAAAGCGCATTTGCCTGGCTATACGGAAAAATGTTTCTGGCGCTTCTGATTGAAAAAATAAGCATCCGAGGATGCGCTTTTTCCCCCTGGAGAAAATGCGCGGCCGAAGACCAGATACAGCGAATACTTATGGAAAATATTTGACTTCGCTGTACATCAAATTCAGCAATGGATTTTGCCCATTATATCATTAAAACAGTACCTGGCAACTCTCGAAGACATCAAACGAGGCCTTCGAGAATCGCCGCGCAAAAGATCGTTCCAGTTGAGTTCTTGGAACCAATTACTCGAAACAAGTTAACGCGTATGGGACAGGCAGCCCTACCCGATATCGCTTCGCCAAATGTTTTACAATATTGAACCCAATCGGAATAAACATTACCCGGGAGATCCTTTTATGAACGCCGCTCTTTTTCTGCCTCCGAAACCGGTTCCCCTGCTTGCGGAAGTCGATATCTGCGTGGCGGGGGGGAGCTGTACCGGCGTGTACGCCGCCATCACCGCCGCCCGGCGGGGGGCGCGGGTCGCCATCGTCGAACCCCAGAACCGTTTCGGCGGCACCGCCACCGCCGGACAGGTCTGCTACTGGCACAGCCTTAAAAATTCGAGTTACACCAAGCAGATCATCGAAGGACTCACCCTCGAAACTCTCGAGCGCCTCGAACGGATTGACGGCGGCGTCGAATACAGTCCGGACCCCAACCCCAGCTGGTACGCCCGGCTCAACACCGAGGAGCTGACGATCGAGCTGGATAATCTGATTCTGGAGGCGGGCGTACTGCCTTTCCTCCACACCCGCGCCGTCGACGTCTGGCGTGACGGCGACGGCCGCCCGGCCGGGCTGGTGACGGCGGGGAAGGGGGGCATCGGCGTTATTCGGGCGAAGTTTCTGATCGACGCCACCGGCGACGGCGACATTTGCGCCGCCGCCGGGGTGGAGATGTGGAAGAATCCGGTGATCCAGCCGCCGACCACCTGCGCCAAACTCAGCCGCTGGCCGCAAGTCGAGGAGTGGGATATCGGGCCTCTGGTTCACGCCGGGGCCGCCCGCCACCGCCTGCCCGAGGGCTACGTCTGGGGTACCAAGACCCCCGCCAGCCAGACCTTCCTCCTCGCCGGAACCAAAGTCCCGGATGCCGACCTTTCGGAGGCCGCGGTGCTGACCGCCGCCGAGATCGAAGGCCGCCGCCAGGTGCGGGCGATTCAGGAGATTCTGGTCGAGAACGGTTATCCCCGTCCGGTTCTGGAGGCGCTGCCGTCGTTGATCGGCATCCGCGAGACGCGGCACATCACGTCGCTCTACCGGGTGACCGCCGAAGATCTGTTATGGGGGCGGGAGGTTCCCGACGTGGCGGCGGTCGGAACCTACCGGGTGGACATCCACGGGCAGAAGCCGCCGGGGACCCGCTTCAAGTATCTCGACGGGCGGGAGTATTTTCTCAGCCCTTATCTGCCGCCTGAGGAGAGCTATTGGCGCGACCCCGCGCTGCCGACGCCGGAGTGCTACCAGGTGCCGCTCCGCAGCCTGATTCCGGCCGGTTTCGACAACCTGATCGCCGCCGGGCGGATGATCGACGCGGATACCGGCGCTTTCGGAGCGATCCGGGTGATGGTCAACCTGAATCAGACCGGCGAGGCGGCCGGAGCCGCCGCCTTCCGGGCGCTGGACTCCGGCCGCACCATCCCGGAGCTTGTCAGCTAGATGCAGTTGTTGTTTCGGCAACCCTTCTGCCCATTGCGTGGTTAGCTAAGTAAGCGGCGTCCTACTCCGCGTCCGAATGCCAGTCGCGGGGTATGACGCCGCTCTCGTCGTGTCGCTTGTCGGCGGCGTGTACCAAGCAGCATTGCGTGCCAATTTCCCCGGCCCAACCATGTTGCTCCACTAAGTAAGCGCGGCAAGCGCCGCGAGCGGATGTGAGGGAACTCGTTTGCGGCAGCAAACGAGCGAAGGCACAAGAGTGCCGAAGCCGAACGTAGTCGAGCGAAGGCCTCGCCGTCTGA
>JAVBRV010000387.1:0-4632 GCA_031547585.1 Victivallaceae bacterium
TCCTGGTGATTGGTCACATGGGAGACGACGCCCTCGAACTTGAAGCCGTCTTCGATCCTCTTATAGATGAGGTTGGGCTGCGGAGTGCCGACCCGCTCGACCTGGCCTTTGGCGAGGACGGTTTCCCGCGCCATGGAGTACAGGGTGAATTTTACAGAACTGCTTCCCGCGTTGATGACCAATACCTTCATTGCCGCACCATCTCCTTGTAAATAAAATGAAATAATAGAAAAAAAACAAGGTTTCCGCCGGAAAAACCCGGCGGAAACGGTTCCTTGCATACGCTGCCCGAACTTACTTCTTACGGAAAACGATCCGGGCTTTGGTAAGGTCGTAGGGGGACATCTCCAACGTCACCGAATCCCCGGGCAGGATGCGGATGAAATTCATCCGCATTTTCCCGGAAATATGGGCGTTTACGACATGCCCCGTTTGGAGCTCCACTTTGAAAGTCGTATTGGGGCGCAGCTCCTTGACTACCCCTTCGACTCGGATCACGTCGTCTTTAGCCACGTTAAAATCTCCGGTTCCTGATCGGTTACTAATATCATATGTTCGAAATGTGCGGAATAAGCGCCGTCATTGGTCCGTACGGTCCAATGGTCGACGGTGTCGGTGGTGACGCGGGCGGTGCCGAGGTTCAGCATCGGCTCGATGCAGAGAATCATGCCCGGCTCCAGGCGCGGGCCGCGGCTGTTGGTGACGAAGTTCGGAATTTCGGGCGGTTCATGCAGCTTGGTGCCGCAGCCGTGCCCCACATACTGCTCGACCACGCCGAGCCGGTAGCGTTTGGCGGTCGTCTCCACCGCCCGGCTGATGTCGCGGACGAAGTTGCCTCCGCGAGCTTCGGCGATGCCGGCCATCAGGGCCTCGTAGGTTCCGGTGAGCAGCCGTTCGACCTTGTCGGGTTGCTTCTCAAGGAAGCCGAAGGTGAGGGCGGTGTCGCCGATGGCTCCGTCGAATTCGATGCCGATGTCGATGCTGACGATGTCCTCCTCCTGGAAGAAGCGGTCGGCGCGGCCGATGCCGTGAACGACCTCATCGTTGACCGAGATGCAGATGGTACCGGGGTAGCCCCGGTAGCCGGCAAACGCGCTCTTCCCGCCGGTTTCGGCGATCATGGCGGCGGCGATACGGTCGAATTCCAATGTGGACATGCCGGGGCGGGCCAATTTGGGCAACCGGTCGCGGACTTCGGCGGTCAGCCGGGCCGCTTCGCGGATGCGGCGGATTTCATCGGGGGTGTGAATGATGACCTGGGGACGGGACATAACTATGCCAACTCCGTCAGCAGGGTATCGATCACATGGTGCTTGTCGGCGGCTTCCACCGACAGCAGGAGGCCCTTGGCCCGGTAATACTCGATCAAGGGCTCGGTCTGGGTGTAGAAGACCTTCAGCCGGGCCTGGGCGGTTTCCAGCGAATCATCCGGCCGCTGGGTCAGGACGCCGTTGCACTTGTCGCAGACGTTCTCCTTCTTCGAAGGGGTGAACAGGCGGTTGTAGATGGCGCCGCAGCTGCTGCAGGTCTGACGGGCGGTCAGCCGTTTCAGGATCAATTCGTCGTCGACGGACAGGTAAACCACCCGGTCGATCGGTCGCTTCATCCCCGCGAGGGTCTGGTCGAGCAGCTCCGCCTGGCGGATGGTCCGCGGGAAGCCGTCGAGAATGAAACCGGCGGCGGCATCGGGGCACTCCAGCCGTTTCTTGACCAGTTCGGTGATGAGCTCATCGGGAACCAGTTTGCCGCTTTTGACCAGGGCTTCCGTCTCCTTGCCGAGGGGAGTCCCTTTGCGGATCTCCTCGCGCAGCAGATCGCCGGTCGAGATGTGGGCCAGCGGGTGGCGGGCGAGAAGCAGGTCGGAAATCGTTCCTTTGCCGGCTCCGGGAGCCCCCAGGAAAATCAGATTCTTTTGACGCAACATGTTCAAATTCCCTGCGCTGTTTGATAAAAATCGTCAAGCCGCTTCGCCAGTTCGGCGGCGGGGACTTCGCTCTGTTCGCCGGTAGCCATCACTTTGACCACGGCGATGCCGGCGGCCATTTCGGCGTCGCCGCGAACCACGGTGAGCAAGGCTCCCGTCTTATTCGCGCTCCGGAGCTGCGCTTTCATGGAGCGTTCTTCCAGCTCCAGCGCCACCGGGATGCCGCGCCGCCGCAATTCGCCGGCCAGTTCAAGATTGGCCAGGCGGGCGTCGGCGCCGAGGCCGATCAGGTAGAAGGGGGTCGAAACGGGGCTCTCGGGACTGCTCCCCAGTGCATCCTGAACCATGAGGAGGCGCTCCATTCCGGCGGCGAAACCGACGCCGGGAACCGGGCGGCTCTGGCCGGGCAGATACAGCTCGTAACGGCCGCCGCCCGCGATCGAAGTCTGGCTCCCCAGGCTGCTGTGCGTCACCTCGAACACGGTGTGTACGTAATAATCGAGACCTCGCACCAAGAGGGGATCCTCGCGGTAGGGCGTCTTCAGGGCGTCCAAAGCACGCTTCACCTCTTCGAAGTAAGCGAGCGATTCGGCGCTGAAGGCCTGGCGGTAATCGGGGGCGTCGTGAATGATTTTGCGGCAGGCCTCCTCTTTACAGTCGAGGATGCGCCAGAGGTTTTTCTCGAAACGGGTTTTGCAATCGGGACACATCTCCCCGAGGCGCGGCGCGAAGTATTCGCGGAGAAGCTGCTCGGCGGGCTCCCGGTCGGCCTGAATGCCCCGGGTGTTGACGACCACCTCGGCGTCGGGAATGCCGACCCGGGCGAGATAATCCATCAGCATGGCGATGCATTCGGCGTCAATGAGGGGAGCGACGCGGCCGACGTTCTCGACGCCGACCTGGTGAAACTGCCGGCGGCGTCCGGCGGCGGGGCGCTCCCCGCGGAACATCGGGCCGTAGTAGTAAACACGCTGTTCGACGCCGTTCATGACGTCGGTGTTGCAGAGGGCGCGCATGACGCCCGCCGTCCCCTCGGGACGCAGGGTCAGACTGCGGCCGCCCCGGTCTTCGAAGGTGTACATCTCCTTCTGGACCACCTCGGTCGCATCGCCGAGTCCGCGCTGAAAAACTTCCGTATACTCGAAGACGGGCGTACGCAATTCACCGTAACCGTAACAGGAGAAAACCGTGGCGGCCGTATTTTCCAACCGGCGCCAGCGCACCGCTTCCGGTGCAAAAATGTCCGCCGTGCCCGGCGGTGGGGTGAAACTAGCCATAGATTCCCGTCATCCAATCAAAAAATTGCTCTCAAATGTAGAGCGCGCTGGCCGCCGACAAGCGGCACCGAGGCCGGCGTTCGGCCCAAAAAAAGAAGCCACGCCCGACGAAAATTTTTCTCCGTCAGGCGTGTGCATTCAAACATAACCCAAACCGCAGATCAGTTAAATTTGGCAGGGTTGAGCTTTTCGACCGCTTCTTTCAGCTCCTTGCCGGCGCGGAACTTGACCACCGCGCGCTCCGGAATGATGACCTCATTCTTCGGCTGATTCGGGTTGCGGCCCTTGCGGCTCTTGCGAACCTTGATCTCGAACACGCCGAAATTGCGCAGCTCGATGGTGTTACCGGCGATCAGGTCTTCAGCGATATAGTCAAGCGTCTTCTGGACAACTTCCGCGACGTCGTTCTGAATGAATCCGGTCTCTCTGGCGATTTTGACCACCAAATCACGTTTCGTCATTTTTTCAATCCTCCTTCGATGTGGCTTCTGTTTTAAAAGCAAATAATGCCTGTCAATTGTATGTCATCTCTTAATATTGCGCCACTTGGGCATTTAGTCAATCACCGGAAATGAAAATTATTGAATTTTCTTCCCGGTCAGCGCCGCTCGCAGCACCTCCTTCAAAGGAATCCCCTTCTCACGGGCGATTTTTCGGCAGATTTCGTATTCGGGCTTCTCCGTCACCACGATGCCGTTGAGGCGGCCGGTTTTTAAAGGAATCCGGCCGTACGGCGTCTCGACTTCGCAGAAATCCCGCTCCAGAATCCGCCGTTCCGCCGTATGCCAGCGTACCCCGAAGGTGGTGCTTTCGGCGAAGATCACCCCGAGAATCGCCTCATGCGACTCCGGCGGGGCCAGCACCCCCAGCTTGCTGCCGGGACGCTGCTTTTTCATCGAGATCGCTTCGAACCAGACGTCGAGCGCCCCGGCTTCGAAGAGCCGCTCCATCAGGTGGCCCGCGACTTCGGGCGTGCAATCGTCGAGGTTGCAGGCGAACTCCTCCACCGTATCCTGCCCGGCGGCGGGAACGGCTTCGAAGAGCATCCCCCGCAGCAGGTTCGGGCAGGTTTTGAGCTCGCGCTGCCCGAAGGAGTTGACCGCCTTCGCCACCCGGGCTCCCCGGGGCGGCTCCGCCTGCGGCCAGTGCGACAAGAGCGCCGCGCCGGTGGGGGTCAAGAGCTCCGATTGTTCGAGAGAGGAAGCCACGGGGATTCGCCCCAGCGCCAGCAGCTCCGCCGTCGCGGGGGCCGGAACCGGGTAAAGTCCGTGCCGGCAGCGCACCGTGCCCGAACCTACCGGAATCGGCGACAGGGCGAAGGCGTCGATTTTGAGCCGGTGCCGCGCCAGGCAGCAGCCGACGATGTCGACGATGGAGTCGATCGCGCCCACCTCGTGAAAGGAGACCTCTTCGATGGGGACGCCGTGAATT
>JAVBRV010000105.1:0-11760 GCA_031547585.1 Victivallaceae bacterium
AGGAGGTTCGGAGGTGGTGCACCCCCCTCCGGTCCCAACACCGTCTCTCCACACCCCGGGGGGTGGTTCAGGAGGGGAGTCAGGCCCCTCCTGACTCCCACAGCATCAGCCGCGCACAACACGGAGGAACACGGAGGAACGCGTCACAATGAATGGCATGATGTGAAAATTATTTAATTATTTTTCACAAATGCTATTGCTTTTCTCTCCATCTTCCGCTATAATTATAGTAGACACCACGACTGAATGGAGGAAAACGATGCATAGACTATTGACCGCGCTGCTCTTGTTCCTGACTCTGGCCCTCCCGGCCGATTCGGCTTTGGAGCGGATGAAGCCGTATGTGATCGACCAGAAAATTCCGGCCGCCCCCAAACCGGCCAAAGAACTTTCGTTTCAACTGAAGGCCGGCGGTTCGGCGGCGCAACTGCTGCATGTGCGTTACTCCGGGGATGAAAAGCCGGAGCCGGGCGGGAAGCTATTGTTCCGGATTCTCGTCGACGGCAAGGAACTGGCGGTTCAGGGGATCAACCGGAACTTCCCCAACAGTATGCTTGACGAGTTCTACCCCCTGTCGACCGATAAGAAGGAGATTACCGTTCAATTCAAACCCTGTGACGGCAAATCGTCGGTCGCGAGCGTCTATGCGGTATCGGTGCTGAGCCGTAAAACGGAGTTCGGGCGCTTCGATACGCTGGGCGGTAATACCATCAAGATACCGGGGGGGATCCGCTATACCGAGCCGGACGGGCCGCAAGGCTGGCGTTTGCACGGCTGGATGGCGGAGAGCGACGGCGTCTTCCGCATGGCCGACTACTGGGGCCTGGAGTTTGAGGCCGAGCTGAAGAACGCCGACCGCGCCGCTCTCTCCTTCATCGCCCGCCTCGACGTGCTGCCCAATGAGGACCGCGACACCGGCCCGGAGAGCCGCGAAGTGAAAATGACGCTGTCGAAACGGGGGAAGCAGACCTTTTATCTCAAATTCGCCGATTTCGCCAATCCCTCGGCCGATCTCGCCAATATCATGTATAAGTTGAAGTCGCTGGAAATCAAGGCTGATGGCGCGGGGGGCGAACTGGTGCTGGGGAAAGTCCGCCTCTTGAAGGGTTACAAGTTCGCCGTGGAGACGGAGCGCCGGTCGAAGCCCGCCGTCAATGGCGTCGCGGTGTACGATTTGCAGATATCCAATACCTCGCGGCAGCGTGAAACCTACGAGTTGGCCCCGGTCAAACGCAACTGGGAAGGCATGGCCGCGGCCGTGGAACCCGCCGCGCTGGAGCTGGCCCCCGGTGAATCCGCCAAGGTCAAAGTGACGGTGACGGTTCCCGCCGCCATTCCGCCCGGCGGTCACGAGAAACAGCTTCTCCGGGTCAACGTCGCCGGCGACCCCGGGGCGGCGCAAACTCTTGAATTCACCACCTTCGCCAAGCTGCCGAGTCCGTTCATCCTCCACGACGCCAGGGGTTGGGCGGAGGTTCGCGCCAAGGCGGCGAAATACGACTGGGCCGGGAAGGCGCTGGCGAAATACCGCAAGAGCGCCGACGAGTGGCAGGTCCCGGAGGTGGAGCTGTACGCCATCAGCCCGGATACCAGGCGCCCCTACCTCGTCGACGCCCGGCAGGAGCTGCGGCTGATGGACGCCGCCAGCGCCTACATCCTGACCGGGGAGGCGAAGTATGCCGAGAAGGTCGCGCTCTTCCTCCGCCGGGTCAGCGACCCCGAAAAGGGCTTCCCCAAGACGCACCAGCTCGGCCATCAGAGCGCCGTTCAGGAGGGGCACATCTTCCAGCATATCGCCCAGGCCTACGACCTCATTTACAACTCCGGTGCTCTTTCGGTGAAGGACAAGGCCGATATCGATAATACCCTGCGGATCTATTGCGAGATGATCCGGGTCAACAACTGCCACCCGGCGGGGGCGAACTGGGCGGTCTCGATGCAATTGGGGGCACTCTTTTCGGCCCTGATGCTGGACGACCTGGCGCTGGCGGAGCACTTCGTTTTCGGCCCGGGGATGCTGGCGGACAAGATCTCCAGCTACACCATGCCGGACGGCTGGTGGTACGAGTGCTCCATCAGCTACAACCTCTGGTGCGCCGAGGAGTTCACCCAGATGTCGCTGGCGATGGAGCGCTTCGGCTATTCGCTGCTGAACCGCAAGTACCCCGTCTATTTCGCCCTGACGCCGGATTACCCGTTGAATGACAAAACCGAGCTCGATCAGCGGCGCAACGTCCACTACGGCCACAGCTTCCGCATCTTCGGCGGCATCGGGGAGAAGACGGTCACCATCAAGAAGATGTTCGACGCGATGATTCCCTATATCGACTATCGCGGCTGGATCTTCGGCATCAACGACTCCTATGAGAACAACGTCGGCGGCGGCCGCTTCGAACTGGCGTACTACGCCTTCCGCGACCCCCGTTACGCGGCCTTCATCAAGCGCGCGCCGGAGCGCACCGACCTTATTTACGGCGTGCCGGAGCTGCCGACGGAAACCCCGGAAATCGGCAAAGGCTCCGCCTACAGCGACAACGTCGGCCTCCTGATGCTGCGCTCGAATCAGCCGGAAGCGCGCGAGCGCATTCAGGCCGTCCTGAAATACGGCACCCACGGCGGCTACCACGGCCACTACGACCGCACCGGTTTGCTCTCCATGATGCGCTACGGCCGCAGCTTCTTCAATCCGGAGATGATCTGGTACAGCTACCAGCCCTTCATGTACAACTTCTACGTCCAGAGCTCCATCGCCAAAAACATGGTGACTGTCGATTTCAAGCAGCAGGAGGTCGCGGACAGCGCGCGCACCCTCTTCTATACCGGCGACATGCTGCAGGCCGGATGCGTTGAAACCACCTCGGCCTGGTCGAATCCCGCCTACGGCGGTCTGCGTTGGGGACACATCGGCTTCCCGACCTTCAGCGGCAAGACGGTTGCCGAGGGGCGCTTTGTGCCGATCCCCGACCCCGAACCGCGCTACGGCTCGATGAGCGGCTTTACGGAGCCCGTGCTGCAGCGCCGCCTGATGGCGGTCACGGGGGACTATATCGTCTTCGCCGATTTCGTCCGGGGTGGGGAGGTTCATCAGTACGACCTTCTCTACCAGATCAAGGGGCTGCTGGAGGTCGAGGCTACGGAGAAGAAGTTCGTCCGGCACACCGCGCAGCTCGACCCGGATCCCCTGAAATCCACCCAGTTCGTCACCGACGTCAACTGGTATGAAGTGGCCGGAACCGCCTGGATGCGCTACCGGATGATCTTCGGTCCGGAGGGCGACAACCGCGGCACCCGCATGTACGGCGAACCCGGCAAGCTCCACATCGACCTCCACCACGCCTGGCCGAACACCGGACGCACCCTCTTTACCGGGCTCGCGCCGGAGAATCACGCCGTCAGCCGCAAGCTCGAATGGAGTGTCCGGGGCGACGGCAAAGAGCTCGCAGCCGGTAAATTCGGGGCCTGGATCCTCGGCGACGCCAAGGTCGATGTCGAGGTAAAGGGGGTGAAAGAGCTGTCGCTTCTTACCGCCGTCGAAAGCCGGGGTAAAGTTCACACTCTTTTCTGGGCCGGCGCCGTGCTGGAAACCGCTGACGGCAAAACCATTCCCCTCGCGGCGCTGACGTCCAAAAAACGGAATGTCGAAGAGCATAAGTATGGCTTTGATAAGGATTACGAAGGCGGCAAGATCACCATCGCCGGCAACGAGTACCGGATGGGACTCCCGGCCGACCCGGTGAAATCCGGTACGGATCAACCGGCGGTGTACACCTTCGACCTCGGCGGTCTGAACGCGGTTCGCCTGAAGACGGTGGTCGGCGGCGATTATCCCGTCGGTCCGCAGGCTGAACGCCGGGTTACCTCCGGCATTCAGGTCAAGGCGAAGGAGGCGGTCTTTCTCTCGGTCATGGAACCCTTTGAAAACGCGAATGTCATCGAAAAAGTGACCGCGACCGCCGCCGATTCATTGGAGGTGGCGCTGAAGGACGGGCGGATTCACCGCTTCCGCATCTCCGGCCTCGAAACGGGCAAAGATATGGCGATTACCATGAGCGAATACCACGGTGGCAAACGGGTTAAGGAGGAGACTGCGAAATGAAATTGATTCACCAAGTCGATTGCGGCGATATGACCGCGCTCTACTATGATATCGGGGGGAAAGTCCACTTCACCCTGATTCCCCGGGGCATGGAAGGGGAGATCCCTCCGCACCGCGCCAAACTGAACGACTCTCCCGCCTGCCGGGGGGCCGTCAAGGCCGCCGGTTTCGACTTCCCGGCGGTCCGGCCCGAGAGCATGATCCAGTTCAAGGTGATGGGCGACGCCTATTGGGATAACTTCTCCGCCGGGGCGACGATGCGGAACTCCGAAAGCACCGCCCGCCTGAAGCAACGGTCCGTTAGCGTTTTCTCCGATGAACGCGGTTTGGAGCTGCGGCACCTTTTGACCCATACTCCGGGCCAGCCCTATATCGAGGTCAATACCGAAATCACCAATTTGTGCGGCGAAGCGGTGACGCTGGAAATGCTGGCCTCCTTCTCGCTCGGCCTCCTGTCGCCCTTTCAGCCGGATGACGGCGGGGGGCGATACCGGATTCACCGCTGGCAGTCCCACTGGAGCAGCGAGGGCCGCCACGAGAACCGCAGCGCCGAAGAGCTGAATCTCGAAATGTCCTGGCAGGGGTACGGCGTCCGTTCGCTGCGCTTCGGGCAGCAGGGGTCGATGCCGGTGCGGGGCTACTTCCCGCAGGTGGCGTTCGAAGACACGGGTAAAGGCGTGGTCTGGGGCGCGGCGCTGGCGGTCACCGGCTCGTGGCAGCTCGAGGTCTCCCGGGCGAGCGATTTCTTCAACCTCTCGGGCGGGCTGGTCGACCGCGAATTCGGCCAGTGGACGAAAAGATTGTCCCCCGGCGAAACCTTTCGCGGCCCGGCCGCCATCCTCTCTTGCGTGCGGGGCGGGGTCGAAGAGCTGCTGCCGCGTCTCTCCGCGTACCAGGAGGCCGACCTCCCGGAATCCGAAGAAGAGCTGCCGGTCATCTTCAACGAATGGTGCACCACCTGGGGCCGCCCGATCCCCGCGAACCTTCTGCCGATCGCCGGGAAACTGCGGAATCGCGACATCGGTTACTTCGTCCTCGACGCCGGTTGGTTCAAGTCGGATGGCGACGGCCTGGGGGGCGTCGGCGACTGGAATATCGGCGAGGGCAATTATCCGGAAGGATTGGCGCATTTCGCGGGCCAGTTGCGGGATATGGGTTTTACCCCCGGCATCTGGTTCGAATTCGAGATTGCCACCGACGATTCGAAGCTCTACGCCGCCCATCCGGAGTGGCTGCTGCACCAGGATGGCAGGGTGCTGCGCTCCGGGCCGCGCTCCTTCCTCGACTTCCGCCAAAGGGAGGTGATTGAGTACCTGAATGAAAAACTGATTAAGATGCTGAAAGAGAATCGATTCGGTTATCTCAAGGTCGACTACAACGCCCCGACCGGCTTCGGCTGCGACGGCGGCGATTCGCAGCCCGAAGCGCTGCGTGAACATCTGGCGGCGGTGGAGAAATTTTTCCACCGGCTGAAGACGGAACTCCCGGAGCTGGTGATCGAAATCTGCTCCTCCGGCGGTCACCGGCTGAGCCCCGCCTGGATGCGCCTCGCTTCGATGGGCAGCTTCTCCGACGCGCACGAAGGGGTGGAGATTCCCCTCGTCGCCGCCAATACCGCACAGCTTATCCCCATGCGGAAGAACCAGATCTGGGCGGTTCTGCATCCGGAGGACGATGAAAACCGGTTGTATTATTCGCTGGCGGCGGGGATGCTCGGCCGCCTCTGCCTCTCCGGCGACATCGCCGAATTGAGCGACCCGCAGCGGGAGATTATGTTTAAAGCGGTGGAGTTCTACCGGCTGGCGGCCCCCCTGATCCGAAGCGGCCACACGCGGGTGGAGCGCCATACCGGTGAATCCTATACGCACCCCACCGGCTACCAGGTGTTTCGAAGGAGTGGAAAGACGCATGAACTCATTGTCGTCCACACCTTTGCCGACGCGCCGGAGACGATTGAAATTCCCTTCGAAGGAACCGTCGCCGCTTCCTTCGCCCCCGGTTCGACCAGCATTGAACCGGGAGTCATCAAAAATCTGAGTCCCTTCTGCGGTCTCGCAATCTACGTGAAAAAATGCTGATCGACGTCAAAGATTTCGGCGCCATTGGCGACGGCGCGAGCAACGATACCCGGGCGATTCAAAGCGCCATCGACGCCTGTCACGCGGGTGGCGGCGGCACGGTACGCCTTGATGACGGAACCTATTGCTCCGGAACGCTCTACCTGAAGTCGAACGTGTATCTGGAGGTCGATGCCGGGGCGGTCCTGCTGGCGAGCGGCGATATCGCCCTTTACCCCGGCGACACCCACTATAACCGCTACGTCAATGAGAAGGATATGGACCGCTGCTTCCTCTACGCCGAGGATGCTGAAAACATCGGTCTTGTCGGCCGGGGGGAGATCAACGGCAACGCCGAGGCCTTTCCGAATTCCGGCAGTATCTACCGGCCGATGATGATCCGCTTTCTGCGCTGCCGCAACCTTCGGGTCGAGAACCTGCGGCTCTACAACGCCGCCGCCTGGACCAGCGCTTTTCTCGACTCCGTCGACATCCGGTGCCTGAATCTCGATATCAAGAACGACAAGCGCTACAACGGCGACGGCCTCGACTTCGACGGCTGCTCCAACGTCTTCGTCGACAACTGCAAGATATTGGGGACGGACGACAATCTCTGCCTGCAATCGAGCAGCCGGGACTATCCGACCCGCAACATCCTCATCACCAACTGCCTCTTTACCTCCATCTGCGCCGGAATCCGCATCGGCCTGAAGTCGGTCGGCGAGATTTCGGAGGTGACCATCGGCAACTGCGTATTCGAGAATGTCTGGCGCGAAGGGCTGAAAATCGAATGCTCCGAAGGCGGAACCATCCGCAACATCACCGCCGTGAACCTGACCATGCGCAACGTGTCGCGGCCGGTCTTCATCCTGCTCAACAACCGCCTCGCCGACATCGGCTCCTCCATCGGCTTAACGGAGATGCCGGAGATCGGCAAGCTCGAAAATATCGTTATCTCCGGTCTCGTCATTTTCGACGGCGACGAAATGAAGAAGGTCCATTACCGCTTCAAAGACGACGTCATGGGCAGTCCCCTGTTCCACGGCATCCGGGTCGACGCCGAGGCGGGGCACAAGATTGACGGCCTCATTTTGCGCGATCTCGTCTATCATGCCGTAGGGATGGGGAAGCGCGCGGAGATTCCGGCCGATTACCCGCCGGTTGTGGATCTCCGAAAACATCCGGGCCGGACGACCTCCGAGAACTACTACCCCGACTGGAGCCGGGTTTCCTGCCTCGACATCCGCAACGTCGACTCGCTGATCCTCGACAACCTCATCCTGAAGCTGCTGCATCCGGATGAACGGCCCCCCGTCCTCATCGAAGGCTGCCGGGTGCTGAAAGAGAACATCTATGTCGTTGAATAGCATTATGGTACCAGCACTTTCTCCAGCTCCGGAATCAGCACCTTCTTGCGGGAGGTTTTGCTGAGCAGCAGCCAGTCGCCGTCGGTTCCTTGGAGGCACTTGCGGTAGGCGCGTTTCGCAAGGAGTTGTTCTTCCGGGGCGGCAGAGAGAAGGAAAGAGCGTTTGGCCGTCAAGTCCTTGACCGAGAAGAAGAGATAGTCGAGCCGCCGCTCCTCTTTGACCGCGGCGAGGATGGCTTTCAACTCGCCGACCCGGGCTTTCAAGGGTTCCGGAGTGAGGGTCTCGGCGACGCCGAAGCCCACCTTCGATTGGCCGATCCGGTACTCCTTGTAGTCGCTGAAGAGGATGTCGCGTGGGGAGAGTTTGCTGTAGTCCGACTTCGCCTCCAACATCCGTTGCCCGAAGGCTTTGACGTCGGTGATTCCGGCGCTGGCGGCCAGTTCGCTCACCAGCTCCAGCTCCTGCGGTTCGAGGTCGTCCTTGAGGTTGGTGGAGTCGGAGAGGATGCCGCCCAGAAGCAGCAGCGCCACTTGCGGAGTCGGCTTTTGCCCCGCCTTCTTATAGCGGTCGGCGACGATGGCCGAGGCGGCGATCGAGGGGCGGACGTCGATGGAAATCACTCGCGCGGGCAACAGGGAATCGCTCCGCAGCGGGTGGTGATCGAGAATGCAGACCACATTCTCCTCGCGGATGGTTTCCGCCGCCTGAAGCCGCTGGCTGTGGTCGACCAACCCCACTTTGATCGCGCCGAGATCCCCCGCCATCTCCGGGATGGGGAATTTCGCCTGTTCCAACAGGAACCGCGCCTCATGGTTGAGCGTGCCGGAGATATAGGCCTTGCCGCCGTACAGCGCGGCGCAGCCGATGGCGGCGGCGATGCTGTCGCAGTCGGGGTTGCTGTGCCCGAGCCAGGCCATTTTCGCGTTCTTTTCGGGGTCGACGACTTCAAGGTCGAAGGCCCGCAAACCGAAGAGCGGCAGGGATACCGCAAGAAGTAACACAAATCTCACAATCTTCATATTGCAAATTCCTTTTGTACAGCTTATCTTAGCCGTTATGAGAAAGAAACGGCATTTTATCTTCTGGTGCGCGGCGGCGGTGGTTTTACTGGCCGCCGTGGTCTATTCCCTTCAGCCCTACCGGTTTCGGATGGTCTGGGGGGATTCGATGCACCCGACGCTCCGCAGCGGCACCCTGATTCGGGTCGATACCGCCTACTACCGGCATAACCCCATTCGCGCGGGGGATGTGGTTCTCTTGCGGCACGACCGCGAGAGCCTGGTGAAACGGGTGGTGGCGGTTCCGGGGGATGAACTTCTCCTGATCCGGGCAGGGGATGCCAGCGCGGTGTTGATTCCTTTGTGGCGGGTGATCCCGGCCCTCGAACTCTGCCGCAATTCGCCGGAGACCCGGCTGGAGCGGCTGATCCTCGAAGAGGGAACCTATTACGTGATCGGCGATAATCGCCTCGCTTCCTTCGACAGCCGCGACTTCGGACCGACTTCTCGCTCGAATATTATCGGCAAAGTAAAAATACCGGACCTCGATTGAGATCCGGTATTCGGCGGGGTCAGAGCTTGGTGCCGTCGGCTACGCCGATGGGGTTCCAGATCACGTCGGCGCGGTTGTGGCCTTTGGCGTTTCCGTCGCCGAGGGAGTCGGCTTGACTGGTGTCGGCCAGGTAGTCGTACTTGAAGTAGTCGGCGTGTCCGTCGGCGAAGGTGATGTGGAGTCCCTTGTTGTGGCGGGCGGCCATCCGCTGCCAGTCGCCCTTGCTGCGGCCGAGCTTGACCGAGTCGGCCGTCTTCAGGCTGCCGCCGTTGAAGACGTTCTGCTCTTTGCAGCCCTGTAATTCGGAGACGCGGGTCCGGGTTTCACTCATCAGGACCGTGGCCGAACCGCGCTTGATCAGCGACAGCTTGCCGAGGTTGGTCGAATCCTCGAAGGGGCTGAGCTTCGAATTGGGGACGTAGTCGAAGCAGTAGTAGTAGCTGCCCGACTTGAAGAGGCCGGTGGCGGCGTCGTAGCTGTCGGTCGGGAAAGCGTCGCTTTCGTCGGAGGGGGCGTTGGAGTTCGGATCGCGGAAGATGGTTTTGCTCTGGCGGAAGACGGTCACCGCCTCTTTCTTGTCGGTGGCGAAGTCCTTGAAGGGCCGCTGCCCGACGTAGCCGGGGAGGGCGTCCGCCCAGAACTTGTTGTAGGTGGCTTCGGGGACGTCAGTGTAGGTGTTCTTCACCTTGTCTTCGCCGAAGTAGGGGAGTCCCTCGCGGTTGTCGTCGGCGAACATGCCGAAGGCGACGCCCCACTGCTTGCAGTTGTTCATGCTGGTGGTGGTCCTGGCCTTGGCGCGGGCGCCGTTCAGGGCCGGGAGCAGGATCCCCGCCAGGATGGCGATGATCGCAATCACGACCAGGAGTTCGATAAGGGTGAAGTTGCTGTTTCGTCGGATCATTTCTCTTCTTGCCTTTCTGTTTTACCTTGCCGCCGAAGAGTATTGGCGGCGTTTCCTCGTTGTCTTGTCACATAAAATAGTGCCCGTGTGTGAGGAACCGGTTAGCTGTCAGGCAGGAATTGGTAAGAACCCTGAATCTGTGAAGAATTGTTCGGCGATCGGCATTGCCCATTGGTCGCCATGTGATTGCGAAAAAGCCTCTCCTCACCCATCGGGTGAGGCTGCGTTTTTTCACAACCACCTGACAACCAAGCGGCAACACCGCTCATCCGAAATTCCTCACAGACTCAGGGGAACGGCCCGCCTTCCGAAGAAAGCGGGCCAAAGGTCAGCCGCGATTGAGGCGCGGTGTGCCGGGGGTGAGGTAGCGGGCGAGCAGCCGCTCCGCCCGGGGGGCGTAGTGCGGCGGCGATTCCGTCGGGAGCTGCCACGAGCGGCGGCCGATCCCGGAGACTTCCTCCGAAACCAGTACCGGCGCGCCGGGGGTGATTTCGGGAGCGCGCGCCAGATGGAGCGCCTGTTCGCAGACGGCGTGCAATTCATCTTCGCGTGTGAGTTCGGGCGTGCGCTCGAGCAGCGCGGCGATGTCGGTGACGGCTGTCGCCAGCGCGCCCTCGCGGATTCCGGCGGAGAGCTCACGCCAACGGTCGCCGTCGATGTGAACCTCGAAATAACCGTCGGCGCTGCCGGTGAGCCGGGTCAATTCTTCTGCGGTCATGGTATACCTTTCTTTGGGGTAGGGGCGTGCAACACGGAGTTACACGGAGGAACACGGAGTTACACGGAGGGGATGCTCACAGCCAAATCGCGTTTTTGCTCAGCCAAAACGTGGCACACTGCGTTTCTGCCCACAGGAACGCGTAGCGCCGCGGAGTGGATGTGAGGGAACTCATTTGCGATAGCAAATGAGCGAGGAGCAATTGCGACGAAGCCGAACGTAACGCAGCGAAGGCCTCGCCGTCTGAGAGCGCCCCGGAGGGGCGACTAAGTTCGCGTAAGCGAACGCTAGGGTCAGGAGGCGGAAGTGCCCGGCCACATCAGGCGGCTTCCCCACACCCGGGGGTGGTTTCAGGAGGGGAGTAAGGCCCCTCCTGATTCCCGGAGCGTCAATCTGCCCAGCGCTCTGGCTGGGCAGATAACGTGCTTTACCGCAAATCAGCCAAGGCGGCGCTGCTGGACTTCAGGTTGGAGATCCGGCAGAGCCGCTGGGCGGCGTTCTTGAAGGTGAAGGTGAGTTCGCCGAGGGCCATGCGCTTGACGCCGTCGAAGCCCTGGGGGGTGGCGTCGGTGTCGGTGATGGCGCGTCCGGCGAGATTGGCGAGGCCGAAACCGGCGGAGTCCATGACCCAGGCGTCGGTATCGGGCATGTCCGGATCGGCCATGATGGTCATGCCGCGGCCGTTGATTTCGTTGACCACGACGGCGACGTAAGCGCCGCGGCGGTCGTCGGAGCGGACGATCTGGAGCTGGTTTTTGTACTCGCTCGAGAGGACGCGCGCCTGACCGGGGGAGCAGAGGATCTGGGTGGGGTCGCCGCCCGCGCCCATGACTGCCTGGGCCGCGTCATTGATGGCGACGCTGTCGACGGCGGCGTCGGCGGCGTCGATGACGAGTCCGTTCGGACGGGTGGCGAAGAAGTAGAGTCCGCCGGCTTCGCCGCGGGCGCTGGCGGTACCTTCGACGCGGCGGCCGAAGAGGGCGACGCGGTTGAGGTCGCGGGCCAGTTCGCCGAGGGCGAAGGCGGTCTGGCGGTTGAGCTGGTTGTCGACCGAGCCGAAGACTTCGACC
>JAVBRV010000455.1:0-22004 GCA_031547585.1 Victivallaceae bacterium
CGCCCAGAATTTCAGAGCTGTTGAAACCGAGATAATCGATTTCGGGGAAGCGGGGAACGGGAGAGGGGAAGTTGGTATGGCTGACGATCCGGATGTCCCGCCCCGGCACCAGGTTATGGCGGCAGAGCGCGTTCATCACGAGAGGCAGGAAGTTCTCGTTCTGAACCACCAGTCCATCCGGAACCGGGTCCTGACCCCGGTCGAAAAGCAAGTCGAGCAGATTATCGAAAAAATAGCTGCGGGTGCTGTTCAAGTGAAGTCCCTGAATCCAGCGCCGGGGGCAGTGAAGCTCGCTCGATTCGGCGATCTTGCCGATCTCCAGCACCTTGACGATACTGGTGTCGCCGTTCAGGAGCACGGCGACGTTCCGACTGCCCCGTTCTTTCAGGAGATCGAGCTGCCGCCGGAAGAGCCCGACCGTGTCGAACATGACTTCCGGGTAGGCATGCGGCGTATCCTGGCGCGAACGCGAAATCACCACGCAGGGGAAATCGCCGAGCTGCCGCTGGATGTCCATCGGCGGCGGCAGAAAGACCGCCACCGCCCCGGCCAGCAGCCCCTGCGCGGCGTCGGCGGCGAATTCATCCCACCCCTTCCGCTCCAACGCGTCCGGCGACTCCACCCGGTAGTAGCGAAAACCGGCCCCCGGATTCGCCTCGGAGTACGCCGTCGCCGCCAGCTCCAGCGTCTTGAGAAGGGTATCCTCCAGCCGCCACACCGGCAACAGTACCGCGTAGCTCGAAAGATGCGGCGGATTCGCGGTGACGCACATCCCCTTCACCCCGCGCGACTCGAGAAAGTTCCACTCGATCAACTGATTGATGCACTTCTGAAACGCCCCCACGCTCACCGAATACTCCCGCAGCAGCTCCGGCCGGTTCGGGAGCTTCTCCCCCGGCAGAAACTCCCCGCGGACAATCCGCGAACGCAAATGGTCGAGAATTTCAGTTGTCTTCATGAGTATTTCACTTTTTTCACATTAGATTTTATAATATTATACCACAAACAAAAACCAATGTCAATACCCTGTCACCAAAAAACTCTGGTTTTCTTGGCAAAATCAGTTCAAGCAGATATAGTATACAACAAAAGAAGGAGACCACCATGTCGAAACTGAGCTTGCGCACCGCGACCGAAGCCGATCTTGCCCTGATTCTGCGGATTCAGGCGGCGAGCTACCCCAACGCTTATCAGGAGGGGGTGGAGACCTTCCGCTCCCTCGTCCGGCTCTACCCCGATGGCTGCCGCCTGGCAGGGGAGGACGCGGGCTATATTTTCAGCCATCCGTGGCGGAAGGGGGAGCCGCGCCCCCTCAACACTTCAGCCTGGACGCTGCCGGCGGAGCCGAACTGCCTCTATCTGCACGACCTGGCGATTCACCCCGACCGGCGTTCGCAGGGGACCGCGCAAACGTTGGTGGACTACTTTTTCGACCACTGCCGGAGCCTTCAGCTGCCGGAAGCCTGCCTGACGGCGGTTCAGGGCAGCGCCGCCTACTGGGAGCGTCACGGCTTCCGCATCGTCGAAGCGGTCACC
The DNA here is from genome assembly GCA_031547585.1 of Victivallaceae bacterium. GTDB lineage: Bacteria > Verrucomicrobiota > Lentisphaeria > Victivallales > Victivallaceae > Victivallis. The sequence goes on from JAVBRV010000455.1 coordinate 1,537, forward strand.
TACGGCGGACTCCCCGCCTTCTACATGGCCCGGACGGTTTGAAAGTCCAGGCCGAAGCGTAACAGGTATTTGCCGAGGCGATCGGAGTCGTTGGAGGATTTTTTGCTTTGCCGGGATACGGCGAAGAGCTTTTTCCCCGCCTCCGCCTGGCTGGAAGACTTGCGGCAGACCTCGATCACCTTCTTCAGCTGCGCCAGATCGAAAAGGTCGAATTTCTCCAGATAGTCCGCCCCCAGGAGCGTGACGAGCTCCGAATCGGCAAGGGCGGCGTGGTGGAAGCGGTTGGCCCGCCCCACCTCCTCCTTCACCGTTTCCAGATCGATCCGGCCGCCGGAGGAGAGGGTCGCCATCCGCGTCACCATCGCGTTCAAATCGCGAAAGTTCCCGCTCCACGGATTCCCCGGCGCCAGCGCGAACTCCAGAAAGCGCGCCCGGGCCTCCTTGTTGAAGGTGACGCGTTTGCCGCTCTTCTCCGCGTAACGGTTCAACTCGTACTCCAAGTTCGGCTCGATATCCTCCCGCCGGTCGGCCAGGCCCGGCAGTTCGAAGCTCCACAGATTGATCCGCGCCAGGAGATCGGGGCGGAAACGCCCGGAAACGACCTCCGCATTCAAATCGCGGTTGGTGCCGCAAATCAGCTGAAAGGAGCTCGAATCCTCGCGGTCGGAGCCGAGCGGCAGAAAGGTTTTCTCCTCGACGGCGCGCAGCAGCATGGCCTGCTCGTCGAGGCCCAATTCCCCGATTTCATCCAGAAAGAGGATGCCTTCGTCGGCGCTCTTCAGCAGCCCCGGGCGGTCGGCCACGGCCCCGGTGAAAGCACCCTTTTTATGCCCGAAAAGGGTGCTCATGGCCTGGTCGCCGCGCAAGGTGGCGCAGTTGACATCGACAAAACTCCCCCGCAGCTGGTGATTCAGCTTTTTCAGCTCGTAGATCCGCTTGGCCAGCTGTGATTTCCCCGCCCCCGTCGGACCGGTTAAAAGAATCGGCTCGGTGGAACGGATGGCCACGCGCTCGATGGTCTCAATCAGCGCGTTGAACCGCCCGTTGCGCGTGGCGATGCCGGATTTCAAAAAATCCAGATCGTTGCGCCGCTCGACCGCAAACCGCTGCGCCAGCAGGTCGTACTTCGATAAATCAAGGTCGATGACGGTGAAAGATCCGCGGGCGCAATTCCGTTTGCTCGGCTGGGTCTGAATCAGCTTCCCCGGCAGATGGTTCGACTCGTTCAAGAGGAAGAGGCAGATTTGCGCGACATGGGTCCCGGTGGTGATATGGATGTAATAGTTATGCTCATCGGCGGCGAAATTCCGGGCGCGGCTGAAGTCGTAGAGCTTGGCATAGACCTCCTCGAAATCCCACGGGTCGGCAAAGGCGATCTCTTCAGCCACCACCTCCGTATCCGGGGAGCAGGAGCGGATGTCCGCTGCAACCGTCTCCTGCAAGGTCTTGAAATTAGGCTGATACAGAAGGTGATAGCGGTCAAAATGCAGATTTTCCTGCAAAGCAAGCGCCACCGAAGGGCGCCACGCACCCCAACGCCCTTCGCCGCGCCCGTGATTGTCCAGCGTACTCCCCAGAAGCGAAATCAGAATATTCATTATGCTATCCAGAATTCTAACGGCTATTTTTATCTATAACAATAAATTACCGTGTCTCAAATACTTTTTCAATCGAGATTCAATACCTGCAACGACTTTTGCATCGTCGAAGCAGTCCCTTACTGCTATGCCTTCGGATTGACGGTTTTCCCGAACCAGCGCGGCTTAACGCCGATACGCTTCAGGTCGGCGGCATACGCAAACACGGAACATTCGATGACAAGGGTCATGGATTCGACGATCACCCCGATCACCCCGATCATTCTGATTATCCACCATGAATCGAGTCCCCAGGTGAGGCCAACAAAGAAAAGCAGCAGAATTCCGGCGATATATACCCGCCACTTCTGCGTTTCGAAGAGGTCGATCTGATTCCGGATCTGCTGATTATCCAGCGTTTTACGCCGCCAGAGCAAAGTTGTCCGGTTCGCCGTCACCCCCATGCAGGCAATATACGCATTGAGATCGAAACCGGGCAAGGTGAAGAAAAAATCGCTGACGGAATCGTCGTTCAGGGCTTCAAAATCCACAGTTATGCGCGTAATCCTCCAGCCCGGCTTGCCGCGGGTAACGCAGAGCAGCCAGAAATCTTCGTGAATAGGTCCCTGGTCGGTATTGACGCCCCACACTTCGGAGAACTTGTTCCGGTCGATCTCGGCGATGACCTTTCCACTCCGGCAACGGACCCGGCACAGGGTCTCCCCGCGTCGTTCCCAGCGGGAAGCGGACCAGCGGAATCCCCAAAGCACCACCGGGAAAAGCAACCAGACCACCGCATAAAGGAGGAAAACCATCCGGCAGGCGGCAGCAGAAGGCCACGCCAATTTATCCGGAACCAGCCACGCCAGCAGCAGCGCAGCGGGGCCACTGAGCCAGAACCACAACTTCACTCGACTCATCGCCTGCTTCCCTCTCGCGATTGGACGCGCACATGATCGCGAATGTATTCCCGCAAGGCATCGAGATTATCACCCAACGTTCCGGCTCGGAACTCCGGCGGCGGCAGGGGGTCGCATTTGCGGAGCTTCGTAAAGCAGGTGTGCCAGACGGGACGCAGGGCGGCTACGCGATCCCACGCCTTCAATAATTCCGGATGGGCCGCCATGGCCGGATGACCGGCATCGAAGCTTCCCTCGGGGTAAATTGCCGGGTCGTTCTTTGCCGCCATCTTCAGGTCGGACTCCAACGAAATAAGACGAGCCTTATAACGGCTCCCGTCGGGCAGGTAACCGGGAACCTCGAAATATGTAAAGAAGAGAATCAATGTACCGGCAAGAGCCAACCCGATCCCCCAGCGTTGCAATCGGAAGCGCAAGGTCAGGAAGCCGATTCCCGCCAGAAGAAGCGTCCCCGTCATCAGGCCGACCGCCAGAAAATTCGGGTTATCCGCCGAAAGAACCATGGGTATCAGGATCGCCACAAGCAACGCCGCAAAGGTCATTCCTTCGGGGAACTTCCCGGTCTTCTCCGGATCGGCGACGCAGCCCTTCGCCAGCATCGCCACGGCGCAGCCGACGGGGATGCCCCAGACGACCAAACAGCCGATTGCATATACGTCGCCGAACATGATGTTGCCTCCCTTCGATCAGAATATATCCGTAAAGGGAGGTAAATGCAAGTCCGGGCCGGTCACTCGCCTTTCGTCAATTCAAAGAAGACGGTCGGGCCGTTTTTGAGAAGCGCGGTATCGAGGGAGATTTCCAGTGTTTCGCCGCGCTTTGAAAGCGGCAGTTCTTCGCGGCGGACGCCGTCGAAGCCGAGCGCGTAGAGGCGCATTCCGGTGGCTTGCGAGTGGGCCAGCTCGACCTTCAGCCTCCCGGTTTGCAGCAGCACCGGGGGCTGGCCCAGCTTCAGCAGCGTCACCTCGTCGGCGGAGAGCTCCATGCCGCTGTTGGCCGCGCGGGTCGAATAGACGAGAACGATCCGGCCGCTGTCCGCGAGCGGTTTGCCGTCCGTCGAACAGGCGGCGACCATGGCGGGGACCGAGCTCCCGAGAATCCGCAGACAACCGAGCGCCTCTTCACGGTTCTCCGGCAACGCCGCCGCTTCACTGCGCGGCGTCACCACCTTCAACACCCGATCACGGACACGCATGGTAATCTCGCCGGTATCGGATTGATAGACGCCGCGCGCCGGGTCGCTGAGGTTATCCGCCGGGAGCAACCCTTTTGCTTTCAACTCTTTCACGGCCCCGCCGGCGCTGAAGCGGCCGCCCTTTTTCTCCACGCCCTCCACCGCCCAGCCGCCGCCGGCGGATTTGAGGATGGAACCGCCGTCGGGGGCGATCACCCAGTCGGCGGGCGCGGACAGGCCGGTTCCCGCCGCCGGTTTCAAACCGGTGAAGCCGACCGAGAAACCGGTCAGCAGCGCCAGCTTATTCTGCTCCCAGGAGACGGAGAGCGCGCCATTGCCGCCTTGCTCCACGTACTCTTTGGGAACCGACAGCTCCACCCGGTGCGGCGACGGCTTCACGTCCCCGCGCTGAAAGAGGCAGGCCAGCACGAATTCCCCGGCGCGCAGTACCGGCGAACGCGCCACGCCGAAGCAATCGAGGCCCTTGACCACATGGTCGAAAACCGCCTCGTCATGGACCATCAGCCCGTCGAAGCCCTGCAATGCCGAATAGGCCCCGAAGAGCAATCCGCCCTCGTACTGATAGCGGTTCCAGAAGGGGTGATTGTATTCCGTCACGATCAGCGGACGGTCGGCGAAACGCATGACGGCGACGTCGCGCCAGTAGGCGGCGGAGGCTTCGATCGAGCTGTTCTGGCGGCAGCGCGAGCCGGGGCGGTCGAAGTTGCTCGGGTGGTTGAAGTAGGTGTTCGAAATCGACACTTGCGCTTCCTCCCAGCGGGCCGCCTGGCCGCCGAACCAGCGCGAAAGGTTGTACTGCGGAACCAGTCCGCGATATCCGGTGGCGCGGAGGGTCTCGTTCATCCAGCGGGCGCACTCCCGCGAGAGATCGGTGGTGAGAAGAATAAAGTCGTTATCCCGTACGGACTTGCTGCCGATCGGGAAGGTCGCCGGGACCTCGATCTCTCCCCAGCTCTTCGGAGCTGTGCCCCCCCAGGCCAAAGCCAGGGCATCGAGCGATTTATACTTCTTTTTCAGCCACGCCCGGAAGACTTCGCTGAACTCTGCGAGGGTCTGCGGCGACTGCTGATGCGGGCGGAGCAAGCCCCACTCCTGCTCGTTATAGAGTTCGACGCAGGCGATGGCGGGTTCATCCTTCCAGGCGCGCCCGGTGTAGGGGTTGACGTGGTTCATCAGCGTCTCCACGCCGATTTTCCAGGAGTGCCGGATCTCCGGGTCGCCGAGGTACATCCGGAGCTTGTAGTCGAGCCGCTCCCCCGGCGCGGGCTTATCCCAGTATTTCGCCTTGCGGTACAAACCGTAAGAACCGACGGTAAGGAAGGTGTAGACCTGCCGCTCCGCCAGGACGGCGATAAAGTAATCCAGCCGGTCGAGAAGGTCGGGGGTAAAGGTCAGATCCTCCGTGGTGCACATGGAGTCGGCCCACAGCCGGACAAGATTGTACCCCTGAAGCCGGGCCTGTTCGGCATCCTTCTTCCACAGCTCCTTCCAGCCCGGAGTCCGTTTGGCGTGGTTGAAGAGCCAGGTGGTGTGCGAACCGGTGCCGCGCAGCCGGACCGGCCAATCGGGACGCCCCTCCACGATCAATTTCCCCCTGGCGCTCATGCCGAGGCGCGGCAGGGCCTTGCCGGGGAGCTCCGACAAAGCGGTCTGGTCGAGGGCGCTGCCGGGGCGGACGGCGGATTCCGCCATATCGGCGACTTTCCACTCCCCGTTCGCGGTGAAAACGAGGTTGGCCTGCGGCGGCTTCGGGGTGCCGAGGACGAACCTCCACCCCTCGGAACCGCTCCGAACCCGCGCGACCAGCAGGTTTTTGCCCGCCCGCACGGGGACGGTGAAAACATGGGCTTCGGGGGTGATTTCGACCCGGTTCCCGAGGCGCATGGTGCTGACGGCGAGCTTGCCGTTGACGAATACCTCCATCCACCAGTCGGCGGCGGCTCCGGCCCGGATTTCGCCCGCCTGTTCGCGGTGGAACTCGTAATACAATACCGCTTCAGCCCCGGCGTGAAAGCTCCCGGCGAGAGCGGCGAGATCGATGGTGTGGCCGGACATGCGGAGGGTTTTCGGCTTCACCCGGGCTCCCTTCGCCGTCCCTTCGAGTTCGGCGGGGAGGCGATCGCACGGTTCCGGCAGGAGCGCATTCAGAAACACCTTCCACTCCCCGGTGGTATCGAGCGCATCCGCACCCCCAAGCATCATCGGCAACAGGGCCGCCAGCATGAAAATTCGCAAGAGCATCTTCATATTTCCTTAATTAAGCGTTTTGCAGAGGTCAGGTAGGGCTGCCTGTCCCCAGGCAGCCGTTCTCATTGCAGACACTATCGTGTATGAATTCAAGATGAAACGCAGTTGGCTCTTCCCTCTCCGGAACAAGCCGGGGCGAGGTTTCACCCCAAAGACCATGCGACGAGAACGGCGCTCTGGGGACAGAGCGCCCTACCTGAGAGAGTCGGCAACCTTTATTTGTAGCCGCGCCAGAAAGTTTTGAAAGTGGCCAGCCCGGAGCTGTTCGGCGGGATCTGCCCCGGGTAGCGGCGGAACTCCACGTGCTTATCCATAAAGAGGAAGTTGCCGCCCGCCGAATGGGAGATGAGTCCGGCCCCGACGTTGCCGTCGAGGGCGTAATAGGTGTAGGGGTGGCAGATGTTCTGCCGGTAGATTTCGCCCACGAGAACGTTGCGCGACGGCGCCTCGGCGTAAGCGGCGGGGTAGGAAAAGGGACGCAGGCTGGTCGAATTGACATTGACGTCGCCGGTCTTGGCCGAGAAGATGTTGGGGTTCATGCCGTAGCGCAGATAAGTCGCCGTCCCCGTGTAGCTGAGATCCACGCCGAGGGGGACGGGGGAGGCGGAGCAGTAGAAAATCGTCTTGGTCAGGGACTCCTGAAAGGGCGCATAGGCCCGGCTGGAGTTATATACATAGGGCCAGATGGCGTGAATCCAGTCATAGAGCGTGTAAAAACCGTTCTCCATGCCGCCCGACGTATTGTACTGGGGCGCGGGGCAGTAGCCCCGCCAATCGGTGCCGTAGCTGTCGAAGGTCTGGCCGATCTGCTTCTGGTTGCTCATGCAGGCGACCTGCCCCGCCCGGCTCCGGGCGGTATTGAGCGCGGGGAGAAGAATCGCCGCCAGGATAGCGATGATCGCAATCACAATGAGGAGTTCAATTAAGGTGAAATTTCGTTCTTTCATAGCCGTTCTCCTTTGCAATATTTTTTCAGGTTCTCCATGCAGAACTTCTGGATTCGCTCGGGGGATTCGTTGTTGTGGCCGTAGTAGTAGACCGAAAGATGGTCGGGGCGGATCTCGCGAAGGGTGCGGAGGTACTCCTCCTCGAACTCCGGGATGCAGACGTCGGGAATCAGGATATTTTCGATCAGCGCGAAGGTTCCGGTGTGCCCGGCGCACTCGGCCACGGTGCGCGGCCAGCAGTCGCGGATGAAGGTCTTGTTGTAGACCGGCTCCTCATGGAAGTAGCTCTCCCGGCAGCAGCGCCCGTCGAACCCGGCGGAAGAGAGTCCGCGAAGTTTTGCCGCCCGGGCGGTGAACTCCGCCGGAACCTTCGGCATGTTGAAAAGGGTGATGTCGAGATCTTTACGCAGGCCGAGCACGAAGTCGGTCAGGTGTTGAAGGAAATCGAGGGTGCTCCGGTAGGTCTCCTCCAGCGTGGGCATGGGGAGGTCGAGCCCCTTGGGTTCGTCCCAGATCAGCCCGTCCACGCCGAAATCCTCGACGATTTTCCGCAGGAAGCCTTCGACCCAGCGCAGGAACACGGGGTCCTCCAGCCGGGCGAGCCCGGGGCGGCCGGGCTGCTGCGAGGCGGGGTGATCGAGCAGCCAGAAGCTCGGCATGAAGGGCGCTCCGGCGAAGCGTCCGCCGATCCGGCTCGGAATGGCCAGCACCTTGAGGCCGTGGCGCTGCGCGGCTTTCACCTGCTGCTCGAAGCAGCGCTGCGCGTACCGCTCCTCGCTCTCCGAGTAGGAGAGCGCGACCGCGTCGAAGCCGCACGCCGCCATATCCGCGAAGTCGTGCTCCCACTGCGAGGGGATGACGGTCCAGTTTCCGTAGCTGAGGCAATAGGCTGAAATCATGGAGAACTCCTTCACATTGAATTTGCATTTTGATATAGTATGACGTATTTTATGCACAAATGCAAGAAGATCCGGTGGACTTTTAGACAATGCGATAGGATTTCCTGTTATCATGATCGTCTGGCTGAACCAACTTCCGCGCCTGGCTTCGGCGGCGAAACCCCTGAACCGCGTCGGGTTCCTGAAAGACAAGAACTACGCGATCCACCGGAGCTTCGACCACATCGCCTTCTCGCTGTTCACGGGGAAGGTCCAGGTGTCGCTGACCGACCAGGACGGCAAGACGCTGATCGACCGCCCCGGCTGCGTCCTGGCGCTGCCGGGGGACGTGCGGAAACTCGTCCCCCTCCGCCCGGTGGATGAATTCTTCTTCGTCTACGAGGCGGAGCATCTCTCCAGCCTCTTCCCCGAGGAGGAGTCGAAGCGCAATCCGCACCGCGCGAGGACGATCCCCCTGACGGACGCTCCGGCGGCGGCGGAGTACGCCGAACTGATGAAACGGCTCCTCGCCGCGCCGCTCTCGCCGGCGCGCTGCACCCAGCTGGACCTGTTGGCCGAAGCCATTCTCGCGGAAACCTTTCTGAACCACCCGTCGCCCCCCTCCCCTTCCGCGGCCGATATTTTTCACGAAATCGAAAACCACCTGCAGCGCCACTACCACGACGATCTCGACTGGGAAAAAGTGGCGTCCGAACGCGGCGTCAGCTACTCCGCCTTCCGCCAATGGTGGCGCACCCGACACGCCGTTTCGCCGCACGCCAGCGTCATGGAGTTGCGGAACCGCGAAGCGCGCGAACTCCTGAAAGACCACTCGCTCGCGATCTCCCGCATTGCGGAGCTGGTCGGCTACGACGACCCCCGTTACTTCGCCCGCTTCTTCCGCAAGCTCAACGGCGTCACCCCCACCGAGTACCGCCGGATGCAGCAGAAGTAAATCGTTTTCTCCATATCTTCCAGCGCTTTTTGAATGTGCATCGCCGTTGAAAATCGGCGGATCGTCGATATATTTCCTTAAAAGGAGACGATCTTATGCACACGTTACAGAAACAGCATGAAAAAGCGATTCAGGAGTTGACGCTGGCGGCGGTACGGCTGGCCGAGGCGGGGTATGTCACCTCGCACGGCGGCAACCTCTCCAGCCGCACCGAGGGGGGCGACATCCTCATCACCCCGACCAAGGTTCCCAAGCGGGAGCTCCGCTTCGACGACATCGTCATCCTCTCCCCCGAGGGCGAGGTGCGGTTCGCCGCCCCGGGGCGCGCGCCCACCGGCGAAACGCCGATCCACCTCAACATCCTCAAGAAGCGTCCCGACGTCAAAGGGTTGATCCACGCCCATCCCCCCATCTTGACCGGGTTCTCCCTGATCGACGAGGAGATCCTGTCGCGCCCCTTCCTGCCGGAACCGGTCATCGAGCTCGGCCCCGTCTTGTACGTCCGCTACGAGGAGCCGCTGTCGCAGCGCCTGGCGGAGGCCTTCGACGAGGTGGTCGAGCGCTCGAACGCCTTCCTGATGCGCAACCACGGCGTAATGATCTGCAGCCCGGAGGGCCCCTTGCGGGCACTGGAGCTCCTGGAGATGCTGGAGCAGGCGGCGCGTTCCGTCGAGGTCGCCGCCGCCTTCGGCCGGGTCAACACCATTCCCCTCGCCGAAGTGCAGAAACTCGAGCGCACCATCCGCACCCGGGGGCTGCCGATGCCGGGCCTCCCCGGCGTCATCCGGAAACTGGCGGAGGCTTACCCGGAAAAATAAACAATTCCCGCTTGATTCCGAAGGCTTACGGGGTTATATTCTACGGATTGTTTTGTCCAAATTGCTTATTTACTTACCCCGCAGGTCAACAATGAAGCTCTTGATGCCGTTTCTGGCAGCCGCCGCCCTACTCTGGGTCGCCGGCTGCGCCTCCACGCCGCCCGCCGCCGACGCCGCGAAAGAAGCCGCCTCCCGCGAGGAAGCGCAGCGGGAACTGGCCGGGAAGCTCCTCGCCGCCTTCACCGCCGCCGACGCCAAGGCTTTCGTGGCGCTGCTGCCCGAAGGCCTGCGGAAGGATTTCGGGGTCGAACAGTTCGCCGCCGCCCGCAAGGTGCTCGCCGATTCGCTCGGCGAAGCGACCGGGTACGAGTTCCTGACCGACTTGCGCAACCCCCTCCTCGGCATCCAGATCTGGAAGGTTTCGTTCCGCCGCCAGGGCAGCAACGGGCTGCCCATCGAGCAGGATTCGCTCTTCCGGGTTATGCTCAGTAATCTCGACGGCCGGCCGGCCATCGTCAGTTTTTCCTTCCTGTAAGATAAGAAAGGCAACCCTGTGAAACTTCGCATCGCCCTCCTTTCCCTCTTCGCCCTGTTCGCGGCGACCGCCGCCGAACCGGGAACCCGGACCATCCGCCTCGTTCAAGACGACGCCCAGCTCCGCATGGTCAGCAAGCTCTATGAACTCCGCTACGTCAAGGCGACCGACATCCGCCCCTACGTCGAAGCGGCCGTCCGCCGCTACAGTTCGCAGTCGCTGGTCGAACGGGTCAACTACGCCGCCAAGCAGAAGAACTACATCCTCGTCTCCACCGGCGAGGATTTCCTGCCCTACATCGACGACCTCATCGCCAAGATCGACCAGCCCGGCGTCACCGACGAATTCGGTTCGGTCATCGACGGCACCGGCATCACCCGCATCGCCTACCGGCCCAACTACCGCGCCGCCGAAGACATCGTGCGCATCATCAACGACGTGCTGCGCTCCCCCGCCGGCTACGCCTACCTCAACGCCGAGAGCAACCTCATCTACTGGAAGGACGACCGCGTCGCCGCCCTCGGCATCCTCGCCTGGGTCAAATACCTCGACCGGCCCCTCCCCCAGGTCAACCTCCGCGTCAACTACTACGAAATCCGCGAAAGCAAGCTCCGCGACATCGGCGTCGATTACCTCGCCTGGAAGAACGGCCCGGGGCTCAACCTCTTCGAAGCGGGGTACAGCGCCGGGAACATTTTCTCCAACGAGGCGATCCTGCAGCTGATCGGCGGCGCCACCAAATTCGCCGACATCGCCAAGGATTTCTCCACCGGCTGGGGCTACGGGGGCTTCATGACCGCGCCGCAGTTCGATCTCAGTTTCGTGCGCATCCTCCAGCAATCCGGCAACGCCAAGCTGGCGGCGACCACCAACCTCACCTTCATCAACACCCCCATCTACGACCTGCCGGCGCTCAACCAGACGCGCACCTACCAGGCGTACCTGACGCCGGACTACCAGAATATCTCCAAGAACGCCGACGACCGCACCAGCGTCGAAGTCGGCGGCGGCTCCAACCTCCTTCTCCAGATCACCGACCCGGTGGTCTGCTTCGGAGCGGAAGCCGGCGAAATCGATACCCTGGGGCAGATTCCGGCGAACGCCGACTTCTACCGGAAAAACCACGGCAACCTTCTCTTCAACTACCACATCCGCCAGAAAAGCGTGGTCGAGCGCAGCAACCGGGGCGACGAAGTCGGCAATTCGAGCATCCTCTCCGGGGACCTCACCCTCGGCCTCGGCCTTGAAAAACTGCTGGTCAGCTACGAGAAGGAGACCGAGGTCGAACAGACCATCGGCATCCCCTTCCTGTCGGACATTCCCTACCTGAAATACCTGTTCGGCGTCACCACCACCATGCGCGAACGGATCTATATCGTCGTCACCGCCGAAGCGGCGCTGGTTCACCCCGATCTCACCCCGCCCGCGCCGGTCAGCCGCGAAGTCCTGGAGCAGGAGTTCAACTGATGAAAAAGCTATTCTTCACTCTTTTCGCCTTTGCCGCCCTCTTCACCCTCGCGGCCGAAGACATCAACGTGCGCCTCACGCCGACCGAAATCGACGGCACCCCCCGCCGAACCAACAGCCGCACCTCCTCCGGCTACGGCAGCTCGACCGTCCAGGCCCAGCTCCGGCTGGACCTGAAGGAGGACACCGACGCGGTTCACTTCATCCGCGACAACAGCGACCCCTACGTGCTCACCAAGGTCTACGAGCTGAAGCACGCCGACCCCTACTCGCTGCGCGGCTACCTCTGGGCGGTGGCCAACAGCCGCCGGGTCGCCAGCAGCCAGACCGCCGTGGACGCGCTGCGTTTCAACAACGGCCGCGGACTCCTCATCGTCGCGGCGGAAGACTACCGCTTCCGCGATTTCGCCAACGGCGAAAGCATCGACAAGATCATCGAGCGGCTCGACCAGCCGGACATGGCCTTTTCGCCGGGGCGTCCGCGCTTCATCTACTTCCCCCGCGCCAACACGGCGGCCAATCTGCTCGGCATGGTCCGCAACGTCGGCGCCGCCGGGGACGACTGCGAATTCAACAACGGCACCGACGTGCTGCGGGTGGACGGCCAACTCAACGCCCTGATGGTCACCGCCCCCTTCTGGTCTTGGAAGCAGATCCGGATGATGCTCGAACAGTACGACCTCCCCCTCCCCGAGGTGCGCCTCTCCTATAAACTGATCGAGATCTACGCGGAAAACGACGACCGCATCGGCGTGGACTTCCAGTCCTGGAAGAACAACGACGGCGTGGACTTCTTCTCGGCCGGCGGACGCTACCGCAGCAACTGGGCCTCGACCTTCGCGGGCGGCGTCAACGGCTCGGGTTCCAGCAAGACCGAATTCTACAACTTCAACCCCAAGTGGAACAGCAAGTACCTCGACTTCCTCACCTCGAAGGGCAAGGCGAAGCTGGTCGCCTCGGGGACCCTGACGGCGCGGAACCGCAAAACCACGCGCGTCCAGGTTCTCTCGGGACTCTTCTACTTCGACGTCAGCAAGACGATTCCGCCGACGCCGCTCAACGACATTATCCCGGAGGGGAAGCCGAAGGTTCCGTCGGCGACCGACGCCAACGGCGTCCTCGTCTCCCCCGGCGACGACTTCCTGATCCAGCATGGCAAGTACGTGGATACCAAAGCCTACAACGGCTTCTTCTTCGACCTTTCGATCAACCCGGTCGTCACGGCGAAGAGCACGCAGCTTAAATTATCGCTGGCGGGGAACTCGCTGATCGGCTGGGATTCCAACGGTTCGCCCCGGATCAGCCGTTCGGCGTTCGACACCGAAATCCAGGTGGGCAACGACGGCAAGGGCTTCGTCGTGGGCGGCATCCAGAAGGCGGAGGTGGTGCGCGGCACCACCGGGCTGCCGATCCTGAAGGACCTGCCTTTCCTCGGCTGGCTCTTCTCGACGGAGTCGGAGTCGACCAAGCGCTCGCAGCTGGTGCTTCTCGCCTACGCCGAGTATACCTATCCGGATACCCGCCCCAACACGGTCATCACCGAAAACATCGGCAAGATCGTCGACGACGTCCGCCACGGCGTGACCCACCCCATCAGCAACCTCGGCTTCGAACAGCTCGGTCTCGACACCAATACGCTCGAATAAGCCTGCGATAATTACAAAACCGCACTTTATCCGGAACGGGCAAAGTGCGGTTTTTTCTATAAAAGCGTGGTGTCAGCAGAGCGCCACCCGGATCATGCTCCAGGAGGCGGCGGGGAGTTCGGCGCACAGCCGCGCCCCTTCGAGGCGCGCCGCTCCGGAGGCCGCCGGAGCGACTGCTTCGCACGCCGCCGAGTTGACCGCATTGAGATCGTCGTGCCGCAGAATTTGGAAATCGGCGACGGCGCGCAGCGCGAAATTCTCCAGCTCGACCTCCAGCTCCGCCGCTTCGGAGAGATTGCGGTTGAGGAGGAACAGCACCACCTCGTTCGCCTCCGGATTGTGCAGGGCGCAGCTGTATAAGAGAGGAACCCGGAAGCCGTCGGCGGTGGTGTATTCGGGCGAATCGGTGCGGTCGCGCAATACCGTGCCGCGCCCGAAATTGGACATCAGCCGGAAGGGGTGGTAGATGGTCTGCCGCCAAGCCGGTCCGTCGGCTTCGGTCATGATGGGGGCGATCACGTTGACGGTCTGGGCGAGGCAGGCGATCTTCACCCGGTCGGAATGGCGGAGGAGGGTCATCAGGAGCCCCGCGAAGACCAGCGCATCCTCCATCGTGTAACGCTCTTCGAGCAGACGGCGGCCGACCATCCACTTCGGGTCGGGGCAATTGTTCCCCCTGGTCCGATACCAGAGGTTCCACTCGTCGAAGGCGATCATCAGCTTGCGCTTCTCCTTGCGCCGGGCCATGACGTAGTCGCAGCAGGCGGCGATCCGGTCGATGAGGTCGCCCATGCGCTCCGGCGAGGCCAGGAATTCGGCGGAGGATTCGCCCTTGCCGTAATAGGCGTGGCAGGAGACGTAATCGACATAGGGATAGGCATATTCGAGAACGTCGTTGAGGTAGGTTCCGAAATCCGGCATCCCGGCGCTGGAGGCGCCGCAGACCACCAATTCGGCGTCGGGCTGGATTTCGCGCATGACTTTGGCGGCGTTTTTGGCGGCCATGCCGTAGTCGGAGGCGGTGCGCTGGCCGAGCTGCCAGTGGCCGTCCATCTCGTTGCCGAGGCACCAGAGCTTGACGTCGTAGGGAGCCTCCGCGCCGTTGGCCCGCCGTTGGTCGCTCCAGGCGGTGCCGCCGGGGAAGTTGCAGTATTCGAAGAGCGCCTGCGCCTCTTCGGGACCGCGGGTGCCGAGGTTGACCGCCATCATCGGGAGGGTTTCGGCTTTTTTGCACCATTTCATGAATTCGTCGGTGCCGAACTCGTTGGTTTCGAGGCAGTGCCAGGCCATCTCGAGGCGGACCGGACGCTCCTCCTTCGGACCGACGCCGTCCTCCCAGCGGTAGTTGGAGACGAAGTTGCCGCCGGGGTAGCGGGTCATCGGCATATTCAGCCCCTTGACCAATTCGATGACGTCGGTGCGGAAGCCGTCGGCGTCGGCGGCGGGATGCCCCGGCTGGTAGACGCCGCTGTAGACCGCCCGCCCGAGGTGCTCGAGGAAGCCGCAGTAAACCCGTTCGTCCAGCTCCGAGAGCGGAAACTCCCGATTGATGCGCATGTGTACTTTCATGAAATATCTCCTTCTATTGTTACGTTACTTTGCCGAAACTGTATTTTCAATGGGTCCGAACCGAAAATCGGAAAAACGTACCGAACCACCTTCAAACTGCGTCTTACCGTGAATGCGGCACAAAAGCTCGAGTTGCTCCGCTTCGCCGGGGTCGAACACCACCCGAAGCGTTCCGGAGCGCTCGCGGCCTTCGGTTGTAAAACGGATATCCCGTCCACCCGCCGGAGCCTTGACCTGAAGGTAGCCCATGCCGGGCTCAGCGCCCTCGTAACGGCAGGAGAACTCAAGGTCGCCGCCGCGCGGAAACCGCGTCATCCGGTAAAGTGCCGCGCCGTCCAATTTCCCCGCCCGGTCAAGGGTCAAGGTGAAACCCGCCGGAGATTGCTCCGAAAGATGTGATACGGCGGGGTCGGTCACCCGCCAGTCTCCGGCGGCAAGGGGCGGCAGAGATTCCGCAGATTCCAACAACTCGGCGGTAACGGCGATCACGCCCGGTTGCAGTGCGGATTCCTCCGGCAGGGAAACGATATCGAAGGCGCGAATCTCGGCTTCGGGCCGGGGATTGCTCCAGCGCCAGACGTAGACGCCGATATCCGGATTGCGCGGATTCGAACCGGTCCAGCCGACTTTCGCTTCGGGAACCGAGGCGGGGTCCGGACCGCACCAGTCGGCGACCTCATGCCCGGCACGGATATCAAGAGACCGCGACTCGCCGTCAGCATAGTGAATCCGGTAGCGGAAGGACCCCGTCCAGGCCCATGCCGCCGTATGAAGAAAATAAAGATGCTTCACTTTCCGCCCGACCGGAATACCGGCGGCTTCGCGGGGGAAACTCCTTCCCTGCGGACTCTGAAGCACGATCATTGAGAAACCGCGCTCCAAAATGCGAAAGGGAACTCCGGCCAGCCGCCTCAACCCGGTGGGGAAATTGCGAAGATCATCCGCGCCCATATCGAAAGCACCGCCTTTGCCGTCGCCCGCGACTTCATCTTGAAAGCCCATGTTACAGAAAGGGGCAAGGTCGATGAAAACACACCTTCCCGCCGGGCGGTAAACGGCCGCTTCGGCAGCTTGCCGCAAACGCTCCTGCCGCACCTTTTCGGCCTCCGGACCGGGCCAGCTCCCGGCGGGGTCCTTGCCATCATCGGGACGGGGCAACCGGGGCATCGGCTCGCCGTATGGCAACGCGCCGCAGTCCGGAGTTATTCCATTCGCCCCCGGCAATTCAACGCCCAGGGTCTTTTGCAGATCGCAGCCGCGCTTCCGGGCCGGGCTGTCGGCAGTCAACGAAAAGTCGCCCGCCTCCGGGTTGCTGAAACCGGATGGTGAAGCCGCAAGCCACAGGCTCCGGCGATCAATGCCCTGCCGGGCGGCGAGCGCCATTCCCTCCTCCCACTCCCTGCCGCCTTCGCCGCGTCGGATGTAGACGTTGAAGTCACCTTTCCAATCGGGTTTGGCGAAGCCGCCCTCGAACCAGCCCCGGCAATGGAAAAGGTTGTTGAAAAAGTGGTAGTTCGGCGTCCCGATCCCGACGGGAATTTTATTGTTGTAAATCGCCCGGTCGGCGGTACTGGTGTTCTGGTAGATATAGAGCAGTCCTTTTTTCAGGCGGGGTTCCCCAAAGTTGCGAAAGTCCTCCAGATTGTCATAGAGAATGTTGTTATAGGCATAAAAAGGCCCTTTGGAGATGCATTTCAACCGAATGGCGCAGCGGGAGCGCGTGACGATATTGTGATGCCAACGGGAATTTTCTTCGGCTCCATTCGGTTCGAGTCCATCGTCCTGAATGAGATCGAGGCGATTATGATGCACGTCGAGTCCGACGTTCTGCCCGGGACCGCCGATATCCTGAACGCCACCCCAGTGACCGGAGACAAGGTTATCATAAACCCGGTGGAATCCCGCCGATTTCAGGATGTTCACCGCAATGCGGTCATTGAAACCGCAGGCTTTGATGGCCACCCAGACGCCCCAGGCCCCTTCCCCCCGGGGATCGGGGTCGGAATACATATCCATCGAAAACTCGTTGAAGCGGATCGTACACGCTTCGGCGCCCCGCCCGAGGGTAACACCGTGATCGCCCGAACGAATGCGGCAGTGTTCGACAACGCTGCCGAGGCTCTCTTCGATGGCGACCGCATTCCAGGCGTTGCGGATGGTGAGATTGCGGACCACGCAGCGCGAAACACCGAAAATGGTGATCGCGGCTCCCTTCTTCGCCACCCGCGTCTCCATCTTGCGGGGGTCGGAGCCATCACCGAAACGCAGCAGAAGATCGCGCTCTTTATCGCGGTACATCGCCACCGCGCGAAGACCTTTCCAACCGTACGGCCCCATACCGGACTGGAAAATCTCCGGCCAACTCAGGCGACGGACGGGGATGCCCATCCAGTTCAATTCGCGCCCTTTCGCAGGGCCGGCCTCATGGGCGTCAAGCAAGCGACGGATCGCTTCCGGGGAAACCTGCCGTTCATCGAGCATGACAATCGTTTTACCGTCGGCGGTCAGGGTGATGACATATTCCGACGGGAAGGCACGGTAGACCCCGGGTCCGATATCGGGGGCGGGCCGCCAATCGAGCGCCTGCGGCAACCCGGCATCGATCACCGCCTCACCGCTGCCTTCGAGGACGACCGGGCGGCCGAACTCCCCGGAGTTGCGAAAGCTGACGCATTCCCGGTAGACCCCAGGCAGCAGCCGGACGGTGTCGCCCGCTCCGGCGCGGTCGAGCGCGTCTTGGATGAAGGCAAAAGGAGCCGCCTCGGTGCCGGGCGCGTCCGCCTTCCCCTGCGGAGAAACGTAGTAAACGGCAGCGTGCGCGGCGGAGAGCGAGAACACGGCAAGGAGGGCAAAAACGGTCTTCATGGGATCGTACATTTTCAAGGTTTCCGGCACAGGATCGTTTCGAGATTGGGACCGCGGGCAAACATGCTGTAGGTGGGGTCGGGGTAGACGAGTTGGCCGATCTCCGCCCCCATCAGGGCGACATGGCCATCATGAAAAAGAATATTGGCCCGCTTCTGGTGCCGCATATGGATGTCTTCGCCCGAGATGTCCCGAGTCCGACATTGGACGGCGTAGGTCTGCGCCTCGCGCGCCAGCCGCCAGGAGTCGGCCACCATGATGAAGGCCGAAGGAACCCGAACCTTCTGCGACGGCACCTTGAATCCGGAATTCGGATCGTTTGGATTCGGGTAATAACCGGAATCGCCCGACAGATAATCGCGCGAGGTTCCCGGATGATGGGAGCTGACCAGGAAAGAACCGTAACACTGGCCGTAACCATCATCCGGGCGCGGTTTATACGGAGCGGCCGTGGGGCAGACAAAGATTCCGGCCGAAGTGATGTAGTTCCCCGCGGCCTGGGTGATCGCCCCGGTTCCGGCCGAATCGGCCGTATATTGAGCCCAGGCTTTCGAGAGAAAAACGGGGAAGGAAGCCGTCCACCGGTCCACGGCGCAGGTCATCATGTTGGTTCCCGCATAGTCGCCGGCATAGGAACCGAGGCCGAGACCGATCTGTTTCTGGTTATTGGTGCAAGTGGCGATCTTCGCCCGCTCCCGCGCCTGGTTCAGCGCCGGCAGCAGCAGCGCGGCCAGAATAGCGATGATCGCGATTACGACGAGGAGTTCGATCAAGGTAAAACGGGCGGCGGTGACTGGAATGCATCTCCTGGAATCCATGGCGGCCTCCTTTCTGTTTTCATGTCCGTTTCTCTTCACCGGCTTTCGATTTCACCGCGTGGTCCACTTGCATTTTACGGGATATCGAATTATACTATAACATAATACAACGGATTGAAAAGACAATGTCCCAAAGTCAGAAAAACATATCCAAAACTCTGGTCATGCCGCCGGGGATCCGGGAGCGGTTCCTGCATTTCGGCTCCGGCTCCGGCGACGACCGCTACGATAAGACGCTGCTGACCGGCGGCTTCTCCGACCACCTGCCGCCGGGCTACGAGGTCCGGATCGGCAACTGCCAGACCGACGAATTCTACTACGTCGCCGCCGGGGAGCTGTGGTTTCACGACGGCGGCGGCTTCCGCCGGGTGGCGGCGGGCGGCTTCGCCTTCCTGCCGCGCGGCACGCTGCACGCCTTCCACACCGGCCACGGAACCGCCGCGGACATCTGGTTCCATTATCGGAGCTACCTCGGCAAACCGGCGCGGCTCCTCCATCTGCCGGAGCGCTTTCTCTTCCATGAAGCCCGGTTCGGCGGGGAAGTGAAGCTGCTGGCGGAACTGCTTTATCTGCAGAATCATACCGTCCACGCCGGGCGCGAGTCGACCATCGACCAGCTGCTCGGCTATCTGGAGGAGGAGTGCCTGGAGCCGGACGCCGCCCCCGGCGTCTCCCTGCAACGGAAGCTGGAGGCGGTCTTCCTGGCCGCCCGGCAGAACTTCCGCAAAAATTGGAGCGTCCCCGAACTCGCCGCCGCCGCCGGACTTTCGGTTCCGGTCTTTCACGACAAGGTGCGGCGGCTCTTCCACAAAACGCCGCAGGAGCTGCTGCGCGAATTCCGCCTCTCGGTCGCGGCGGGCTTGCTGAAGGATACCGACCTCCCCCTCAAAACCATCGCCGAAGAGACCGGCTACTCCGGCGAATTCGCCTTCTCCAAAGCCTTCCGGCAACAGTACGGCGTCTCCCCCGGCCGCTTCCGCCGTGGGGAAACGGTAACCAAATGAAGCTTCTCGACCCTATATCCGGACGTTCGTCGGAATCGTCGATGACGTCATGAGGTAGGGCTGTCTGTCCCAGACAGCCGTTCACGCTGTATGGTCTTTGGGGTGAAACCACGCCCCCGGCTTGCGCCGGAGAAGAAAGAGCCCAACACCTTTTATCACAAATTCATACCCGATAGTGCTTGCGACGAGAACGGCGCTCTGGGACAGAGCGCCCTACCCGATAAAAGCTCCGCCAAACATTTATTGAACGGGACGGGGTATTAAACCCTGTTTTGTTACAGTCCCCAGGGAGCGCTACTCCGTCGGCGGACGAACCCGGTTGTAAAGCGCCATGAATTCAGCGGCGTTTTCGGGCTTGCAGCCGTTGGCGATCAGCTCCGCCTCGCTGATGCCGCGGGAGAGACGGAGCTGCGCCTCGGCGATCTCCATCCGGTAAATCTCCCCCATAGCTTCATCGAGGGTGGCGATGGGTTTGCATTCACGGTTCAGCTCGCGGTTTTTCTCCATCAGCTTCCCGATCAGCTCGTAGACGGTGGCGCCCTTGAAATTGAACTTGTGGCTGAAGGGAAGATTCACCCGGTACATATCGCGGGCGATATTGCTGCAATCCAGGCAGTCGCCATCGGTGTACGTAATGTTGAGCGACACGAAGCCCTCCAGAAACCCCGACATGCCGATCAGCCGGAAAAACGACTTCCTCCGCCACGACGGATTCATCTTGAAAATCGACGCCCAGACGGTACAATCCGCGTTATGCAGCAGCCGGAGGAAGGTTTTGCCGCACATCCCCGGGTTATCCACGATGGCCGAATAGACCACGTCTCCGGCGAAAATGAAGCCTTTCGCCTCCAGCTCCCGCTGAAGCCGGTCGTAACAGGAGGTCACTTCCTCCGGGTAAAGGGCGGCGTCGACCAGCCGGTAATCCTTCTTCATTTCGGCCAGTCGCACTTGCATTTTCCACAGGGAAGCCGCCCCCTCTTCAACCATCTTCTTCCGAACCGCAAAAAAGACGCCGTCACACACCAAT
>JAVBRV010000019.1:0-7173 GCA_031547585.1 Victivallaceae bacterium
GGCGTCTCGATCATGCAGATCGTCTCGCCGATCCTCATCCTGACCTTCGGCCTCATGCTGCTCTGCCTCTACCTTCAGGTGGAGGTGGGTCCGCCCTTGCTCGGCAAATCGCGCGACCTGATGGGCCAGGCGGTAATCGACCAGCCGATGGCCATCTTCGAACCGGGCAAACCGATCAGCTTCGAAGGCAACCTCATCTACATCGACGACAAAGAGGGCGAAGACGTGCTGAAAGGGGTTCAGCTCTACGTCCTGAGCGGACCCAACACCGTGGCGCAGGACGTCTCCGCCGTGCGCGGGCGGCTGATCGTCAACCGCGAAACCCAGATCATGACCCTGCGCCTCGAAGACTGCCTGATCTCCAACCGCCAGGCCGGGGCCGGAGCCGATGCCGGGGCTGACCCTAAAAAGGAGAGCTCCAGCCCCACCTCCGAGCTCGGCGTCGAGAGCGGCGACATGCCCACCCGCTTCTACACCCAGACGCTTGAATATCCTTTCGATTACGGCAAACAGTCGAACCTCGAACGGCTCGGGAACCGGGCCAAATTCATGAAGCTGAGCGAATTGATGGGCAAGATCCGGCTGACCCGCGAAATCAATAAAGACACCACCGAGCTGGAAGTCGAGCTCAACCAGCGCATCGCCTTCGCCCTGTCGCCGATCGCCTTCCTCCTTCTCGGGCTGCCGCTGGCGATCCGGACCAGCCGCCGTGAAACCTCGGTGGGGCTCTTTCTCTCGGTGATCCTTGCCGGAGCCTTCTTCCTCTCGATCATTCTCTGCGAGTCGCTCAGCTCCTTCCCGAAGCTCTATCCGCAATACCTGCTCTGGATTCCCAATATCGCCTTCCAGGTGCTGGGGGCGGTGATGACCTACCGGATCTCGCAGCGATGAACAACCAGGGCTATCTCAAGTTCATCCTGACCGTGCTGACGCTGGCGGTGATCGCCTCCGGCTACCTTATGGTGAGCGCGGTGGACCGGGTGCGCGAAAGCAACCTCCGGATTCTGGAGCGGCTGGACCGTCTCGAAAGCGCCCCCCTCCCCCGCGCCGCCGCGACAGCAGCGCGTCCCGCCGAAGCGGCGGCTCCCCGGGCCGCCGACGTCGCCAACGCCGAATTCTTCGACCCGGAAGCGGTTCCCGGCGGCCGGGTCGTTCAAACAATCATGAGCGACCCGCCCAATCTCAACCCCCTCATCAGCAACGAAGCGACCGCCAGCGAATTCTACGGGCTCTGCAACGCCACCCTCGCCGACCGGAACTTCGCCCGCAGCGGTGAATTCCAGCCCCTTCTCGCCGAATCGTGGGAGATTTCTCCCGATCACAAGACCTACCGCATCCGGCTGCGCAAGGGGGTATTCTGGCAGGACTTCACCGACCCCGTCACCAAGCGCGAACACCGGAATGTCGAAGTCACCGCGCACGACTTCCGCTTCCTGTGGGAGGTGGTGATGAACCCGGAGGTCAACTGCCCCGCCCTCCGCAGCTACTACGAAGGGATCGAAGCCTTCGAGATTCAGAACGACTATGAATTCACCATCCGCTGGAAGGAGGCGCGCTACGGCTCCCTCACCACCACCCTCGCCATGACCGCCCTGCCCCGCCACTTCTACGACTACGGCGGCAAATTCGACGGCAAAGCCTTCAACAACGACCATTTGCGAAACAGCATGATCGTCGGCAACGGCGCCTATAAATTGGTCAAGTGGGAAAGGGGCAAACAGGTGGTGTTCCGGCGCGACGACCGCTATTTCGGGCGCGAGCTCGGCGTCGGTCCGGCGGTGGAGCACCGGGTCTACGACTTGATCCAGCACCCCAACACCCAATTCCAGGCACTATTGTCAGGCGACGTGGACCGGCTCGGCCTGCAGCCCGACCAGTGGCGCGACCGAACCGACCTGCCGCCCTTCCGCGACGGGAAGCTGAAGAAATACCGCTACCCCGCCTCGGCCTACAGCTACATCGCCTGGAACCAGGCCCGTCCGCTCTTCGCCGACAAACGGGTGCGGCAGGCGCTGACCCTTCTCATCGACCGTGAGACGATCAAGCGCGACATCTACCTCGACCTCGCCGAAATCACCCGCGGCCCCTTCGCCCCCACCAGCGATTACTCCGACCCGGCGCTGAAACCGTGGCCGCACGACCCCGAGCGGGCGAAAGCGCTGCTGAAAGAGGCGGGCTGGCGTCCGGGTGCGGATGGGATTCTGGAAAAGGAGGGGCAGAAGTTCATCTTCTCCATGATGCAGATCGCCTCGCACCCCATCCAGCGCAAGATGATGCCCTTCATCAAAGAGGGACTCGCTGCCGCGGGCATCGATATGAAAATCGAGAGCCTCGAGTGGTCGGTCTTCCTTCAGCGGATCGAACAGCGCCATTTCGACGCCTGCAGCCTCGCCTGGACCGCGCCGGTCGATCCGGATCCCTACCAGGTCTGGCACTCCAGCCAGGCGGCCGCGCCGGAGAGCAGCAACTTCATCAACTTCCGCAATCCCGAGGCCGACCGGCTGATCGAGGAGCTGCGCGCCACCTTCGAGCTCCCCAAACGGATCGAACTCGCGCGCCGCTTCGAACGGCTGCTGCATGAGGAGCAGCCGTACACCTTCCTCTTCGTCCCCTACGCGCTGCTCGCGCAATCCGCGCGCTACCGCAACGTCCGCACCTTCCAGACGGGCGTGCCGGCGGAGCTCTTCTGGGTTCCCCGCGCCGAACAGCTCACCGTCCCCGGGCTGTAGGAAGAATAAGGTAAAACGTATCCATCAACCGCGGAAAATCGGGGGAGTGGATCCGCTTGCGGCGCAGGATTTTGATGAATTGCGGCTCGCCCTTGACAAAATTCCAGTGCTGCTTCGGCATAAGAACGCAAAGCTCCGGATCCCGCTGCATCGCCTTCAGAAGGATATCCGCCTGGGCCAGGGCGACGACATCCCGGTCCCCGTAAAAGGGGATCGAACCGCGCAAGGTTTCGTCCCCCCCTAAAATCGCCAGCCGACGCTCCCCCACCTCCTGCCCGACCGCCGCGGAGAATTCGAGGAAGCACTTCCGGTTCTGACGGGTGCGGCGCATCAGCTGAGGCGTATTCCCGATCAGGACGCCGCAGATAATCAGCGAAAGCACCGCAACAACCACCTTCACCGGAGCACGGCGGACAAAGCCCCAAAGACACCACCCCGCCCCCGCCGCCAGCACCACCCCCATGCCGACCCAGTAGCCGGCGAGGGTAAAGCGGGCGAGAACCGTCGAACACAGCACCGCGCCCAGCAAGATCCCGGCGGCGGGAAGCGTCCAGGCCGCCGCTGAAGCGGGGAGCCGGCGGTCGAGCCAGGCGCCGATCAGCAGCGCCGCCGCGGCGTACGAGAGAATCACATACGTCACCTCTTTGATGGCGGAAAAACTGAGGAGTACGGGCGGCAGCAGCAACCACAGGAGGAGGAGAAGAGAATACTCCCTCTCTTCCGGCCGGGTCCCGCCGGAATCGCGGAACAGGAAAAAAAGCCACCTCTTCCACCGGGGAGCCTCCCCCCCCGGCAGCAATGGAATCCGCCCGAAGCCGCAGTGAAACCAGGCGGCGGCGAGCGAAAACGGCAAGAGCAGAGTGGCCGCCCCCAGCATCGACGGCAGGCGGTTGAGGTAGAAGTACCAGGGGGAGTCGTTGCCGACGTCGGCGAACAGAATCGGCGACCCGGGCAGGGTCAGGTCTTTGTGGAGGAAGCGCCCGACGGTGTTGTTGATGAAGTGCTCGTGAAGATAATAGATGCCGCCCTCGCGATACAGGAGCAGAACCCAGAGCAGCACGGGGAGAAGGAAGAAGAGAATCGACGGCGTCAGCAGAAATTCCCCGATGAGCTTCCAGCGGCGGCGGATCAGGATGTACGTTCCGGCAACCGCCGCAATGCAGAAGATTCCGATCACGCCTTTGGTCAGAAAAGCGGCGGCCAATGTCAGGTAGAAGGCGGGGAACAGGCCGGGCCGTTTCCCCCGGCAAACGTAAAATGTGAAAAGGGCGAGCGCCAGGGTGCAAAACGCGCCGAGGCCGATGTCGAGCAGAATCCAGTGCGCCGCCCGGTAGAACTGCGGCATGCCGAGAAGGAGGAGGACCGAGATCACGGCGCAACGCTTCCCGAAGAGCCGATTGGCCAATCCGTAAACGGCGGCCAGCATCAGGAGCCCGAGGCAGGCGGAGACAAAACGCGCCGCCTCCGGCGAGGGGCCGCCGGTCAGGAAAAACATGCCGGCGACCAGATCGTAATAGAGGGGCGGCTTTTCGACGAAGGGGAGCGAACAAAATTGAGGGGTGACGAAATTGCCGCTCCGATAGACCTGGCGGGCGATTTCCGCCTCGCGCGGTTCATCCGGCCCCCACAGAAAGGGGTGGAAGACATTGACCATCATAACGATGACGACGGTCAGCCGGAACAGCTTCCCCTCCGACGGCTTCCACACTTTCCCCATGCTTTCCCCCGACGTTTTATCAAAGCCCCTCCAATATACTTCGCCGGGCGCGATTTTCAAGCGAATTCGTATTAAGGGGTCGTTAAAAAATAACCTTTACAGTTTTGCGGAGATCGCCGCAAAACTTTGTAAACTTTATTTTTCAACGCCCCCTAAAAAGCAATGCGCAAAGAGTAGCTGAGCTTCTTCTCGCGCTGAACCCAGTCGAGGGGTTTGGCTTCGACACGCCCATCCGGAAAGGCCAGGTTGGCCCGGCTGAAGCGGGCGTGGCGAAGGTGAAGTACCTTGAAGGAGGCGTCGGTAGTGGTAGCGCCATTGCCGGTCTGGGCCAGGTAGATCTGCGGGGTGCCGCCACCGTTGCGGGTGCTGTCCATGATGAAGGCGCGGCTGTTTTCCAGGCGGTTGAGTCGAAGGTAATGATCGTCGGCGGATCCCGCCTCGAAGGCGCCGTACCAGGTCTCCTTGCCGAGCAGCGACCAATCGATGCTGGTGGCGCCCGGTTTGGTGCAGCCGCCGCTCCAGTAGCCGTAGGTTTCATCCTGGTTCTTGTAGACGAAGGGGGCGAAGCCGGGGCAGACGAGCACGCTGGCCTTGCCCTCCTCGCCGAGCGGCAGGTACTTGAGCAACCCCAACTGCTTCCCCCAGGTGGCTCCCACTTTCTGAAAGGTCGCCGCGGGCAGGATGCCGCGGTAATCCCCGGAATAAGCGAGCGCGGCCGCGGCGCACTGCTTCAGGTTCGACGTACACTGGATCTGCCGCGCCCGGTCCCGCGCCTGGTTCAGCGCCGGGAGAAGGATCGCCGCCAGAATGGCGATGATGGCAATTACGACCAGGAGTTCGATAAGAGTGAAACGGTTCTTCATGACATCTCCTTAATTATTGCAAAATCACGCGGTTGAATTCTTCCGGATTTTTGTTGACGCCGAGGCCGCCGCCCCACTGAAGAAACCCTTTGCGCCCGGCGCCGTCGTTGTCGTTGACCACCAGCGAGAGGCGGATGACATCCCCGGGGCGGAAGGCGGCGGCGCCCAGCTCCGCCGCCGGCAGCGAAAGCTCGTAAACCGTGTGCGTCCCCTTCCGGACAATGCTCAAGGGAATCGCCCGGAGTCCGCCGCGCCAGGCCAGGGGTCCTTTCGGCGTCAGGGCGACGGTATATTCAAAAAACCGGGCGCGCTCGGCGATGGTTTTGGGGTTGCCGAGCCGGAGGCCGACCTGAAGCGAATCGCCCTTCCACATCTCGGCCGGGGGGAAATCGGCATAATGCCGGTCATCCTCCACCTCGACCGAGAGGATAAGTGATTCTTTGGTATAGCGGAGCCGGAAGGAGGCTTCGAGATCGCTCCGGTCGTTCCAGGGCTGATCTTTGATCCGGATCGTGTAATTCTCGAGACCGCCGAAGGTGATCTTCCCCGTTCCCCCCGGCGGAACCCGCAGCTCCCCGGCGGCTCCGGCGGCGCGGAAGGTGAGCGAAGCCTGCTCCAGCACGGCGGCATCAGAGGATTCCAGTTTGAAATCGAGATCGAAAAGCTCCTCCTCCGCTCCTTCGGGGATGGCGACCTTGAACTCTTTCCGCAACTTGCCGTACGGCGGAACCGTGAGTGTTTCCGTCTTTTCCCCTTCGGCCAGCCGCAGCGCGGTCTCCACCGTCAGGCGGAGCGTTTCCGGGCGGCCGCCCAGATTCCAGAGGTCGAGAGCGACCGGAACCGGCGCACCGGCTTCCGCCCGGTAGCCGCCGACGGAGCTGTACCCGGAGATCGCCGAAAAATCCGGATGAGGGAAAAGCACCACCGGGAACGGCTTCTCCCGCTCCGGCGGCGGCACGGCGGCGCGGGCGAGAAGCTCATTTTCCGGCGAAGCGGTATCGAGAAGAGCCGCCGGAACCGCGGCGGCGTCGAGATACAGCACCGGGTCGGCAAGCGGAACCGAACCATCGTGGCCCGGCTCCAGGCGGCGGCCGTCAAGCCCTTCGACGCCGCGAAGAGGGAAACCGGGGCGAAAAACGCCGCCCGTCTCCGCCGCTTCCACCACGATAAGCCGCCCCTCCCCGACCGCGTAGACGCGGGCCGAAGCAATCTGCCGGTCGACGGTCCGCAAGCGCCCGAGGTAACGGGCGTGGCTCAGGCGGCGAACGCTCTGCAGCAAGGCGGCAAAAGAGGCGCGCGGCGTCCGGTCGGCATCAAGGAAACCGAAGGTCTTATTCCCCTCCTTCAGGTCGAACAGGGCGAAAAAGTAGATCCGTTCCAGCCCGACGGCCCGCCCGGCCGCCGCCTGCAGGGCGATTTCGGCGGCGACGCGCTTCGCCTCTTCGGGTGTGCGGAAGTTGTCCCAGGCGACCCGGCTGATTTCGGTCATCCAGAGCGGCATCCCTTCCCGGCCGTTCCGTTTCAGCCAGTCGCGGTATTCCCGTACCAGCCCGACGAGGTCAGCGGCGGTTCCGTAGGTATGGAAGCTGACGAAATCGACATTTTCCAGCATCCGGTTGCGGACGGCGGCACGATGATAAGTCCCGGCGGGGGAGAGACTGGTGAAGGCGGCGCCGCCGAGCCGGACCTCCGGAGCGGCCGCCAGTACGCCGATACGCATCGCCTTGGCTCCCGGCAGCAGTTGATCCGGGGGAAGGTTGGCGCCGAAACCGCCCTCGGGTTCATTCCAGATTTCGACGGCACTCCAGTATTGCCGCCAGTTGGCGGCGAGGGTGGTCCAGAAGACAGCGGCTTTTTGCAGATC
>JAVBRV010000270.1:0-6768 GCA_031547585.1 Victivallaceae bacterium
CATAAATCATTGCATTCATAGTCTTTTCCCTTTGTTATAAAGTACACTGTTCCAAACAAATTTCAAATCAAATTACATATTTTAGCGACAAGTAACAGTCGTTATCGCCATCATCGCCATCCTGGCAGCCATTTTACTCCCCGCCCTGAGCAAGGCAAGAGAGCGCGGCCGCACCGCCTCCTGTCTCAACACGTTGGGCAGTCTGGGCAAGCTGTCGGTCCAGTATACGGATGACTACAGGGGGTGGATGCCGGCCATCAATGCCAACGGGACGCTGTCGCAGGAGCACTGGGTGAATACGTTGCGTCCGTACGCCGGAATGCAGAAGTCGACAACCTCCCCCGAGTTTTACTACTGGCCGTCCAAATGGATGTGCCCGGCGGCGACCAAGGCGCTCGGCACGACCAATGACAGCTACCCCGGGTGCAATTACATGGCGTACAGTTACGGTATGAACAGCTCCGGCTATCCCCCTTCTACTACTACCGGGTGGCGGGGCCTCAAGGTGAGTCAGGTGGTCAACCCCTCGGCCAAGATTTTCATGGTCGACGCGACCTGGCTTATGGTCAGTTACTCCCAGGCCAAAGCCCCCAACTACTACTATCTGAAGGGGGAATACCGCGATACCACCACCTACAACGTGATGACCGCCTACCGCCACGCCCGTCGGGTCAATCTCTCCTATTATGACGGTCATGTCGCCAACCGGGCTTTCAGGGATATCTGGGACATCGACAGTACCACCACCAGTCCTTTTTATGCCAGCATGTGGTATGTGAGGAAACTGTGAAATACCTTCATTTTATTCTTTTTGTTCTTCTCGCCGCGCCGGTTTTCGGGGCGGATAAAATTGCCTCGCATCCCCTTCCTCTCGCGCCCATCTTCAACCGGGCCCTCGCCGACGAGCAGTCGAACGACGGGAAGGGCGGCTGGACGGACCAGGGGCCGGAGATGGATCTCCGCTCGTTCCGGCCCGGCAAGCAGCTTTTCTCCGGCATTCAGTTTGAAACCGTCCCCTCCTGCCTGGTGCTGGGGGAGAGTTCGCCCATTAAGGAGGCGGGGATCGACCTTGCTAACCTCCCCGAAGGCATGAATCACCTTTACCTCTTGCACGCCTCCGCCTGGACGCCGGCTCCCCCGGCCCGGATCGGCGTCATCCGGGTTCGTTATGCGGATGGCTCCAATGAGGCGATTCCGGTGGTTTCCGGGCGTGACTGCGGCAATTGGTACAAACCGGTCGCGGGAGCCAACGCGCTCCCGGCCTGGCTGGGCGAGCTGTCTTCGGCCCCCATCGGCATTTACCTTTCATACTTCCCCCTCAAAGGAAAACCGGAACGTCTGGAATTCCGTCGGGAGAACGGCTGCTGGCTGATTCTCGGCGCTTCCCTCGCCGACCGGAAAGTCCGCATCCGGCAGGCGGAGGAGCCTTTCATCGTGAAAGACGGCCCGACCTGGCTGCCGATCCGCTTCACCGGCGTCACCGCGGCCGGGTCGCCGCTCGACCTTACGGCGCTCCGGGAAGCTCCCGCCGGGAAATACGGCCGGATCATCGCCGACGCCGAAGGGCGCCTGGTTTTCGAAAAGGCTCCCGATAAACGGATCCGTCTTTTCGGTCCCAATCTGGTGCAGAGCGCCAACTTTCTCACCCCGGAGCTCGCCGACGCCTTCATCCGGCAGGCGGAGAGCCTCGGCTACAACACCGTCCGCCTTCACCACATCGAACAGGGATTGCTCGACCCCAAAGCGCCGGACAGCCTGACCATCAACCCGAAAGCACTCGACAACTTTCATTATCTGTGCGCCAAGCTTAAAGAGCGCGGCTTCTATCTCACCATCGACCTCTACGCCAGCCGCCGGTTGAAAGCGGGCGACAAGATTCCCGAATTCGACGACACCGGCGAATTTTCGATGAAGAACCTGGTTCCGATCAGCCCCGAGGCGATGGAGAACTGGAAGAGCTTCAGTCGCCAGGTGCTCAGCGCCCGCAACCCCTACACCGGCCTCTCGCTCGCCGAGGATCCCGCGCTCGCCTTCCTCAACCTGGTCAACGAGAATCCGCTGATCTCCCAGTGGAACGGTGTCCGGGCCGGACGCGCCGCCGCCCTTATCTACAAGCAGAAATTCGAAGAGTACCTGAAAACAAAGGGCTTCACGGGCGACACGGCGGAGGTGAAGCGCAACGGCCTCTTCATCGAATTCCTCAACGACTTGCAGGGCAAATGCATCGCCGAACAGAGCCGCTTCCTTCGCGAAGAGCTGGGGTTGAAGGCGTTGATCACCGATCTCAATATGTGCCATCAGTTCACCCTGGCGGAGCTGCGTTCCGGGCTCGACCTGGTGGACATCCACCAGTACTGGGACCACCCCTCCTTCCCGGAAAAGCGCTGGGGCTACCCCTTCGTCTTCCACAACCGCTCGTCGATCGCCGGCGGCGCTGTCGCCCCCGGGCGGCTCATGTCGTCGCGCGTTTTCGGCAAGCCCTTCGTGGTGACGGAGTTCAACTTCTGCTTCCCCAACAGTTGGCGGGTCGAAGCGCCGACGCTGACGGGCGGGTACGCCGCGCTTCAGGATTGGGACGGGCTTTACCGCTTCGCCTGGTCCCACAGCGCCGCGGGCATGAAGAACCCCGAGCGCCCGATGACGCAGTTCGACATCGTCAACAATCTTCAGGCCCAGATGACAGAACGGATCATCTACTTCCTTTTCGTGCGCGGCGACGTGAAAAGCGCGGAGAAGGGAATCGCTTTCGACTACCGCCCGGAACTGGTCCGCTCCCTCGGCGGCAACAGCATGACGGGGACCTATCCCGACAGCTTCCGCCTCTACGGCCTCTATGAACGTATCGGCACCCTCGCGAACGGAGCGGTTTCGCCCGGCGTGGTCAAGGTGAACCCGCTTCAATCCGGGTGGGAGGCGGCGCTCTCCCGGCCGGTTCGCGAAGCGATGGAGAATTATCGCAAAACCGGCGTCATCACCTCCCAAACCCGTGAAATCACGCTGGCGAAGAAGTCGCCCTCGCTTCACATCGTCGCCCCCCGGAGCGACGTGTACACCGGCTCCCTTGACGTCGCGGGCAAAGTGCTGAAGGCGGAGAAACTCAGCGTCTATCAGACCCTGGCGCTCCATTCGCTCGACGGGAAGGAGCTGGCGGGGAGTGAAAAGCTGCTCTTGATCCAGCTCACTGACCTCTCCAACGACGGGCTTCGTTTCGACGATAAAAAACGCCGTGTCCTCCGCAGCTGGGGCAAGCTGCCGCAGATGCTGGAGCGCGGTTCCGCCGAAATCACGCTTGCCGTGCCCCGGAAGCTCCGGGTGATTCCGCTGGAGCTCGACGGCACCCCGGCGGCGGAGATCCCGGCGGAGTACCGCGATGGCAAGCTCCGTTTCCGTCTCGCCACCGACCGCCTCCCCGGCGGCACCCTCTCCTGCTTGCTTATCCCATAAGGGCCGTTTCGACGAGGATCTCTTCGAGGAATTTTTGGAGCATCGGGGAGGGCTCCCCAGGCAGGGTGAGCGCCTGGATGTCGACCGTGGGGAAGGGAGCTTTGAGAGGACGCACCGTCACCCGCCCCTTTCGGCTTCGTGCGCAGGAGCGCGGCAGGATGGCGATGCCCAGCCCCGCCGCCACCAGCGCCAGCATGGAAGCTTTGTCGGCCGCCTCCTGAAGGATCACGGGGGCGATGCCCGCTTCGCGCATCCGCCTCTCCAACTCGTCGAAAAGCAGCGGATTTTCGTTGCGCGAAAAGAGCAGCAGGTTCTCCCCATCCAGCATGGGGAGGCGGATCGCCGCCTTCGCCGCCAGAGGATGCGCCGCCGGAAGTGCCGCCACATACGGTTCGCTGAACAGCGGCCGCGACGAAAATTCCGACAGCTCCGCTCCGTAAGGACGGCAGAGGGCAAGGTCGATCTCTCCCCGGCGGAGCGCCTCCAATTGCGCCGCGAGGGGGAGGGCGCGGAGCGACAGCCGCACTTCCGGATGCTTCCGGTGGAAGCGCACCACCGCCGGCGGCAGAAAGGTGTTCAGCACCGGTTCGTTGTAGCCCACCGCCAGCTTCCGGAGGCGGCTGCCGGTGAATTCGGCGAGCTTCCGCGCCGCTCCCTCGGCCCGCCCGACGATAATCCGCGCCTCCTCGAGAAAGAGTTTTCCCGCCTCGGTCAACTCGACTACCCGGCTGGTGCGGCGGAAGAGTTCGGTTTCCAGCTCCTCCTCGAGTTTGCGGATCTGCGCCGACAGGGGCGGCTGCGTCACATGCAGCCGTTCGGCCGCCCGGCGGAAGTGCAGTTCCTCGGCTACGGCGATGAAGTAACGAAGCGCGGTCAGTTCCATTCGGAGCCTTCGGTGATTGATTTTTATTTTGAATCAATAATCTATACCGATACTCTTGAAAAATCAAACCGCAGCGGTATCTTGTAGTAAAAAAAGAGGAGGCTCCCCGTATGCATCTCATAGAAAAACGAATCGCCGAGCTGGAAAAGTATGCGTATCCTTTGACCCGCACCCCCGACTTCGACCGCTTCTGGGCGGAGTTGTTGGAGAAGACCGTCCGGCACGACCCCGCCGCCGAACTGCGGGCGGTCGAATCCGGCTTTCCCGGCGTCCGGATTTTCGACGGACGGCTCCGGGGGCTGGACGGCACCCTGATTCACCTATGGCTGCTGCTGCCGGAAGAGGCTTCGGCGGCGCGGCCGGTTCCGGGGGCGATGATCCTTCACGGCGGCGGGGGTTCGCGCGGCGACAAGGCGGCCTGGGCGGATTGGGCGAGAGCCGGATTCGCGGTCCTCGTCACCGAATTCCGTGATCAGGGCGGCGAGACGAAATCGGCGACGCCGATGAAGCCCTGTGCCGGCACCTCGTTTTTCACCTTCAACCTCGACGGTTCGCCTGAAAACAGCTACTTTTACCACGCGCTCGGCGACCAGCAGATCGTGCTTGACTTTTTCCGCAAACGCTTGGAGGTGGATGGTTCCCGGGTCGCCGTCTGCGGCATGAGCCAGGGCGGCGGCGCTTCGCTGATCCTCGCCGGGTTGAATCCGGAACTGGCCCTCTGCTGCGCCGGCGTCCCCAGCTACACCTGCTGGGAGCTTCGGATCTGGACGCAGACCGCCCGCGCCGCCGATATCGCCCTCTACTTGCGCAAGAATCCCGCCGAAGGCGACCGGGTGTTCCGGCTGGTGAGCTATTTCGACGCCCTGAACTTCGCCGACCGCATCCGCTGCCGGGTGGAATTCCAGTGCTGCCTCGACGACGAGTGCGTACCGGCCGAATGCGTTTACGCCGCCTATAACCGGGTAACCGCGCCGAAGAACCTGACCGTCTATCCCTTCGGCCGCCATTCCGACGGCGACCGGGAGCTCTGGCTGCGGAACCTCGAAAGCTACCTCCGCTAGCCCATGAGACGCATCATTCCGGTTTTCGCGGCCGGAAGCCTGCTCTACCTCCTCGGGGCGATGACCCGTTGCGGCATTCCCGGCGCCTGGTTCGCCGAGCTGCAGCGGGAATTCGGAGCGTCGGCTTCCGCGGTGGCGGCGCTCGCCTCGACGCGGGCGGCGGCGACGCTCGGCTGTACGCTTCTCGCCGCCCCCTTGATCGACCGCCGGGACGGGGCGCGGATGTGCGCGGCGGGGGGAGGCATTCTCGCCTGCGGCCTGGGTCTCGGGGCCATCGCGGGTGATTTCCCCCTGCTGCTGGCCGGAGCCGCCATTGAAGGCGTCGGCCTCGGCTGGCTTTACCTCGCGGTGATTCGCCTGGCGGACCGCTCCTTCGACCGCCGTTACTTCTCCCTCGTGCTCGGCTTCTTCTACCTCGCGGCCTACGGGGGGACGGCGCTGGGGAACGCTCCCTTCGCGGCGGCCTGCGGCGCCTGGGGGCGGAGCGCCTTTTTCGGCAGTCTCGCTCCGTTGGCGGCGGGGCTCGGTTTGTTCCTCTATTTTCGCCGGGGCCAGGACCCCGCGGCGGAACAGGGGAGGGGGTTCTTCAACTTGAAACGCCGTCATTTCAACGGGTTCAACCTGCGGTTTCTCTACTGCGGAGCGTTCAATGTCGGCGTCTACTGGTTCATCCAGAACGTGATCGGCAAGAAGTACCTGGAGGACGTCGTACAGCTTCCGGCGGGAACGGCCGGCGGCGTCACCGGGATGATGAGCCTGATCGTCATGGTCGAAATGGTGTTCGCCGGCAGTGTTTCCTTCTGGTGCGGCAACCGGCGAAAGCCCTTTTGGGTGCTCGGCTCGGGGCTGCTGTTGCTCGGGGTGGCGGGGCTGTTCGCCGGAACTTTCTTTCCGCCGGGGGAGGCGGTTGCCCGGGTCTTTTTTGGCTGCCTCGGCGCGGGTTACGGGGTCAGCGGCCTCTATATCGTCTCCTGCCGGGAGTATCTGCCCAAAGAACTGGTGGCCTCTTCGGTCGGTCTGCTCAACGCCTTGGCGAACCTGGGGCTGATCGCGGTTTCGCAATTGACGGGCTTTCTGCTCGACGCCGCCGGACAGGGGGCGGAGGGGCGTTATCCGGCTTACGTTTACGCGCTGGTGTTCGGCGGTCTGCTGGCGGGAGCGGCGGCGGGCTTTCTTTTCTCCTGGTTCCACCCCGAAACCCGGGGCCGCAACCGGGCGGCGGCGTTTGCCCGGCTCTCCGGACAAACGGAAATTGATAAGAATAATTCGTTTTTTGCAATTGTTTTTTCGCGGCCCCGGGTTTCGGGGTGGAACCAGGAGAAAAGAAAGCCCGCCGCCGCTCCCGCCAGCAGACCGCCGAACACCAGCGCGTAAACGTAA
>JAVBRV010000320.1:0-18270 GCA_031547585.1 Victivallaceae bacterium
AAGGAAATCATCCGACACAACCACAAGATCCTTATTCAAGGATGACAGGAGAAAATCATGGCTGAGAAAAAAGAAATTTACGCGGATGGCATCGGGCAGATTCACTTCGCCGGCGGCATGGTCCGTTTTGACTTCGTGACCCTCCAGCCCGAAGAAGACGGCAAAGCTCCCGTCCCCCAGCCCAACTTCCGGGTGATCATGCCCCCGCAGGGCTTCCTCGGGGCTTTCAACTCGATGCAGCAGCTGATCGACAAACTGGTCGAAGCGGGCATCCTCCAGAAGAATGAGAACGCCAAGTAAGACGGCGCTTCTTCTGCACACCTGCTGCGCTCCCTGCGGCGGCGGCTGCTTAATGCGGCTGTCCGGCGAAGGAAGAGCAGCAGTTGTTTTTTACTCGAATTCCAACCTGGCCACCGAAGCGGAATTCGAACTCCGCCTCGACTCCGTCCGCCGCCTCGCGGCACACTTCAGCCTCCCCCTCGAAGTCGACCCCTACGACCACGCCGCCTGGCGGGAGGCCATCAAAGGATTCGAAAACGAACCCGAACGCGGCAGCCGCTGCACCCGCTGCTTCCACTTCTCCCTCGCCCGAACCGCCAACCGCGCCACCGAACTCGGACTCCCCTTCGCCACCACCCTCACCGTCAGCCCGCACAAGCCCAGCCGAACCCTCTTCGAAGTCGGCTCCGCCTGGCCGCACTTCGAACCCATCGACTTCAAAAAACAAAACGGCTTCCGCCAGGGCCGCGAACTCGCCCGCCTCCAAAGCTTCTACCTGCAAAACTTCTGCGGCTGCGAATACTCTCTCCGATAAGCACGCCGTCGGACTCGGGGAGGGGAAGGGAAACTTTTTTTCACGAGGAAAAAAAGTTTCCCTTCCCCTCCCCGAACCCCACCCCCTCCTTTCAAAAAAAGCGTTGCAGCGCAAAACGGCTTTTGCCGTTGGCAAAAACCATTTTGCGGAGTAGAAATTACCTAACAGCGTTGCAGCCTTACGTTATCGGCCGTCGGACCGAGCCGGCCGCTGCAACAGGTCAAACCTTTGTCGCACAATCTCAAACGTTGTTGGCAAAATGCGCGTACTCGATCATTTTTCGACTCGTTCGAGTTCGTACCAAACCGTTTTATCGCGCCCGGTGTCAAAGTTGAACTGTGAGGAGCTTTCGGCTATTTTCTGTTTTCTTTCACCGTGTTCTCCAAGCCGCCAGACATGATATGAACCTTGCTTCATGGTGAGGCATCCGGCCACCGGCTTCAGAACGACGGGAGGGCCGCCCTTGAGCCACCAACCGTCGGCTTTGCGATCCGCTCCCGGAGAAATGGTGTTGGAGCATTCCCCGACGGCGAGAAAGAGCATCCGCCCGGCTTCGGCAATCCGTTTCCCTTCGAAAGCGATGAGGAAACAGACGCCGAAATCGGAGTTCATGTGAAGCGTCAGATCCTTCAGGCCGAATTGCCGGGTGCGATCGAAAAAGCCCTCCGCTCCCTGGACAGAAGCGGTGTCCGCGACCCAGATTCCCTCTTCCCAATTCCGATAGAATTCTCCGGTATCCGCCCGGATGACGGAGTCGATTTCGGCAAGCTTCAGATCCCGGGAAGTGGAGTACGAGTAAACCCGGTCGTAGTTCTTCGGATCCACCTTCATGCCGGGATACGCCAGCTCGACCCGGTGCTGCTCCGGCAGGCGGAATAGGAGATCGCTGAAAAAGGAGGGCGATTTCTTCGTCCCGAGGAGATCATCTTCGCTCACGCGGACCAAAACCCGCTTTTTCGCCGGGGAGATCACGCCGCCGCGAAGCAGGTAGCTCGCAAGCGGGAAGGTGGCCAGACTGGCCGTGTCGTGACGGACGTCAAGGATATGCCCCATCCGCTCATGCCGGCCGAGCTGTTCGGTTCCCTGCGACGCGAAAATATAGTACCCGTCCCAATCCTGGAACGCCAGTACGGCAGAGAAGAACGGCAGACCGACGGCGCGATATTCGTTGAACTGCATCGGGTCGTCTCCGAACGGCATCTGCGCGCCTCCCTTACAGGTCCGGTGTTCGCTGGAAATCAGCGGCTTGCCCGGAACCGAGGCCAGCGAATAACGGGCAAAAAGGTCTTTGGTATATTTTTCTTTCTCCAGCGATTCGTTGCCCGGCTTTTTGATCAATGGACTCCAGCGCCCGCCGGGAAGCAGCCGGGTATTGCCGATCGACCAGCGCGCATACCCCCAATAGAGGTGTGCGTCCATAAAGTCCAATGCAAGTGAAGGTTCAGTGTGGTAAAAGTTTTCGCCGACATTCGAGCCGCTCATAACTCCCCGGTAACCGAGGGAACGTACATAGGCGCTCCACATCCGGTAGCTTTCGGCAACTGTGTGGTTCCAGAATTTCGCCGAAGCGGTTTCGTTGAGTGAAAGATCGAACTCCCGGTCCGGCAAATGGTTCGCCTTCAGGTATTCGCGAAAACGAGGCGCCAGTTTGTCGGTATAATACGGATTCAGCTTGACCAGGCCCCGCGGATGATAATGGTAGGCGATCTCGTTGACCACGCCGAGCAGGACGAATTGCGGATCTTCGAAGAAATTCTTTCCGGTATAGCGATTTTCCCGGGTACAAAAGGCTTCGACCCACTTTTTCACATATGCCTGCACTTCGGGGTCGAACAGCATCAGCATGTGAAGATCGAAGCCTTCCCGGGTGCCGTTCGGAATCTCGGAGAGGGCCGGGGCAAGGGCCGGGTCGAACAACTCGTAGGTAATGTAAATGCCCTCCTCCTTCAGGCAGGAGGTGAACCAATCCAGCCGCTCCAGGGCGACGGGGTTGAATTCAAACGTGCTTTTCGTGCGATCGATAAAGAAGGGGGCGGCGGTCTGCCAGGCGGCGGTCATGTGATGCAACCGCACGACATTGACGCCAAGAGCGGCCAGCTTGCGGGCGACCTGCTTCGCAGTGTCGTGCGAATACATGTTGAATACGCGATTGTCAACCACGTTCAGGCCGAACCAGCGGACCGGCGTACCATCGTCGAATACGAAATTGCCGTTTTCGACCTTCAGGAAGCCATGCTTTCCGGCCGGTTTATGATTCAACCAGGAGATATTCGCCACCGAATCCGGCGACGGCTCCCGGATGATGAAGGGGAATTCGTTCTCGTACATGGCCGCAATGACGGCGGAACCGTAGAGAAGGAAACCAAGA
The DNA here is from genome assembly GCA_031547585.1 of Victivallaceae bacterium. GTDB lineage: Bacteria > Verrucomicrobiota > Lentisphaeria > Victivallales > Victivallaceae > Victivallis. Next base: position 3,183 of record JAVBRV010000320.1, read on the forward strand.
AGCATGAAGATGACCCGCATATCGAATGATCCTTTCATCAGTTGAGTTATCTTGTCAAAAGAAGCCAGCGGTCAAAGATAGGACGCCCCGGAGTTTGCGTCCAACTGCCGTCATACACCTGGTTCCGGGTAAGTTTTTCCGCATGTCCATCCCAGAACAGGACGTTCAACGCCAATTGCGGATGGCGGAACGCCATCCAGTAGCCGCTGCTGGCGGCTTTTTCGGGAATCATATATTTCGGGTCGTTGTAGCGCACATAAGTACCGACGCCGTCGACGATATTCATACGAGTCGACGTCCGTGCCAACGTGCTCACCCGGAAACTTTGGCGGGAAGCGTCGGTTCCCGACGGAAAGCTGTCGCTGGCCGAAACCCCCGGATAGTGCATGTTTTTGGCATACCAATTACCGGTGTAGTAATTCCCATCGCTACTCGAACTCGGCCGCGCCGGACAAAGCATGTCTTTCCCCAGAGATATATTTCCATCATTGTAAACACTGCGCAGGTTGCTGCCGAGAGCCTGAATGAAGCCAATATTGTTGTGCCATTTCTTCTCATTGCTCCAGCTGTTGTTCAAGAGAAGAGGGACTGCATAACCGCCGTAGCTGTCGGCATAAGCCGCCTCCGCAACGCCGAACTGCTTCAAAATGGAAAGACACTTCACCGAGTGAGACCGCGCCCGCGCCTTATTGAGCGCCGGCAAGAGAATCGCCGCCAGAATGGCGATGATCGCAACAACGACGAGAAGCTCGATCAGCGTAAACGATTTTCGGCTCATATTTGCACTCCTTCCCTTTGGTGATAGAGAAAACGTTTTACGTGGATAAAAAATCATGCGGAACTCCGTTCGATCAGGACCGGCGGAACCCGGATCGCCTCGCAATAGGCGGGGTTCTCGATTTTTTTCATCAGGTAGTCAAAGGCCATGTCGCCGAAGCGTTCGAGGGGCTGGCCGACCGTGGTGAGGGGCGGGCAGCTGAATTCACCGCTCGGAGTGCCGTCGAAACCGATCACCGCCAGCTCCTCCGGCACCCGGATGCCGAGCTTGTAGCAGGCGGAGAGCGCGCCGAAGGCGATATCGTCATTGCCGCAGACAAGACAGCGGGGCAGCCGCCGGAAGCGGTGCAAAAGATGGATGCCGGTCCAGCCGTCGGCATGGGAGTAAAGCTCGGTGCGCGGCACCATGGGAACCCCCTCGCCCGCGCCGTGCAAGGTCGACTCCGGCCGGAAGCGGTCGGGCAGGAGCTCTTCGAGGTAGCGCTGCCGGTCGCAATGCTCCTGCTGCGGGTTCGAGGTCAGTTCGCCGAGGAAGCCGACGTTCTCATAGCCCCGCTTCCGGATCAGCCCGGCGATCAGCTCCATGCCGGCCCGGTCGTCGCAGCCGATGCTGGGCAGGGGAAGCCGGTCGCTGTTGTTGTTGATGATCACGTAGGGGTAGCCCCGGGCGTTGAAGCGCTCGAACATCTCCAGCATCTCCGCTTCGCGGGGGTTGTTCCGGTGCTGGAAACCGGCCAGCACCAAGGCGTCGATCCGCTTGATGTCGAGGTAGTAATTGTAGTCCCCGCCGCTGACCAGCAACAGCTGGTACTTCCCCCGGGCGCGGGGGCCGAGCCCGTTCAGAATGCGCACGGGGTAGTCGGAGAGGAAGCTGGCCGAAACCTGTTCCGGCAGCGAAATGGTGAAACCGATGGTATGCGAACTCTGGCCGCGCAGCAGCGTCGCCCCGTAATTCGGCGTGTAGTTCAGCTCCCGGGCGACGGCGCGCACCTTCTCCAGCGTGGTTTCGGAGGCATACCGCCCGGCGGCGGAGTCGGGATTGAACGCCTTCGACACCGTGCTGATTGACACCCCGGCCGCTTCCGCGACCTGCCGGATTCCCACCTTCGCCATTCGTTACCACCCCCCGGATGTTTTCGGAAAACGTTTTACATTGCATAATAATTATACTGAAAAAATCCGCATTGTCAAGAGGCGAAGGCAAAAAAATTGTCTTTTTTCGGGAATCCTCCGGGAAATCCTTGAAGTGATTCCGTCAACGTTGTATGGTAAATAGGTAGTCAGACTCATGATGGAAGGTTATACCATGTTGCAGATCGTCGACTCCCTGCCCGGCATGAACGTATGCTCGACCCGCGTCTACCCCGACAATGCCCGGCTGACCGTGGAATTCGGCCCCTCGCCGCACGGCGGGCTGGAACGGCTCTGGTTCCACTTCCGGCTGGACAACCCCGGCACCGGCCCTCTCCCTCCCAAAACCCGGCTGCTGCTGAAGAATATCAACACCCTCCTCTGTTCCTATCAGGGGAGTTTCCGGCCCGTCGTCCGCTATGCCGGGGGCGAATGGCAGCGTCTGCCCGCCGCTGAAAAGCTGCTCCGCGAAGACGGTTATCTATCGCTCGCCTGGGAGGTCGATACCCCCATCGACTTCCTCGAAGTCGCCTTCTGCTACCCCTACGGCCAGCCGGAACTCAACCAACTGCTGGCCGATACCGACGGGTACTGGCGGGCCGATGAAATCGGCGTCTCCGCCGCCGGACGCCCCTTTTACCGCCTCAGCAACCACTACGGTTCGACCGAGAAAAAGCCGGGCGGCTTCTATGCCATCGGCCGTCAACACGCCCAGGAGACCTCCGGAGCCTGGGTGCTTGACGGCATCCTCCGCCGGCTGGCCGAGCTGAAGTCCCCGATTCCGGTCTGGGTGATTCCCTTCGCCAACCTCGACGGCGTGATGGAGGGGGATTACGGCAAGGACCCCTTCCCCCAGGATCTCAACCGCGCCTGGGGTCCCCACGCCGCGATGCGTCACGAGGTGAAGACCATGGCGCAGGACTTGCACCGCTGGGCGGAACGCGTCGCCGACGACTCGCTCATCATGGATTTCCACAGTCCCGGCGCCGACGAAACCGAGGTCTATATCTTCGCCAATCCGGAGATGCCCGCGGAGTGGCCGGTTCATGCACAGCTTGAACGCCTGAAAACCGCGGTCGGCGAATTCGCCGCGGAGGGATTCATCCGCCACTCCGGCTACAAGCCCTTCAGTGCCTGGGGAAACTTCTGGAACCTCTCCGAATTCGCCTTCAACAAGCTGAAGCATCCTCATTTCTCGATGGAGACCAGCTACTACGAAGCCGGCGGGAAACTGCTGGAGATCCGCGACTATCAGGAAATCGGCCGCCGCATCGCCGACTGGTGCGCCGGATACCGGCAATAAAAAGAAAAACCACTGTATGATCATCAAACTCTGGCGCGACCCCGAAATTGAATCCACCTTGACCGTTTACCCGCGCCCGGATGGGCTGATCCGTCCGGCGATGCTGGTCATTCCCGGCGGCGGCTACGGCAGTGTCTGCGAAGAGACCGAAGGCGTTCCGATCGCCCGGCGGTTCGAGGAACTCGGGTTCCAGACCTTCGTCTTGCACTACCGGGTGGCTCCGCACCGCTACCCGGCCCCGCAACTGGACGCCTTCCGGGCGATCCGGCTGATCCGCGCCAACGCCGCCCGCTGGGGGGCGAATCCGCACAATCTCGCAGTCTGCGGCTTCTCCGCCGGGGGCCACCTCACCGCCTGCTGCGGCACTCTGTATAACGATCTGGATGCCGTTGACGGCGACGAAGCCGACCGCGAGAGCCAGCGTCCCGACGGGCTCCTTCTCTGCTACCCCGTGATCTCCTTCACCGAGAGTTCGCATCTCGGCAGCGGGAAAAACCTGCTCGGCGACCGGTTCGACGAGCTGAAAACGGCGCTGTCGCTGGAAACCCGCGTCACCGCCGATACGCCCCCCGCTTTCCTCTGGCACACGGTCACCGACCAGATTGTGCCGTACGAGAACAGCCAATGCTTCGTGCGCGCCCTGCGGAACGCCGGACGCCCTTCGGAGTTTCATCTCTACCCCTCCGGCCCCCACGGCATGCAGCTGGGGTACGGGCGGAGCGACATCGCAGCCTGGCCGGAACAGGCGAAGGAGTTCCTGCGACTGTCGGCGCACTTCCGCTACGCGGAGCCTCCGGCGAAGCGCCGCACCGTGATCCTCACCTTCGACGACGCGGTGAAGAACCACCGGACGCTGGTCGCGCCGCTTTTGAAAGAGTACGGTTTCGGGGCCACCTTCTACCCCTGCCGGTTCAACGACGACTGGCGGGCGCAGCATGAAGAGCATCTCCTCACCGGCGCGGAGCTCCGCGAAATTCACGACCTGGGGTTCGAGATCGGCAACCACACCTGGAGCCACCCCGATTTGCGGAAGCTCTCCCCCGAAGAGGCCGCCGCCGAAATCGACCGCTGCAGCGACTTCCTGGCGGAGGCCGGAATCCCCGCCCCCGTGAGCTTCGCCTACCCCGGCGGACCGTTTGCCGAGAACGCGGTTCCCTTGTTGAAAGAGCGGAAGCTCCGCTTCGCCCGTACCACCGAGCGGTTGCCGTGGGAGAAATCGGCCGATCCCCACCGGCTCCCCGCCTATCCGATCTCCGGGAACGACCGGCTCGGCTTCTACCACGCCGTTTCGCGCTGTACGGAGGAGAATGCGGTCATCCTGGTCTTCCACGGCATTCCGGATGTGGTTCACCCCTGGTGCGACAATACGCCGGAGTGCTTCCAAGAGTTCCTCGACTACCTTGCCGACGGCGGTTTCCAAGTGCTGTCGCTGGCCGATTTCGGAGGGGCGTCACCAACATAAGGAGTTCGAAATGAAGAAGCTGCTGATTCTCGCCATCCTCGTGGGATTCGCCGCCCTCGCCGGCGCCGCCCCGATCCGGATCCGCTGCTCCTCCTGCAACGGAACCGGGTTCGCCCCCAACGCCAAAGGCGAAAAGGGCAAAGGCACCTTCAATTGCCCGATCTGCCGGGGCTCCGGATTCTCAATCCCTGCCGCCCCGATCGGGACGGCGTCGCGCTGCTCCTCCTGCAACGGAACCGGGTTCGGCCCCAACGCCAAAGGCGAAAGGGGCAAAGGCAATTTCAATTGCCCGATCTGCAAAGGAACCGGGCGCATGGGTTCAACTTCGGCTCCAAGTGCGACTCCTTCCCGAGCGCCGCTGCCCTCGGCTCCCCCCCGAACCTCGCCACCGGAGCCCGCCCAAACGGCACCCGCGGCACCCACCCGGACGCCGCTGCCCTCAGCTCCCGCCCGAACCTCGCCGTCGGAGCCCGTCCAGACGACACCCCCGGCGCCCACCCGGACGCCGACCCGCTGCACCTCCTGCGACGGAACCGGGTTCGGCCCCAACGCCAAAGGCGAAAAAGGCAGAGGCACCTTCATCTGCCCCATTTGCAAAGGAACCGGCCGAAACTGATAAATAGCAGCAAAAATACAGCTTCTTTCTGGTCATTCCTATTCTTTTATAAAAATTTATTGCAATTTCTTCTACTTTTTAACTTGCAAATAGAAATGCGGCATGTAGATTACGAAATTAAGGGGACTCGGGTGAGTTCTGGGCTATCTTGATCGCGAAAATTCTTATTTTCAGGAGGGAATCTTATGAAAAAAATGCTTTTGGCGCTTGCCGCCGTCGGAGTCGCGTTCGGTTTTGCCGGATGCTCCGTCACCAATACCAGTGATGCCGGTACGATGAATCTCTACCCGGAACTCTTCAAGCCGTCCGAGGGGTATCGACCCATTTACGAAGTCGATATGGAGAAGAAAGTTTCCGGAACCGCCAACGTCCACGTCCTCTTCGGCATTTTCAGCTGGGGTGAGAGCAAGTTCGCCGACAACGGCGATATCTTCGGCGGCGATGCCTGGTTCGAAAGCATCTTCCCGTCGGCCAAGAAAACCTCCGGTAAGGCCGCTTTCTACAAGGCTTGCGCGGAAGCCAAGTGCGACGCCGTTCTGGCCGCCCGTTACGAAATCGTGACCAAGGATTACTTCGTCTACCAGAACACCACCACCACGGTCACCGGATATCCCGCCTTCATGAAGAAGCTCGAAAAGGTCAAGATCACCAGCTACATCCTGGACGGCAAGGGCGTCCCGGTCATCCTGAAGCCCGGCGAAGCCTACACGAACATCGCTCCGAAGAGCGGTGGCGGCGGCTTCTTCGGACTCTAATTCCAACAACCGATTCGATACTATGTTAAGGTAGCCGAGGAGGGGGAGGTAAGTAGCCTCCCCCTCTTTTTAATGCGGAAGGATATTCCGGAAAATGCGTTCTCCTGTTATTCTGTTTATTCTCTCTGCGGTTTCGTTTTCGCTCGCCGGGGCGCCGCTGCAATCGCCCACTCCCCCGATAACGATTCGCGACAGCGGCGTCAACACCCCGGAAGAGTTCGCCGGCGACTGGCTCGGGTACTGGCTCCGCGGGAAAAAGCTGGCCGCCAAGACCAATACGATCTTCCGGCTGACCCCGAAAGGGGAGTGGTTCATCGTTCTCGACGGCAAGACGGAGAAAGCGGGCAGTTTCCGCCTCTCCGACAGCTACCTTATGCTGAAACGCGACAAAAAAGAGTCGGAGGAACTGGAGGAACCGGAACTTCTGGCCCATCTCATCGACCGCAACGGCTTCCTGATCCGCGCCACCTCGCAGCCGGAGATCGCCATCGTCTACCGCCGCCTCGCGGCAATTCCGCCGGTCACCCAGGATGAAATCCGGGGCGAATGGCGGCTCTTCGAAGAAAATCCAGCCTGGGAAAAACGCCGCGCCGCCGATTTCGGCTTTCAATTCGACGGCCGGGGAAACTACGCCGTGGTGAAGTACGACCGCAACCGTCCGGTGCCGGAAGGCGCGGAGAAGGGAACCTACGTCCTCTCCGGCGATGAAATCATCCTCAACAACAACTGCGCCGACAAAGATTCCTCGTGGACGAAGCTCCGCTTCTTCAAGGTCTTCGACGAGCTGATCCTCAATACCCCCGACAGCACCGTCTACGCCGAACGGCAGTGAGCTGATTAGGAGGGGGGAATCAATCGGACAAGTCCGATTGGTCGCAAAGGGTTGCATCGAGAACGCCGCCAACGAGCGGCGTGGCGCCAACAGCGCCGTACCCCGAGGCCGACGTTCGGCCCGCGCGCAGGACTCGAGTCCCGGCTCGGCCGGGTACGCACGGCCTGCGGCCTATTATTTTAAATTTTTCTTTTTTTTATTTTTTCAGCTCTTTGCGCAGGCGTTCCACCACGCTCTTGAAGTAACGAAGAGCTCCGGCTATGGGCTGCGGCGTCGACAAATCCACCCCCGCATCCTTCATAATCGTCAGCACCTCCTTCGAATCACCCGCCTTCAAAAAGCCGAAATACGCCTCCCGCTTCGCCGGATCACCCGATAACAAATTCTCCGCCAGCTGAATCGCCGCCGACATCCCCGTCGCATACTTGTATACATAAAAATTATAGTAGAAGTGCGGAATCCGCGCCCACTCCATCCCGATCAGTTCGCTCGGCTCCACCTCGGGTCCGTAGTACAGCCGGTTCAACTCGGCATAGCGCTCCGACAGCAAGTCCGCTCCCAAGGGAATCCCCGCCTCGGCCTGCTCGTGCATCCAGAGCTCGAACTCCGCAAACATCGTCTGCCGGTAAATCGTCCCCCGGATCTCATCGGCCAAATGTCCCAGCAAATACGCCCGGAACGCCCGGTCCTTCGTATTCGCCAGCAAATGCTCGAACAGCAGCATTTCGTTGGTGGTGCTGGCCACCTCGGCGACGAAAATACTGTAGTTCGCGTAATGATATTCCTGATTCGTGTTGGAGTAGAAGCTATGCAGCGAATGCCCCAGCTCATGCGCCAGGGTAAACACGTCATTCAGCGTCCGGTTGTAGTTCAAAAGAAGATAGGGGTAGCTGTCGTAGCAGCCGCTCGAATAGGCCCCGGAACGCTTGCCCTTGCGCTCCGGCACGTCCACCCAGCGCTGCTCGAAAACCCGGTCCAGCTGCTTGCCGTACTCCGCGCCCAGCGGCTTGAACGCCGCCTTCACCAGCTTCACCGCCTCAGCAAAATCGTACTCGCGGCGGCAATCCGGCAAGAGAGGGTTGTACATATCGAACATGTCGAGCTTCTCGAGCCCCATCACCTCGCGCCGGAGCTTCATGTAGTCGTAGAAGCCATCCAGGTGCTCATGCACGGTCGAAATCAGATTGCGGTAGACCTCCGCCGGGACGTTGTCCGAAAGCAGCGCCTGGTCGAGCGCCGAATTGAAATGACGGATCTTCGCGCTCTGGACATGCCGCTTCACCGCTCCATCCAGCGTGGCCGCGAAGGTGTTGCGGAACTTCCCGTAGGTGCCGAAGACCTTTTTGAAGGCGCGGCGGCGCACCTCGCGATCGGGGCTTTCGAGGAAGCGCCGGTAGCTGCCATGGGTCAGGGATTCCGGCTTGCCGGAGTCGCCGCGGATTTTGCCGAACTCCATATCGGCGTCGTTCAGCATTTCGAAGGCTTTGTCGGAGCTGCCCATGACATCCGAAAGCAGTCCAAGGAGGCGCTCCTCGGGCTCCGAGAGGGTGTGCGGTTTTTCGCGCAGCAGTTCGCGGATGCTCCGCTCGTAGAAGGCCAGCTCCGGCGCGGCGAGGAATTTCGTCATCACTTCATCCGGAATCGCCATCACTTCGGGGCTGAACCAGGCACTGGTTTCCGCCAGCGAGGCGAAGAGCATTTCGACCCGGTCGACGCGGGAGCGGTTGGTGTTGTCGGCGGTATTTTCGTCGGAGCGGAGGTGGGCGAAGGTGTAGACCTTTTCACCCAGGCGCTCGAAGGCGTCGAGGGTTTCGATGGCTTTTTTGAAGACGGCGGGCGACTCGGCGAGACGTCCGCGGTAGCCGAGGAAGGCTTCCGCCAGTGGTTTGATGCGGGCGAAGTCGGCTTCCCAGAGAGCGACGTCGGCGTAGAGGACGTCGAGGTCCCAGGTCATTTTTTCGGAAATCATAAACACCTCCCTACATTAAAAAAAAATCTAAAAAAAATAGGCCGTAGGCCGTGCGCACCCGGCCGAGCCGGGACGCAGTCCAGCGCTGTCCCTCAAGTAAATACCGACCGGCGGAGCGCTGCCGATAAAAGACGGCGAAGCCGGTCTTTTATCGAGCCGCAGCGCGCGGAGCCGCCCGGGCCGGTAATCTCGTCACACAAGATACCCTCTCGCCTATTCCAACCTACTTGACCAGCCGCAGCGTAAAGGGATGGCGATACACCCGCCCCTCTCTCGCCGCCAGCGTGCCGACAATCACCATCACCAGCCACCAGATCAACGTCAGAGAAGCCAGCGTGGAACCAAGCCAGGGTAGAATCCGGCTGAGAAGGCCGCAGCACATAAACATCAGAACCACGGTGATCGTGAAGTTGACCACCTCGCACCCCACCCGGTCGAGGAAGCGCGACTCTCCGCGCTTGGCCAGCCAGAGGATCAACGGTGCGATAATCATTCCAACCAGCGGCAGGATGAACGCGGCCAGCTGCAGCAGGTGACAGGCCACCGCCAGATTGATATCCGCCTTACTCGGCTTGCCGGGTTCTTCGATCACTTCGGCGTCGACGATTTCGGGTTCTTTCATCTTTATTTTTCCTTGCGCTTCGGGCCTTTGGCTTTCTTCTCACGCAATTCGACGCCGTCGGACATCTTCTCCACCCAATCCGACAAACGGCGCTTCTTCACGTCGGCAGGAATGCGCGGCTTGCGCTTTTCGATCGATTCTTCGGCCGGCTTCTCCGCCGGTTTTTCGCTCCGCCTGGCGGCGGGGCGCTCCGCACGGGGCTTCCACTCGGAATTTTCCGGGCGGGGACGGCGTTCGGTGCTCTCCGGACGGGGTTTACGCTCGGCGCTCTTCGCCTTGTCGTCCTCGTTGGCCACCTGGACCCGGGGTCCGCCGTTCCGGAACGCCTTCAAAATCGCCTCGGCATCTTCGAAATCGACATCCACGAAGCTGAAGTGGTCGAAGCAGTCGATCTTGCCGACGCGGTACTTCTTGATGTGGGCCTTCTCCCAGATGAGGTCGAGCATCTTGACCGCGCCGAAGCCGTCGAGCTTGCCGATGCCGACGAAGAGACGGGTCTTGCCGTGATCGTCGGGCATGCTCTCCCACGAGCGGCGGTCGCGCTTCTGCTGCTGCGGCTGACGGCCGAACTCCTGGTAATTCTCGGCCTGAAGCTCGCCCTTGAAGCGGAGCTGGAGCACCGCCGCCAGCGCCTCCGCCGGCGTCTCGCACATGGCGATCAGCTCTTCGGCGAAGCCGAGGTAATCGAGGTGCTTCTCGCCGGCGATGCCTTCCGAGACCAGCTCGGCGAAGCGCTGCTTTTTCATTTCAACGATGTCTTTGCCGCCCGGGAGCTCCTTCTTCAGGATCTCCCCGCCCGACTCGCGCTGAATCATGGTCAGCTTGCGGTATTCGGCGGGCGTGACGAAGGTGATGGCGGTGCCGCTCTTGCCGGCCCGGCCGGTCCGGCCGATGCGGTGGACGTAGGTATCCGTCTCCTGCGGCATCGAGTAGTTGATGACGTGCGAGAGATCGTTCACGTCCAGCCCGCGGGCGGCGACGTCGGTCGCCACCAGGATGCGGAACTTCTTCGCCTTGAATTGATTGATAACCTTGAGCCGCTGCCCCTGGGCGATTTCGCCATGCAGCGCTTCCACCCGGTAGCCGCGGAGCTTCAGCTTCTCGACCAACTCGTCGACGTCGTTGCGGGTGCGGCAGAAGACCAGCGCGTAGAGGTCCTCTTCGATATCGATGATGCGGGCGAGGGCTTCGAACTTATCCTCGCGCCGGACCTCGAAGTAAATCTGCTCGGCGAGCTCGGTGGAGAGCTTCGTCCCCTCGGCCCGCACGACTTCGGTATTGTGCATGAAGCGCTCGGCGATGGCCATCACCTCGGGCGGCATGGTGGCCGAAAACATCAGCATCCGTTTATCGGCATTGGTTTCGGCGAGAATGGTTTCGATATCTTCGACGAAGCCCATGTCGAGCATTTCGTCGGCCTCGTCGAGAACCGCAAACTGCAAGTCGGAGAAATCGAGCTTCTTGCGGCGCATCAGGTCCATGATCCGCCCCGGCGTGCCGATGACGATATCGACGCCGCTCTTGAGCCGCTGCAATTGAATTTCGATCGGCTGGCCGCCGTAGAAGGGGGCCAGCGACACCGCGCGGTTGCCGCGCAGCGAGGCGATCTCGTCGGCGATCTGAATCGACAGTTCGCGGGTCGGCGCGAGAATCAGCGCCCGGGGCTTGCCGCCCTTCGGCTGAACTTTTTCCAGAATCGGGATGCCGAAAGCGGCGGTTTTGCCGGTTCCGGTCTGCGCCTGGGCGATCAGGTCGGCGGAGCCCTCGAGAAGTTTCGGAATCGTCAGCGTCTGAATCGGGCTGGGAGCCTCGAAGCCCTTCGCCCGCAACGCGTCAATGGTAATTTCCGAGATTCCGAGTTCCCGGAAGGCAGCAAGATCGTTCATAGAAATCCTTTCCAAATTGAAAGGATTAATATACACCCATAAATGCGTAAATAAAACCCCGGCAACGGTTTTTTATTAAAGAAGGTTGCGCATCGCCCCCATCTCTTCCTCCATCGAGGAGACCATTTTAAGCTGGTTGCGGCAGCGTTCGAGGTTGTGGTCGGGGCGGCGGGTCTTGAAGTAGACGTCGCCCTCGAGATAGTCGGTCAGAAAGCGCACCCCCACTTCGAAGGTCATCAGCTTCGCCGAAAACGGCAGGTTTTCGCGCTCGGCTTCAGTGAGGAACTCCCCGGCGCGCTTGACGAAACCGCGGTAGAACCCTTCATACATGTCGAAGCGCATGCCGACTTTATCGAGATTGACCTCGTCCTCCGCCGCGGGATTGGTTCCGGCGCGCACCATGTCGCCGAAGTCGTAGAGCGCCAGCCCCGGCATGACCGTGTCGAGGTCGATCACGCAGATGCCGTCGCCGGTGAGATCGTCGATCAGGATGTTGTTGACCTTGGTGTCGTTGTGGGTGATCCGCTCGGGGATGCTGCCCTCGCGCTGGAGGGCGAGCAGCTTCCCCGCCTCCTCCTCGCGCTTCAGCACGAAATCGACCTCGCGGCGCACCTGCCGCAGCCGCCGGTGAGAATCCTCGCGGGCCGCCTTTTTCAGGCGCTCGATCCGCTTCGGCGTATCGTGGAAGTCCGGAATGGTCTCATGCAGCCGGGGGCCGGGCAGATCGCACAGCTCCCTTTGGAATCCCCCGAAGGCCTCGGCCACCTTGAACGCCTGGGCGGGCGTCTCCAGCACCTCGTAGGCGCGGGCGTTTTCGACGAAGACGTAGGCGCGCCAGGTGCTCCCGGCGTCGTCGACGACGAAAGGCTCGCCGGAGTGGGTCTGAAGCAGCCGGATGGTCCGCCGCCGGGTTTGCGCCTGGTCGGCATGGATTTTGGCGAGAAGGTGACGGGTAACCCGGTCCATATTCTCCATCACCAGCTCGGGACGGCGGACGACGTTGCGGTTGATCCGCTGCAGCACATACTGCAGCCGCACCCCGCCCTGGTCGTAGGTGAGCTGAAAGGTGTCGTTGACGTGGCCCGCGCCGAAGGGAACGGCCACCAGAAAATCGCCGTAGATCACGAATTTCGCACAGATCCGGCGAAGCTCCTCCTGTGAATAGGTCTCCGGGCGGGTCATTCTGCAAACAGCTTTCCGGGATACGCGCCGGCCGCCACCAGCCGCCGGAGCGCATCCATCACCATCTCTTTATCCTCGCGGTAGGTGATGCCGAACCAGCTGTCGCGGCTGCGCAGCACCTTGAACTCCCCCTTGCCCTGCCGGATCAGGCTGTCGACGGCGGCGGGGAGGTAGAATTCGCTCTTCAACTCCTGGCCGCGTTCGGCGAGAAAGGCGGTGAACAGCGCCTCCAGCTCCCCGACGAATCCGGCCTGGAAGCCCCAGGAGTTCATCGACACCACCTCTTCACCGGTGAAGCGGATCTCGCCCTCATCGGAGCCGACGTCGACGATTGCGCCGTCGCGGCGGAGAATTTTCGTGCGTTCGACGATCCCTTCGAGGAATCCCGCCGCCGACACCCGGCAGAGACCACGCGACACCGAACCATTTTCGCTCAGCGTGTTGTTGAGGATGAATCCGGCGATGCAGCCGCCCTTGCCCCCCTTCGCCGCCCCTTCGCGGAGGCAGGCCGCCAGTTGCCGGTAGCTGTCCGCGCCGTAGAAGTCGTCGGCATTGATGACCGCGAAGGGTCCGTCGAGAAGTTCGCGGGCGGCGTAGACGGCATGGCCGGTGCCCCAGGGCTTCTCGCGTCCTTCGGGAACCGTGAAGCCGCCGGGGAGGTCGTTCAACGCCTGGAAGGCATAAGCCACCTCGATCCGCCCGGCATAACGGCTGCCGATCGTCTCGCGGAAGGCCGCCTCGATATCGCGGCGGATCACGAAAACCACCCGCTCGAAACCGGCGCGCATGGCGTCGAACACCGAATAATCCATCACCGTTTCGCCGGAAGGGCCGACCTGGTCAAGCTGTTTCAAGCCGCCGTAGCGGCTGCCCATGCCGGCCGCCAATACCACCAATGTCAATTTCATGATTCAAGCCTCCGAATTTGGAAAAACATGTCCAGAATATAGTTCTATTTTTTGCTCAATTCAAACCATTTGCGGAAAAATCCATGGCAAATGCCGATAAATTCATTGGGCAAAAACCCCGGAGGCGCTATATTGATTCCAAAGCGTAAGGAGACAACCATGGACCACCTGATCACCAACGTCCGCGCGGTCACCCCCGGACTCGAGCTTGCCAACGCCGCCGTCGCCGTCAAGCAGGGTAAAATCGCCGCCCTCATCCCGGCGGGCTCCCCCCTGCCCCAAGCCCGTAAAACCACCGACGGTCAGGGGCTCACCCTCCTCCCCGGTTTCATCGACGTCCACTGCCACGGACGCAACAATTTCGACTTCTGCGACGCCTCGCAGGAGGGCGTCAACCTCATCGCCCGCAAAAAGCTGGAGGAAGGGGTCACCACCCTCCTCCCCACCACCCTGACGCTCCCCGAAGCCGAGCTGGCCGCCGCCCTCGAAACCTTCGCCAAGTACGACGGCAAAGGCGCGAAACTCCCCGGCGTCCACCTCGAAGGGCCCTTCATCAACTGCAAGTGCGCCGGGGCGCAGAATCCGGCCTTCGTGCGGAAAGCCGACCTTGAAGAGGTCAAACGCCTGAATAAAATCTTCCCGGTGCGCAAGGTCTCCTTCGCCCCCGAAGCCGAAGGCGGCAAAGAGCTGGCGGCCGGGCTCCGGGAACTGGGTATCGTCCCCTCCGCCGTCCACAGCGCGGCAAGCTACGCCGACTTCCAGCGGGCGCAGGCGGCGGGGCTCCGCGACCTCTCGCACTTCTGCAACCAGATGACCCCCCTCCACCACCGCGATATCGGGCTCGTCGGCGCGGGGCTCCTCCACGACGACGTCTTCGTCGAACTCATCTGCGACAAGCTCCACCTCGCCCCCGAAATGATCGCCCTCGTCTTCAAAATCAAAGGCGCGGGGCGCATTCAGCTCATCTCCGACGCCATGCGCGGCTCCGGCATGCCCGACGGCGTCTACTCCCTCGGCGGACTCCCCGTGGTCATCGCCGGCAACGCCGCCCGCCTCCAGGAGAACGGCGCCCTCGCCGGCAGCACCCTCCAACTCAACCGCGCCCTCGCCAACGTCGCCGAAATCACCCGGAAACCCCTCTCCGAAATCTGCGCCGCCACCAGTCTCACCGCTGCCCAAAGCCTCGGCCTCCCCAACGTCGGGCGACTCGAACCCGGCTATGCCGCCGACTTCGTCCTCCTCGACGAAGCCTTCAACGTCCGGCAAACCTGGGTGGACGGAGTCTGCCGTTTTACAGCCTAGCTTTCAAAGAAAGAGGCAATTGCAAAAATCAATTGCTTATGTGGTTTAACCACGGTTCTCGCTGGGGCGGCCCGCCCCAGACCCTCCGGCGGGCTCCGCCCTGCACCCGCAAGGGCTACCGCCCTTGACCCCAGTACTCGGGGGAACCTCCAAACGGCATCAGTCGGCCACTCTCCCCGCTTTTTTGCGGGGAGAGGGCAAACGACTGAAACCGTTTGGCGCCAGGGGGCTCCGCGCCCCCTGGACCCTCGGCAGGACGGGGGTCCTGCACCCTGGCCGACTCAGGTCGGCCGACTCTCGCATGGCGGTAGAAATGTTATACATAGAATCAAACGTTACCAAG
>JAVBRV010000392.1:0-21616 GCA_031547585.1 Victivallaceae bacterium
GTAAAACCGGCATCGGCAACCCGCAGCAGCGTTTTGAATACCTGAAGCGTCTGGTCGACGACCCGGCATTGATTAAATTGGTTGGACCGGACGATTACATGGAAGAAGTCGGCAAGTTATTGCGCTGCGACGTGGACGCCATTTTTTGCCCCGGCGGCAACGGCGGCATCATTACTGCCTATGCTCTATTCCTTTATAATAAACGCATTCCGAATGATATTGCTTTGGTGGCATCTGAACGCGCGATGGTCTCGCGTTACTGCATCCCTCCCCAAACGGCAATCAGCCAGGACTATGAAGCCCTGGCCGCTGCCGTGGTTGACGTGATTGATGTCCGCCTGGAAGGCAAACAGGCCGCTCCTCAAACCGTCCTCCCCTACCATTTGATTGAGCGTGACAGCGTCCCCAAAAAAAGTTGATTGCAGGCACAGAATTCCAATACGTTCGGCGCCGATAAGTATTCGATCGCCAATTTCGGTAAAAAACTGAAAACGGTTCTTATTATTCCCACGGCTTATGACATCAGCTCAGAGACCACTGGCAGAAATTTCTCAAGCAAGCCTGGTAAGTTCTATGTTACAGTTGTGCTATCTGGAAGCCGGGACAACCCCGGAATCGTTGCTGGCCTCACTGTCGATCCGCTGAAAAAAATCAATTCGAGAGAGGGCCGCTATAGAAGGCGGCCCTCTTTTTTGTAAAATTTTCAGCAAAAAACGACTTCGCCTATTGACATTCGAATCGATTCGAAGTATAATTATAGCAGATCACTCGAATCGATTCGAATTAATACGGGGAAGCGCTTCATGCAAACGGCGGAATCATCAAAACGGTTAACCATCAGCGATATTGCCAGACTGGCCGGCGTAGCCCCCTCCACCGTCTCCGAAGTGGTGAACAACGACCCGAAGTCGCGGGTCAGCCGCAAGACCTTCGAGAAGGTGCGGCAGGTGATCGACGCCTACAACTATGTGCCGTCGCCGCAGGCCCGGGCGCTGATTACCCGCAAGACCCGGCAGCTCGGCTTCCTGGTCTCCTCCACCGCCATGCTGGGGCTGGCGAACAGCTACTTCTCTTCGATTCTGGCCGGGATCGAGCTGGCCTGTGCGGAGCGAGATTACCGTTGCATGGTAAGCCGTTACGACCTGTCGTCCGTCCATGAGTTCGTGATGCCGGCCAAGCTCCGGCAGCGCAGCGTCGACGCCCTTTTGATCGCCGGGCGGATCGAAGCTCCGCTGGACGACCTCGGGATACCGGTCGCCGTGATCGGCGTGGTGAAAAGCGCCGCCTGCCCCCAGATCAGCAGCGATATGGTGACTTCGCTCATCGAAGTCTACCGCTATCTGGCGGAACTGGGGCATCGCCGCCTCGTCCTCCCCTACTACAGTGACAGCGAGCGGCAGGAGCGCGAAGGCGCGCTCAACAAATTCAATCGCGAAAGCACAACCACCCTGGCCGCCATCCTGACCGACGACTACAGGGATTCCGGCGACTTCTTCCGCGGCTGCGAACTGGCCGATCTCGTTCATTCCGACCGGAAGTTCGAAGGCTGCACCGCCCTCGTGGCCAACAACCAGATCTGCTGCGGATTCATGCAGCGCTTCGCTGCGCTGGGACACCGCTTCCCCGAGGACTTCAGCGTTATTGCCGACAGCGACTCGCAGAACTGCCAGTGGAACACCATCCCCATCACCGCCTGCGAATCGAACACCTTCGAGCACGGCTACGCCGCCGCCAATTTGATGATCGACTCCCTCGAAGAGCTGAAGAGCAAAGAAGAAGTCAAAGCCAAACTGCAGGAACTCTACCGCCCCAATCCCCTGATCGTTCGCGCCTCCAGCGGGCGCGTTCCTGTTGCGAAATAAACATCCGATATAGGAGGTAAAAAAGTTGAAAAAGCATTTCACATTGATCGAATTATTAGTCGTAATCGCCATTATCGCCATTATCGCCGCCATTCTCTTGCCCGCCCTCAATAAAGCGCGCGACCGGGCCAGGGCGTCCCACTGCGTCAACAACCTGAAACAGGTCGGGACGGCATTGGCGCACTACTCCGGGGATTACCAGGGCATGGTGATGGCGGCTTACGACGGCGGCCGCGGCACCAATCGCGATTTCTGGACGAAAATGCTGATCAATATGCAATATCTGAACGGTAAAACCGTGAACTGCCCAGTGGCGCAAAGCACCCCCCAGGCGGCGAAGATGTCCGCCCACTACGGCTCCTACGCCCGGGTGTCGCGAGCCACCTGGGGAGGCTGGTACCCAAGTCTCTCGTGCGCATTCCGGTTTGAAAAAATCAAAGGAGCGCCCTCCACCCGGATTCTGGTTACGGACGGCTCCTATTGTACCAGCGACAATATCAATAAAGGGGTTGCCTGCAGCGAAGATGCCGGGACCCTGCGCCAGGTTCACCTGAATAACAGCCCCTATCAAACCGCCCAGCCCGCCTGGGGCTGGCTCCACAACAATCAGGCCAATATGCT
The DNA here is from genome assembly GCA_031547585.1 of Victivallaceae bacterium. Lineage (GTDB taxonomy): Bacteria > Verrucomicrobiota > Lentisphaeria > Victivallales > Victivallaceae > Victivallis. The sequence continues at coordinate 2,484 of JAVBRV010000392.1, forward strand.
GTTCCTCGATCTGCATGTCAAACCCTTCGCTCGGGTCTCGGTCACCGACGCCATGCTCGGGATCGGCATCGGCGAAACCCTTTAACGAAAGAAATCTCATGAAATTGCCCGCCTTCCTCCTCCTGTTCCCGGTCTTCACCTGCCTGGCCGTGGAGCCGATTCCGCAGGTCCGCGCCCCGGAAGCCTCTCTCGGAGTAGTCGCCGTCAACCCCGCCCGCTTCGAAACCGTGACGTCCGCCCGGCCCCTCCCCTCCTCCCTCCCGGCGGTGGAGATGCTGAAAAAGCATCTGCAAACCCTGCCTCCCGATGACGGCGGCAAAAAGGTAAAACTCTATCTCGCCCAGGCCGGGGACGCCCTTTTCGCCGATACCCCCCTCGCCGGAGTAAAACTGGAGCGGCCGCAGGAGTATCTGCTGCGTTTCGAGGATAGCGGCGAGGAGGTGAAGATCTACGCGGCCGGAGCCGACAACCGGGGCCTCTTCTATGCCGCCGCCACCCTGAAGCAACTGCTGTCGAAGGAGGGGTTGGAGCTGCGGAACCTCCGGGATTACCCGGAGTGGACGCTGCGCTATACCGGCGGCTACAACCCGATCTCCACGGCGCAGATGGAGCAGCTGGCGCAGTTCAAAATCAACGGCTTCGGAATTCAGCACCGCTACGACTGGCGCAAATTCGGGCCGGATGAACGGCCGCTCTACGCGCCCAAACAGACCTATCGCGAGTGGTTCGAGGAGATCCGCGCCTTCCGGGAGCGCCACGGAGACCTGGTCGATTTCATGATGATGCAGAATGTCTACTGCGGCAAACGCCTGGATGCGGCGAACCCCGAAGACATGAAGCTGTTGATCCGCCAATGCCTCTTCGCCGCGCCGTACGTCGAGGAGATCATGATTCAATTCGACGACTTCACCCCCTTCAACAACGACCGCTTCGTCTTCGTCTCGGAGGGGGAGAAGGCGAAGTTCAAAAATCCCGGCGAGATGCACGGCTGGATCACCCGGCAGGTGTACGAAGCGGTCAAAAAGGAGTTCCCCAAGGTGGCGGTCTCCGTCTGCCCCGCCCCCTACTCCCTCCACAACCACAACGCCCAATCGCCCCCCAACCGCGAATACCTGGCCTCCCTCGGGCGAGAGCTGCCGGAGGACGTCCCGGTGGTCTGGACCGGTCCGGCGGTGGAGTCGGCCAAAGTCACCCGCGAGGAGTACCGGCAGTACCAGGAACTGGTCGGCGGCCACCGGCTGTACCTGTGGGACAATACGTCCAATATGAAATCCACCCCGATGGAAATCTGGGAGACCACCTTCTTCCCCGAGATGAGCCGGCTCGACGGCCGGATCTACGTCAACGGCCACGGCTTCAGCTTCTTCTGGAGCCGGCTGTTCGCGGTCAACGCCAACGACTACCTGTGGAACCCGCAGAATTACAACGCGGAGCGATCCTACGCCGCCGGCTTCCGGCAGATCACCGGCCGGGAGATTCCCGACTTCGTCACCCAGACCCGCCGGGACATCGTCGCCGTCAAAAACACCTGGGACCGGGCCGCCCGCGGCAAGATCGCCGAACGCATTCTCAACCGCAAAGAGGAGTTCCGCAGCGGCAATCTCGAGTTCCAGCGGATCGAACGCACCGCCAAACCGGTTTTCGACGAATGCTCGGTAGAGTTCAAAAAGGGCACGGTGCCGCGGCTCGCCGCCATCCCGAAACTCGACGCCTCCGGCAGCGACCCCGCCTGGGAGAAGGCCGAAGTCTACCGGCTGGGAACCACCAACTACCCCACGACCGTCCGCCTGGGCTATACCCAGGAGAGCCTGTTCATCCAATTCCGGGGGCAGTACGGCAAAGCGGCGGCGGCTTCGAAAACGCTGGAGCGCGACGACAAGCTCGATGCCAGCGGCGACGTCTTCACCATCTGCCTTCAGCCGCCCTTGCGGAACCAGCGCGCCGGCTGGATCGCCATCGACCGCGACGGCAACCTCTTCGATTATAAGGAGTGGCAACCCTCGGAGAACTTCAACCCGGCGATCCGCAAAACCATTCAGGTCTTCCCCGAATACTGGATTCTGGAGGTGGAGATTCCCTTCAAAGAGCTGGCGGGGCACATCATGCACGACCCGCCGAAATCCGGCAGCAAATGGAACCTCAACTTCGTCCGGAACAACCGGCTGGATGGGGAGATCGCCACCTGGTCCCCCGCTCCGGAAAAGGAAGTGATCAATAAGAAATATTTCGGGACCGTAACCTTCCAATGAAAAAAATTATCCTTTCTCTCCTCGTGTGCGGAACGCTGGCGGGCGGCGTGATTCCGGAGCCGCAGTCGATCGAATACGGCCCGATCATCCGGGTGAAAGCCGACCAAATCAAGGTCACGGCCCCCGATCACCCGGCGGCGCGCCTGGCGCTGGAGTTCCTGGAGCTGCCGGCGAATCCGGCCGAACCGGCGCTGGAGATCCGTCTGCAATGCGGAGAAAAGGACTCCGAAAACTACCGGATCAGCTGCGAAAAAAACCGGATCACCGTCGACGGCGAAGGCCCGGCCGGGATGTTCAACGGGGCGATGACGCTCCACCAGCTGATCCGGCGCGACGGCGGCTACCGGGAGATCACGCTTGCCGAGGTCAGCGACGGGCCGGTCTGGAAGGAGCGGTTCATGGGGGACTATGCGCCCTTCGACGCGGCGAAGCTGGAATTCGCGGCCAAATACAAATACGGCGGGCTGGCGTTTCAGTACCGCGCCGAGTGGCACAAATTCACCGCCGAACGCTACCGGGGGGCCTTCGCCGCCCAGAAGAGGTACCTCGATGCGGGCGTCCTCAAATTCATGCTGGTGTACCATATTTACGCGGCGGGGAAACGCGAGCGGGCACTCTTCAACATCGCCTCCGAAAGCGATCTTGCCGAGCTCGCCGGGCGCTGCCGGTTCGCCTACGAATCGGGGTTTCGCCACATCATGATCTGCGCCGACGACTGGACGCCGCTGGAGGGCGGCCGTTACGTGCTGATCTCGCCGGAGGAGAAGCGGAAGTTCGGCGACTCCGCCGGAAAGGGCCACGGCTACCTGATGACCCGGCTGCGGCAGGCGCTGCCGGGCGTCCAATGGTCCTTCTGCCCGCCGGTCTACTCGCTCAGCCACACCGCCGACGCGCTCCCGATGCAGCAGTACCTGAAGGAGCTGGGGGAAGCGCTGCCGAAGGACATCCCCATCGTCTGGACCGGTCCCCAGGTGATCTCGCGCCGGATCGAGGCGGAAGATGAAAAAACCTATTCCGGCTACGCGGGCGGGCACAAAACCCTCATCTGGGACAACAGCGAATGCGACCCCTACCCGATCCACCGTTGGGAAACTCATATCGACCGGGAACTCGCCCCCGCCGGAATCTTCGTCAACGCCCACGCCTTCGGCGCTTCGCCGTGGATGCAGTGGTTCGGCGTCACGGCCAACGATTACCTGTGGAATCCCGGTAAATACGACTCCAGACGCTCGCTCGCGCAAGTCTACGGCCGCTTCCGGCCGCATGACGACGTGGGGGAGATCGAGGCCTTCCAGCAGCAATTCGACGCCTTGAACGCCCTGTCGCCGAAAGACGATTTTAAAGCCGGGCTCGCCGAATTCAAGCAACGGGCAGAGCGCCTCACGGCCAGGGGATTGATCGACCGCTGGGTCGGCAACTACCTGAATCAGCTCTACGCCAAGCTCGAATCGCCGCGTCCACAGCTCGAGGCGTACCTGATTTCACAGCCGCCGCTTCTGGATGGCCAACTTGACGACCCCTGCTGGCAGGGCATGGCGGAGCATTCCTTCCAGACCCGGAACGGCCAGGCGGTCGCCCCCGGGCGAAGGGGCTGGGTCAAAGTCGTTTTCGACCGCGAGGCGATCTACTTCGCCTTCCGGCTGGAGGTCGACCGGGAGCTCGCCGATACCATCTTCAACAACCCCGATCACGATCTTTTCAACAGCGCCGACCTGGTGGAGATCTTCTTGAAGCCCAACGATAAATTCATCCAGTTCGCTCTCGACCACCGCGGACACCGCTTCAACAATATGTTCGGCAGCCCCGCCGGCTTCAAACCGGTAAACCATTGGGAGGGCAAGATCCACAAAACCCCGGAGTGCTGGACGGCCGAGATCAAGATTCCCTTCAAGCTCCTGGCGGAACTGGGCGCCGCTCCCCCGACGGATCAAACCGCCTGGTCGGCGAACTTCTGCCGCGAATACAACGCCGGAAAGGAGCTTCAATGCTGGTCCCCGACGCACGCCAACAGCTTCCTGAACCCGGAGATGTTCGGGGCCGTCCGCTTCCGCGAAAACCGCCCCGCCTCTTCTTATAAGTAATAAGGCTTCCGGACGTTGGTGATGATACCGATATTGATCGCATTGAAGGGGTTCCCGGTGTCGGGTGCATCGTAAAAATCCATCAGGTCCTTCGTCGCGCCGTGCCCATCCACAAAGAGGTAATTGCACTTCCCGCTGTGGCGGTAGCGGTCGATGTTCCCCGGTCCGGTCACGGTCTGCCAGGCAGTGGTATTGATCGGATTGAAGAATGCGCTGCCGTGACTGCTGTTGGTACGGGCGAAATCGCACAGCATCGACACCCGCGAAGCCATACGGAAGCGCCCCAGAAGGCGCGGCGCGTACTCTTTGCCGGTAGCCGGATATTGCCAGCTATCCGTGCCGACGTTGCCGAAGTAGTTGTTGTACCCGTAGTTGGAGTTTACGGTATAATTGTTGACGTAGTTGTCGATCTCCTTCGAGGTCTCGCAGGTGAACACCTTTGCTTTGACGATTTTGACCCCGTCGGCCGCCGGCACGTTCAGATATTCGCGGAGCGTCCGGGTCCACCAGTTCCCCGAAGTGAAACGGACCAGGGGCAGCCGGTCGCCGTTATCCGAGGCGTACAGCGCGCACGCCTGGCCGATCTGCTTCTGGTTGCCCATGCAGTTGGCGGCACGCGACCGCTCGCGCGCCTTATTGAGCGCCGGCAGAAGAAGCGCCGCCAAAATCGCGATAATGGCAATTACTACGAGGAGTTCAATGAGAGTAAAATTGCGTTTCATAATCCTGCTTTCTCCTCATTTCACCGGTTGATTGGTTTGCCAGTACCGGGTGAGAACCTGAAGCATCGGAGTGTTCTTGCCGCCGTCGCCCGCGCCGCCCTGGGGGTCGTCGGGGCCGTAGGTGGGGTTCCAGCCGTTCCACTCGTAATAGGAGTGATAGGTCCAATCCCAGCCGTACTGTTCAAAGAGTTCGATGGCGTCCTTCACCCACTCCCCGTTGCCTTCGGCCCAGCGGATCACCCCGAATTCACCGACGAAGATCCGGACGTTGTGCTTCTTCTGGAAGTCGATGGCGTTCTTCATCGACCGCTCCATCCGGGCTTTGTCCCAGCGTTCGGCGCGGTCGCTTGAGAAGTTCTTCAATTCGCCGGGGTAAGGCTTGCGGAACTCTTCGGCCTGATAGCCGCCGATCCCCTGATGGGTGTAGCTGTGGGGGTAGTAGAAGTGGAAGGAGTAGACGATGCGCTCTCCCTTCAGGGGTTCGATCGAGGCGAAGCCCTGGTCCGGCAGCGCCCACGGCGGGGGTTCGTAGAGGATGTGCGTCTTGCCGTCGATCGCCCGGATCCGGTCGATCACCTCCTGGGCGAAGCGCTCCTTCCAGACTTTGGCGTGGTGGTCGTTGGGTTCGTTGAGGATGTCATAGGCGAGCACATATTTCTCATCCTTGTACTTGCGGGCGATCGCCTCCCAGACCGGGGCGATGTTGGCGTAGTAGCCCTCGTCGCCGTCCTTGAATTTCAGCATCACGTCGCCGTCGCGCCCAACCACGTTGAACAGCGCCGGAATCACGTAGATGTTGTACTTTCGGGCCAGTTTCACCACCTCGTCAAGCCCTTCGAAGTTCTTGCGGTAGGGCTTCAGCGGATCGTCGGCGGGAACCGGCGGAACCGGCTTCCCCCGCTTGACCGCCCATTCGGTGCCGCGGTCGAGGGTAAAAGCCACCCGGACGACGTTGACCTTCCACTCCGAAAGCCGCTGGAAGAACGCTTCATCAAGGAACCCCGATTTCGTATTCACGCAGATGGCGGTATCGAGGCCGCGCAGCCGGAATTCCGGCCAATCCTTGTCGGCGGCGGCGACGGCCGCCGCGAGGAAGAGGGAGGCGCAAACAGCAAACAGTGGTTTCATCGAAGGGCTCCTTTGAAAAAATATTCGGCGGTCGGATTGTTGACATAACAGGCGGCGATGAGCTCCTCGAGCTTCGCCGTGGCGAGGCCGACGCAGGTATCGGCCGCGCCGTAGTAGACCTTGACCGTGCCGTCCTCTTCCAGGATGGCGTTGCAGGCGAAGGTGACGTTCATCACCCGGCCCAGCATCTCGTACGGCCGGTCGGGCCAGAGCACCGGGAGTCCGCCGCGGGCGATGATTTTCGACGGATCTTCGAGGTCGAGCAGCATCACGCCGAGGCGGTAGATGAAGCCGTTGCAGGTCCGGTCGACGCCGTGGTAGACGACCAGCCACCCCCCGGGGGTCTTGATCGGAACCGCGCCGCCGCCGATCTTATGCGAATCCCAGCAGCCGGGGCGGGGCGTCATCAGAACCTTGGTGTCGCTCCAGTCGGAGAGGTCGCCGGAGTAGCTGATGCACATATCGGAGGGTTCCAGCTCGTCGTCCCCCATCGGCCGGTCGAAGCGGACGTAACGCCCGTTGATCTTCTCGGGGAACAGCACCGAATTGCGGTTGTTGCGGCCGGTTTCACGCTGTTCGATCCGCTCGAAGGCGACGAAGTCCTTCGTCCGGACCACGCCGGTGCGCACGCGGTTGTTCGTGGAATGGCTGGCGTACATCAGAATGTACTCGTCTCCGATCCGGGTGATCCGGGGGTCGTAGATGCAGTTTTCGAAACCGGCGGCCGGAATGGGCCAGTTGGCGATCGGCGCGGGGTCGGGCGTGAAGTGAACGCCGTCCTTGCTCCGGGCGATCCAGAAGACGATCGGGGTGGCCGCCGTGGCGGCGTCGACGATCATCAGGTATTCGCCGTTGAACTTGATGGCGCCGGGGTTGAAGACATACATGATGTCCCCGGGGAACGCTTCCGGTCCCAGGACCGGATTTCCTTCGAACTTACTGAAAACCATGGTTATTCCTTATTCTTTACGCTTTTGCGGATAATCAGCGAACAGTTCAGGACCTCGCGCTCCCGGACATCGATGCCGCTCAAACTTTTCATCAACATGTTCACCGCCACTTCGCCCAGACGCCGGGTCGGCTGCGAAAGCACGCTGATCGGGGTCGGCAGAAATTCCAGTTCGCCGTCCTCCTCGAAAGAGAGCAGCGAGACGTCCTCCGGCACGCGCACGCCGGACTGGCACATTCCGGCATAAAGCTTCCGGCAGATCAGGCTGTTGAAGCAGAAGACCGCGTCGGGGCGCTCGCGCATATTGACGAGCTCGGAGACCCAGCCCGAAACCGAGTCGTCCATCGACCGGAACTCCCGCACCCGGACCTCTTCCGGGTCGCCGCCCAAACCGCGCACGGTGTCGAGAAAGCCCGCAAGCCGCTGCTTCTGGCAGAGGTCGCTCAGCGCCATCGTCACCACCGAAAACCGGCGGTGTCCGTTGCTCCACAGGTAGTTGGCCGCGTCGCAACCCGCCCGGTAGCTGTCGGAGCACACATAATGCGACAGTGTGTTGAGAAGATTGCCGATGCCGATGACGGGAATCGGCAGCGCCTCCAGCTCCTTCGAAACCGAGTAGAGAATATCGAATTCGGCGATCAGGAGTCCGCGAAGCTTATGTTCCAGAATCTGGCTCTTGAGGTACTCGATATTGAGCCGTTTCGGGTTGAGCGCGATGAGCTGCGCCGAATAGTTCTCCGCCGTCAGCGCCTCCATGATCGACGAAGAGAGCGTGGAGTTGTAGTACGAGTTGAGAAAATCCCGGTAGGCGAACATCGCCACGCCGACGCACTCCGGCCCCGGCGATTCGACGGGGTCGCGCTGCTGCCGGGCATACCGGAGTTCTTCGACAATCCGTTCAACCTTTTCGACCGTCTTCGACTTCCGCCGGTACTTCCCGCTCAGAATCCGCGACACCGTCGCCGGACTCACTCGCGCCTTCCCGGCTACCTCTTTAATTGTCGTATGTTCCATCAGCATGTCGAATGCCTCCTCGATTTATGTTCTCTTTATTATGATCGAGAAGTGTAAAAAAGGCAAGCATTTTTCGCAAATAATTTGGATGAAATGTTTCATATTTTTTGCACATTTTAATATAATAGATTATATATGATAGCTTTAAAATATGCAAAAGCAAACGTTTATATTGGATTTTTTCGTATTGCGTGCAATTTACGTCATGGGAATTGGGCGGGGCCTCGCGGCGCCAACCGCGCTTGTGCCTGTGGGCGGCAACGTGACGTGCCACATTTTAGCCTGCCAAAAAACGCGGTTACTTTTCTCCTTCGCGGTCCCTAACGTCCCTATTGTCCCTATCGTCCCTACGAGCCGCGCGCCAAAGCACACCCGCCTCTCGCCACCCCGCGAAAACGCCTCTCGCCACGGCTCACCCGCCTTTCGCCGCCCCGCGAAAACGCCGTTCCCGACGATTGCGAGCTTGAAATCGGAGCGTTTGCGGGGTATGTTACCCGACGGAGGTTTCAACATGGGTTTATTCAATATTTTCAAAGGTCAGTTCATCGATATCATCGAGTATCCGGAGGAAGATCCCCGGGTGCTCGTCCACCGTTTCGAGCGGCACAACCGCGAAATCAAAATGAAGGCGAAGCTGATCGTCAAGCCCGGCCAGATGGCGGTTTTCGTCAACGAGGGGCGAATCGCCGACCACTTCGGGCCGGGGACGTACACGCTCGACACCCGGAATATTCCGATCCTGACGTCGCTGCTTTCGCTGCCCTACAACTTCGAATCGCCGTTCAAGGCCGAAGTGTACTTCATCCGCACCACGGTTCAGCTCGACCGCAAGTGGGGAACCACTTCACCCGTGATGATGCGCGACGCCGATTTCGGCACGGTGCGCCTCCGGGCGCGCGGCAACTACAGCTACCGGGTCAGCGAAAAGAACGAGCTGATCGCCCGTTTCGTCGGCGCGCGGAGCGAATTTCTCACCAGCGACATCGAAGAGGCGATGAAGGTCAAAGTGATCTCCTGCCTCTCCGACACGCTGGGCGAGCTCCGGATTCCGGCGCTCGACCTCGCGGCCATGTACAACGAAATCGGCGAAGCGGTGCGCAAGCACCTCGTGCCCTTCTTCGCCGACCAGGGGCTGGAGCTGGCGACCTTCGTCCTCGAAAACATTTCGCTCCCGGCGGAGGTCAACGCGGCGATGGATAAACGCGCCAGCCTCGGCGTCCTCGGCGGCGTCATGGATACCTACACCCGCATGCAGGCCGCCGACGCCATGAAGGAGGCCGCCATGAATCCCGGCGGCGCGGGCAATATGGTCGGCCTCGTCATGGGTTCGCAGCTCGGCGGTTCGATCGGCCGGACGGTGGCGCAGCCCGCCGCCGCGCCCGATCTGCCGCCGCCCCTCCCCGCCGCCCCGGCCTTTTTCGTGGCGGTCAATGGGCAGCAGACCGGTCCCTGGCCCGTCGAACAGCTGAACGCCAAGATCCGCGCCGGGGAGATCCGCCGCGACACCATGGTCTGGCGCAAGGGAATGGCCGGCTGGAGCGAAGCGGGGCAGGTTCCGGAGCTGGCGGCGTTCTTCGACGAAATTCCGCCGCCTTTGCGGTAAGCGAGGTTCCGCATGTCCATCTACACCTTGCTCGGCCGGTCTGGCGAAGCCCGGCGCGGACGCCTCTCCACCCGGCGCGGCGCCATTGAAACCCCCTGCTTCATGCCGGTCGGCACCCGGGGGACCGTCAAAGCGATGTCCCCGGCGGAGCTGGAGGAGCTGGGGGCCGAAATCATTCTCGGCAACACCTATCATCTTTTTCTGCGCCCCGGCCTCGATATCATCCGGGCGGCGGGGGGATTGCATCCCTTCTCCAACTGGAAGCGCCCGATCCTGACCGATTCGGGGGGCTTTCAGGTCTTCAGCCTCGCGGGATTACGCAAGCTCGAAGCGGATGGGGTCCGTTTCGCCTCGCACATCGACGGCAGCCGTTTCTTCCTCGGCCCCGTCGAGTCGATGAACATCCAGCGCACCCTCGACTCCGACATCGTCATGGCCTTCGACGAATGCACCCCCTACCCCGCCACCTGGGAAGAGGCCCGGAAATCCCTCGAAATCACCAGCCGCTGGGAGCGCATGTCGCGCGAACAGCCGCTCAACGACGGGCAGATCCGCTTCGGCATCGTCCAGGGGTCGACCTACGCCGATTTGCGGGAACGTTCCGCCCGCGAAATCGTCGATATCGGCTTCGACGGCTACGCGGTGGGCGGCGTTTCGGTGGGCGAGAGCGAGCCGGAAATGCTGGCGGCGGTGGAGGCGGCGGTGCCCTTCCTGCCGCAGGAGGCCCCGCGCTACCTGATGGGCGTGGGGACGCCCCGGCAGATCATCGAAAGCGTGGCCCGCGGCATCGATATGTTCGACTGCGTGATGCCGACCCGGCTCGGACGGCACGGCACCGCCTTCGTCGGCGACGGCGCGACGCTGCCCGTAAAGGCGGGGCGGTTCGCCAAAGACTTCACCCCGATCGACCCGGAGTGCGGCTGCTACGCCTGCCGGAACTTCACCCGCGCCTACATCCGCCACCTCTTCAACGTGGGGGAAATCCTGGGGGTGCGCCTGGTGACGATCCACAACCTTCACTACTTTCTCACCCTGATGCGCCGGATCCGTACCGCCATCGAGGTGGGTTCCTTCGAGGAGTTACGCGCCCGTTTCACCGTCTAACAGTAAGGAGATGAACATGCTGAAACGAAGTTGGTTCGGAATCGCGGCGTTATTGACCCTGACCGCGTTCGGTGAAATTCCGCAACCGGATCTCGCGAACGCCGCCTGGAAGCTCGGCAAAGAGGCGGCCATCACCGGCAAGATCCTCCGGGTGGAGGTTCCCGAAGAGGCGAAGAAGGGCATGCACGCCGCTTCGCTCCCCGTTGATCTCACCCCCTTTCGCGGGAAACAGGTGACCATGGCGATCCGGGCGCGGGCGGTAAAGGTGTCGCAGCCGTCACGCAACTACTTCGGCGTCAAATTCATGCTTCACTACCGCGCGGGCGGCGGGGAGTTCTGGTGCCATCCCTCCGGACTTCACGGCAGCTTCGACTGGCGCGAGCTCTTCTTCAACGTGCGGGTTCCGGAGGACGCCGGCCAGGGGACCTTCCAATTCGGACTTCAGGATAGCTCCGGGCTGGTGGAGTTCGACCTCGCGAGCTTCCGCTGCTTCGAGCTCTTCCCCATGGTCAACCGGGAGTTCCGGGTGAAGTATCCGCCGCGCCTCGCCAATGACCCGCAGCGGCGCGGCGTGATGTCCCCCGCGCGCCGGATGACCGAAGAGGATTTTCAAACTCTCCGCGACTGGAAGGTCAACCTCCTCCGCTTCCAGTTCGTCCGCAACTGGGGCAAGGCCGGAACCGATCAGGATCTCGCCGAATACGACCGCTGGATCGAACAGCGATGCACCGACCTCGACCTCGCCCTTGCCTGGGCCGAAAAGTACGGCGTCAAAGTGGTGATCGACCTCCACTCCCCGCCCGGCGGACGCGACGCTTCCCGCAACATGAATATGTTCTACGACCGGAAGTTCGCCGACCACTTCATCGCCGTCTGGAAGAAGCTCGCCGCCCGCTATAAAGGAAACCCCGCGGTCTGGGGCTACGACCTCATCAATGAGCCGGTCCAGGACCGTCCGGCCCTCGTCGACTACTGGAATATCCAGCGGCTGGCCGCCGAAGCCGTCCGGACCATTGACCCCGACACGCCCATCATCATCGAGTCGAACCAGTGGGACTCCCCCGACGCCTTCGGCTATCTCTCGCCCCTCGCGATGGATAACGTCATCTACCAGGTTCATATGTACGTGCCCGGCCAGTTCACCCACCAGGGGGTCGGCAACACCGACGGCGAACGGGGCGACGCCGCCGGAATCCGCTACCCCGGAACCATCGGCAAAGTCCACTGGGACCGCGACCGCCTGAAGAAGGCGCTCGCCCCCGTCCTCGACTTCCAGAAACGGCACAACGCCCGGATCTTCGTCGGCGAATTCTCCGCCATCACCTGGGCTCCCGGAGCCTCCGACTACCTCCGCGACTGCATCGACATCTTCGAGGAGTACGGCTGGGACTGGACCTATCACGCCTACCGCGAATGGCAGGGCTGGAGCGTCGAACACGAGGGCGAGAACCAAAAATCCTTCCGCCCCTCCGCCGACAATCCGCGCAAACAGGTCCTCCTCAAGGGCTTTTCAAAAAACCAATGAAGCTCCGCGCCCCAAGGGGCGCGGTATCGGGGATTTCGCTCGCTACCGCGAGCGACCAGCGTTTCGCCGCTGGACCGCGCCCGGCAAGGTGCCGGTGCCATCTACGAAATTGTTTTTCGCGCTGCGAAAAACAATTTCGGAACTTTTGAAAGGCGACCCGAGGGTCGCGGTATTGAACCCACTGGAATAAAAACGATTTTTGTGATTTACCTAATAATAAGGAATGAGCAAAATGACTGACAACAGAAGAATAGTTATAAATTCCTCAAATATATTTGATTACATTGACATGCGTCGTCCTAAATGTTTAAGTGAGTACATTATCCAAAAGACGAAGAAAATTAACTCTCAGAATCTGGATTGGCTGTATTCAACATTTCATTCATTAAATTGCTATTGCGGAAGCTCTCAATATTCAATAAATGGTTACCAGGAAAACCATTTCGAAGATGAACTGTTAATGCCGCCAGTCACTCTCACTTGTAGAAAATGTGGTAAAACGAGCCACCTTTATAGCCAATTTGAGGATGGATACCTTATGGCTCTTGCTTATCCTCTTGATGTAAATACCAAGTTAAAAAATTTGGAATCATATTTTGCAAACATAAAAAATATATCTATTTCTGAAGATCAAGAAATTATTGTAGGATTTGGATATAAAATTCCCGATGAGGATGATACTGATCTTGAAAGAATAATTGGAAATTTTCCAGATTATTTTTCATCCATTGAAATTTATGGAAAGAAAAATTCTGAAATCAAAAGATTATTATTTTACGAATGCTCAATTTAAAAAATAATGACTACCCCGATCTGGGATACACAAGTCATAAGGTAGGGCTGCCTGTCCCCAGGCAGCCGTTCTCGTTGCAGGGTCTACAGCGTAAAACCGCGCACCCGGCTTGTTCCGGAGAGGGAAGAACCTGCCATGTTTTATTTTGAATTCATACCTCGTAGAATTTGCAGCGAGAACGGCAGTCTAGGGACAGACAGCCCTACCCGATAAAAGCTTCGCCAAACGCTTGAACTGAATTTTGCAATAACGACCAGAAGGTCAGGGTATTCGAATAAAATAGGCTGAAAAAAACGAAGTGCGGCATATCCCCTAGGGGATGCCACACTTCACAAGCAGATTCTCCTCTCTGCGGAGGAGTGCCGTTCCTTACTCCTCCGTCAGCTCGAAGTAGAGCGCGGGGCCGCCGGGGAGCTTGGCGGTGTCGACCTCGAGGGTCAGTTCACCGCCGTTGGCCGTCGCCGGCAATTCGGCGCGGCGGGCTCCGTCGATGCCCAGCGCGAAGCATTTCAGCTTATCCGCGCGGTCGTGGCGAAGCCGGAGCTGGAAGCGGCCGGTCTCCACCAGCGTCGGCCCCTGGCCGATCTTGCGCAGCGTGACCCGCTCTTTTTCATCGAATTCCATGCCGGAGTTGAGGGCGTTGGTCGCATACACCGCCACCAGCCGCTTCGCCTGCCGGAGCGGGCGGTCGCCGTCGACGCTGACCACGGCGAGATTGCCGCGGGTGGAGAGTCCGTCAACCCCGAGATCCGCAAGCTGCGCTTTGACGCCGGCTTCGGCGCAGATTCCCTGCAGCCGGGGCGTATCGACGCTCATATAGTTGCGGCGGCAATCCATCAGCAGCTCGCCGGTGGAGCTTTCGTAAATCTCGTCGTTGGGACTGCTGCGGTTGCCCTCCGGCAGCAGCTTCTGCTTTTTGAGCTCCGTCACGAAAGCGTTCAGGTCGAATGGGTTGCCCGGCTGGTCGACCACCTGCGAGAAACCGGCCAGATTATTGACGACCACGGTTCCGCCGGAGGTTTTGAGCATGACCTCATGCGCTTCGAGCGGCTGAGGCTGCGCGCCCGGTTTCAGCACCTCGGTGGCGACGCCGGTCAGCAGCGTCAGCCGGGAGTGGGCGGAGTTCATGCCGTCGTTGAAGGTCCGCGCCCGGTAAAGCTCCTCCGGGTCGAGCGTGATCCGCACCCGCCCGTCGGCGGGGCGGACGTCGCCGCGCCGGAGCATGAAAGCGCTCAGAAATTCCGAGGCGCCGATCACCGGATCGAACATCACCGAAAACGGCCGGATCTGGTAGAGCTTGGCCGGAGTCGCGGAAACCGGAGTCGCGTGGCAGGTCAGCCCGGAGACGTTCTGAAGGGCGGCATAGGCGCCGGTCACGAATGCCTGTTCGTACCGGTAGCTGTTCCAGAATACATGGCCGTGCTCGGTGATCAGCAGCGGCTTGCGGTACTGGTGCATGCTGTTGAGACCGCGGATGACCCGGCCCGCGTTGGCGATCGAGCTGGTCTGGGGCATGGCGGACCCGTCGGCGATGAACGCCGACGGGTGGGCGTGCTAGGAGTGCATGAAGACCGCCTCCATCTCCAGCCGGACCAGCTGATAACGCTGTTCCTGCCCCATGTCGTAGTTGGCGAGAATTCCGGAGTAGCCGATCTTTTTCAGTTCGGCGGCATACCACCGGAAAAGATTCTGCTCGAGCGAGGTCAGGAACCGGGCGATGTCGACGCCCCGGTTGCTGGAGTCGCGGATCTCTTCGGCCTTGAAGAGCGGTACCTCCTCGAAGCTTTTCAGGCCCGCGGGCAGCTTCTCCTGCCAGGAAGCGCGGAGCCGGTCGATCGTGCCGTATTGCTCTTGCAGAAACTTCCGCCAGGCCGGAGCCATATTCGGCCAGTTGCGGTAGTTGCGGAAGAAGGCGAACTCCTGTTCGTTGAAGCAGGTCAATATCGCCAGCACCGGGTCGTCAACCAGACTTTTCCCGGTGTGAGGGTTCACGTGAGTGAAGAGCTTTTTCGCCCCCTCCGCCCAGTTTCGGCGGACGGCTTCGTCGAAATAAATGTCGAAATTAAAGCTGCGCCCCTGCGGATCTTTCGTCCACGCATCGCCGGGCGTGTAGCCGACCGGGCTGGACATCACATCCATATTGAGGTAAATCCCCTCCTCTTTCAGGCAGTAGACGTAGTAATCGAACCGCTCGAGTATTTCGGCGTTGAACTGCAGCGGCTCTTTGGCGTTGCGCATGAGCATATCGTCGAAATAATGCAGCCGGGTCATATTGTAGCCTTGCAGTTTAAGCTGGCGTACATATTCGCGGGTCTTCTCCGGAGTGGCGCATTCGGTGAGGATGGTGCTGTACCCTTCGGCGGCGGTCAGGAAGCGGACCGGGGTTTCCGGCGCGCTTTCACGGGCGAAAAGGCCGTCGCCATTGACGATGATCCGATCGAGCGGAGCACTTTCCAGGAAGGAGCGGTCCAGCGCCGAACCCGGCAGAATTCCCGGTTTGGCGGGGCGGGCCAGCTCCTGCCAGCGGCCGTCGGCGCGGGTCACGACGCGGATATTGGTCGGCGGGTCGTAACGGCGGTCGGAAACCGTCGCCGCCGCGATAATCCAGATCGCCGAACGGTTCGCACTGCGGAAGCGCAGGCTTTTGACGCCGCCGAGGCCCGGGTCAAGCTCGAAGCGCGATGCATACAAGCCTACCCGCCCGCCGGAGTTGTTCGGCCAGACCGCGCCCGGATGCGCGTTGGCCAGCGGCTGGGGATTCCACCAGTCGCCGACGTCGCGGCCGGACTGGATCTCAAAGCTCTGCCCTTTGCCGGAGTTGCCGGTCACCTCCACGCTGCCGATGGCGCCGGGGATATTGTAGCAGAGCGTGTGCAGCAAATAGAGGTTATTGCCGGCGGTTCCGGCCGGAACGGGGATTTCCGCCTGTTCCAACCCGGCGGGGAAATTCGCCGCCCGCATGGTGAGCACCGCGCGGCCGTCGTTTTTCGCGGGGTCGATGATGGCGAACGGCACGTTGGCGAAGGACGCGGGGGAGCGCCATTTGAAATTGCGCGCGTCATTATCCGGCCCCTGGTCGGACCAGCCGCCTTTGCCGTCTCCGGCGACCGGGTCGGTGAACCCCATATTGGCGGCGCGGCGCAAGTCGAGCTGCGTGGCGACCGCTTCGATTTTCAGGTTGCGGAATTCGAGCTTTCCGTACGAATCCTGAAATCCGAGCGTCAGCGATGTTTTGGTTACATCGGCGGGAACATCGGCGAAGAAGGTAAGCGTCTCCCAGTCGAAATTGCCGCGCTTGATTTTGGCGCTCGGCCACGAATGGTGCCCGGGAGCTTCGATGGACACCTGGAATTTGCCGCCGTTCCACTCTTCGCGCGCCGGAGCGACGCCGGTGCCGCGGGCCTCGACGGAGAAGCAGAGCCGCCGTCCGGCGATTTCAGCCGGATCCAGTTTTTTGGTGAGTCCGCCGGTATTGATGCGCTCCGGGACATTGAGAATGACGCTCTTCTCCCGGACCTCCGGCTTTACCTGCCAGACGGCAAAGGCTTTCAGGTCGTCGGGCTTCTCGAAATCGCACTGAAAGACGACCTCCGCCGAGGTGAAGAGAGCGGTTCCGGCGAAAACGCCGGCCATATATTGTACAAATTTATTCATAAAATTACTCCTGAGATTACCAGATGACTTTGTCGTAGGGGTACCAGATGATCCAGGTCGGATTGGTAGCGGAATTATTGTTCCAATTCAGTGTGTTATGACGCCTGGACGCAGTATGGCCGTCGAAGAATACGACACTGGCGTTCTGCTGTTTCGCATGGCGATAGGCGACGTTTTCCGTTCCCGCCGCGGCGATCGCGTTACCGCCGTTCCAGAAAGGTTCCGGCCTTCCGCTGTAAATGTTGACTTGCGCTCCGGCGGTGACATCGGTCATGCAGATCTTTTGCGTGGCGCGTTTGATCTTGGTCAGTTTGAACATCGTATTGGTTTCGGAGGGTGAACTGGGGAAGCAGGGGTCGCCGCCGGTGCGAACCATACCATATACATAGACGAGATTGATAAAACCGTTGGATTCACCATAAGTCGCGAGCGGGCAGGCGACCGATTTCGGATAATAGGCGTCATCCCAGCTGAGTTTCGTCACTCCGGCGTAGCTGCGGTACGCCGGGTTGCGGTACCAGCGGAGAGTTTCTGACGATACCGCACTTTTCACTTCATAGGGTACAAACCAGTCATTGTAATCGCCGGCGTAGAGCATCCCGAATTTCCAGAATTGCTTCACGGAGTTGAGGCATTTGGTGCTCTGGGCGACGTCGCGCGCCTTATTCAGCGCGGGCAGCAGTAGCCCGGCCAGAATCGCGATAATGGCGATTACGACGAGGAGTTCAATCAGGGTAAAAGATCGGCGGGGCACTGGAACGGGAGAACGGCGGATGAGTTTCATGGGCAGGTTCCTTTCTTTGTGTGTTGAACCGTTTCTAAAGATTTTCCGCTTTGAGGATACAGCTTTCCCCGGTAACGAATTCCATCGGGATCGAAATACTGCGGCGAACTTCACTGCCGCTCAGGCGCTGCTCTTTGAGCAAATGGAGCAGCGCGTGCGCCATCGCGTCGATGTCCTGCTGCATCCCCGTGATCTTCATCGTGGAGGCGGCGTCCATCCAGGCGTAACGGTCGTAGGAAAAGAGCGAGATGTCATCGGGAATCTTCCGCCCGCTCTCCTGAACGGCGCGGATGGCACCCATCGTCGCGCGGTCGCCCGCCACCAGGACGGCGGAGAAATCGGGACCTCCCTGCAGCAGCCTCCAGGCAGCCGCCCGCCCCGATTCCTCTTCCCACGGGGTGATCAACTGGAACCGCTCCGGCGTGATCGGCAACTCGAGGCTGCGGCAGGCCTCCTGTACGTCGGCGTAGGAGTTGTGCCCCGGCAGCAGCATGATGTCGCGGTGCCCGTAATCGAGCAGCCGCCGGAGGGCGAATACCCACGCGCTCTGCCCATCCGAACGCACCTGGGGGATGTCCGTCGCGGAATCATCGAGCGGAATCACCACATACGGAACCCGTTCCCGGCGCAGCAGCTCCAGCTCGGCTTCCCGGCCGGTCTGCAGCAATTCCGACGAAAAGTTGAGAATCGTGCCATTCCTCATGGCGGGAGTGACGCCGTACTCACGCACATAACCGGTCAGGGTCTGGTGCGGCGGCAGGATGGTCACATTGACGCTGGATCCCTGCCGGGCCGCCTGCGAGCAGAGATTGAGCAACAGCGGTCCCACAAAGGGATCGCGGCTGAGGTCGTCGTGGAAAGAGCTGCTGAAGAACTGGATAGCCTGAACTTCCGCCTTGGCCTTCTCGTGGGTCGAAACAAACGTGCCCTTCCCCTGGGTTGCCGTGGTGAAGCCGTCTCGCGTCAAGTGGGTGATCGCCTGCCGGATGGTCAGGATGGACGTGCTGTAGTACTCCGCCAACTCTTGTGTGGAAGGCAGCTGCTCGCCGGGCTGCAGGGCTCCGCAGCGGATGCGGTAGCTCAGCTCCTCGTAGATCTGTTTATATTTGACGGGTTTGGCGACGGCCGACATGGGAATACTCCTGACAAGTTATCATGTTATCATGTTAACACGATATATTATGACTCATCTGCCTCTGAAAGTCAAGAGCAATTGGGAGAAAAAGTAAAAAATCACAACCGAAATCGGCTCAGGAAATCGATAATCAGGGGAAGAGCTTCCGGAAGATCTGTTCGCAGGAAAACTTTCAGCGATAAAAACACCAAGCCCGCCTGTGGGCAAAGATGTTGTGAGAGCCGGAGGAGGTTGCACCTCCTCCGAACCTCCTCTGCATTGGGGAGATAAGAAGTGTGCGCGAGAGGTTAACGGGATAGGAGGTGAGGAGCGGCTGGGAGTCAGGAGGGGCCTGACTCCCCACCAGAACCACCCCCCGTGTGGGGCAGCCACCACGAGTGGGCGGGCACATC
>JAVBRV010000273.1:0-18362 GCA_031547585.1 Victivallaceae bacterium
AGCGTAAAGCGGCGTTGCCGCTTTAAGGCGGCGTTCGATTCCATCTATATCATTTATAACGCCTGCGGGGGTCGGCCGACCGGTGTAGGCCAGGGTGCAGGACCCCCGTCCAGCCGAGGGTCCAGGGGGCGCGGAGCCCCCTGGCGCCAAACGGTATCAATCGCTTGCCCTGAGTCGGCAAAAAAGCCGACTCAGTGGCCGATTGATGCCGTTTGGAGATTCTCCCCGAGTACTGGGGTCAAGGGCGGTAGCCCTTGCGGGTGCAGGGCGGAGCCCGCCGGGGGGTCTGGGCCAGGCTGGCCCAGAGAAAACCGTTGTTATGTTATAATTTGGGTAAAAAATGCGAGAAAGCATAGAAACACCCCACGGCCCAGAAGAGCAGCACGAAGAGGAGGAAGACGAGACGACGGACTAAGAGTGCCTGACGGCGGAAGCGTTCTTCGCTGCCCGCCGCCAGTCCGACAGGAACCCCCGAGCTGCGTGCGTAGAGATACCGCCGCATGGAACGGCGGTTATGCTCTTCGCGGCGCTTGCGGAGCGCCGCGCGCAGGGAATCGGTTGGCTCCCGCCGTTCCATGTCAGTCGATTCCGGGGATGAAGCTCTCGTTACCCTTGAGGGCGGCGATGCTTTCGGTGAGGAGTTTCACGGCGCCTTCGACGTCGCGGAGGTCGCACATTTCGACGGGAGAGTGCATGTAGCGGTTGGGGATGCTGACGAGGGCGGTGGCGACGCCTGCCCGGGTCATCTGGAGCTGGGCCGCGTCGGTGCCGCCGGAGGCGCGGTGGGCCGCGGTTTCCTGATAGGCGATTTTTTTCGTCTTGGCGATGTTGCGGATGAAGCGGCCGAGGACGGGGTTGTTGTCGCAGCTGCGGTTCAGCTCCGGACCGCCGCCGAGTTTGATTTCGCCCAGCAGCTTCTTCGGAATATCCGGCAGGTCGGTGGCGAAGCCGACGTCGATGGCGAAGCCGATCGAGGGGTCGATGCCGAAGCCGCTGGTTTGCGCGCCGCGGAGGCCCACCTCTTCCTGGACGGTGCCGACGCCGTAGACGGCGACATGGAGCTTGCGCTTCGAGAGTTCGCGCATGGTTTCGGCGACCACGAAGGCGCCGACCTTGTCGTCCATCCCCTTCGAGATGAAGCGGTTCTCGTTGAGCATGCGGAAGTTCGCCCGCACTGCCACCGGGTCGCCGATGGTGATCACCTTCTCCGCCTCGGCCCGGTTGGCCGCGCCGATGTCGATCCACATGTCGGAGAGTTCGGGCGGCGTGTCGCGCTCGGAGGCTTTGAGGAGGTGGATCGGCTTTTTGCCGATCACCCCGGGGATGCGTCCGTGTTCGGTCAGGATGTCCACTTCGGTCGAGGGGACGTTCAATTTATCGATGCCGCCGTTGGGGCGGAAGTAGAGCAGGCCCTCTTCCGAAATATAGACGATCTGGAAGCCGATTTCGTCGTAATGCCCTGCCAGCATCACCCGGGTGGGCGCGCCGGGGTTCAGCACCCCCACGGTGTTGCCGAGAACGTCGGTGCGGACCTCGGCGCAGAAGGGCGAAAGATAGTTGCGGAAGCAGCGCGCCGCCTCCATCTCGAACCCCGACGGACTGGCGGAATTCATGAATTCCTGGAGAAACTTCAAACTGGATTTGGAGAGCATAATCATTCCTCGTTTATTAGGGATCACCAATTCCCTTAACATAGCGCCTTTCGCGCGGATTGTCCAGCCGCAAAACGAAAAAACCTCCGGTTCCCGCCGAACGCGGAGACCGGAGGTCGAAAGCCGGAGGGACTACTGAAGCAGTCCGCCGATGCCGAGCCATCTCTGGATGACCGGCGAGAACATGATGAAGACCGGCGCGAAGACGATGCACACCATGCTCATCAGCTTGACGAGAATGTTGAGCGAGGGGCCGGAGGTATCCTTGCAGGGGTCGCCGACCGTGTCGCCGATCACGGCCGCGCCGTGGGTCGGGTTCTTGGTGCCGTCGGCCAGGCGTTTGCCGCCGTGGGCGCCGTTCTCGATATGTTTCTTGGCGTTATCCCAGGCGCCGCCCGCGTTGTTCAGCATGGTTGCGAGGACGAAGCCGGTGGCGAGTCCGCCCGCCAGCAGGCCCATGACGCCGGGGAGGCCGAGGATCAGGCCCGTCACCACCGGAATGATGATGGCGAGCAGGCTCGGCAGCAGCATTTCACGCTGCGCGCCGGCGGTGGAGATGGCCACGCAGCGGGCGTAGTCGGGGGTGTCTTTCCCCTCCATGATGCCCGGCTTCTCGCGGAACTGGCGGCGGACTTCCTCCACCATCGAACCGGCGGCGCGCCCGACCGCTTTCATGGTCATCGCGCAGAAGAGGAAGGAGGCCATCGCGCCGATGAAGAGACCGGCGAGGAGGAGGGGGTTCATGATGTTGAGCTGGAACTTCTCGACGAAGCCCAAGATGCTCATCTTCGAAGCCGCGGCCACGTCGATGCCTTCGCCGAAGCCGGTATCGAATTTGCCGATCCAGATCTTGCACTCTTCGATGAAGCTCGCGAGAAGCGCCAGCGCCGTCAGCGCCGCCGAACCGATGGCGAAACCCTTGCCGGTCGCGGCGGTGGTGTTGCCCAGTGAGTCGAGAGCGTCGGTGCGCTGGCGGACTTCGTGGGGGAGTCCGGCCATTTCGGCGTTGCCGCCGGCGTTGTCGGCGATCGGACCGTAGGCGTCGGTGGCGAGGGTGATGCCCAGCGTGGCCAGCATGCCGACGGCGGCGAAGCCGACGCCGTAGAGGCCCATGGCGAAGGCGCCCGCCTGATCGGCGAAGCCGCCCGCAAAGCCGTAGGCGCAGAGGATGCCGACGCCGATGGTCACCACCGGGAGACCCGAGGAGTACATGCCGGTCGCGAGACCGTCGATGATGGTGGTCGCCGGACCCATCTGGGCCTGGTTGGCGATGCCCTTGGTCGGGCCGTATTCAGCACTTGTGTAGTATTCGGTCGCCTGGCCGATCAAGACGCCCGCGACGAGGCCGGAAACCACCGACCCCAGGATGCCGAGGGTGATGAAATCCATGTAGTAGAGGAAAAGAACCGCCGCGATGATGAGGACGGAGCTGCCGAGCGTTCCGGTGAGGAGGCTGCGGAGCAGCTGCTTCTGGCTCGCGCCCTCTTTGCAGCGGACGAAGGCGATGCCGACCAGCGACAGCAGTGTTCCGAAGCCCGCCACGATCATCGGGGCGAGCACCAGCTTCAGGGTGCCGTTGAGGTCGAGGCTGTTCTGGGCGGCCACGGCGGCGCCGAGGGCGACGGTGGCGAGAATCGAGCCGCAGTAGGATTCGTAGAGGTCCGCGCCCATGCCGGCGACGTCGCCGACGTTGTCGCCGACGTTGTCCGCGATGGTGGCGGGGTTGCGGGGGTCGTCTTCGGGAATGCCCGCTTCGACTTTGCCGACGAGGTCCGCGCCGACGTCCGCCGCCTTGGTGTAGATGCCGCCGCCGACGCGGGCGAACAGCGCCTGGGTCGAAGCGCCCATGCCGAAGGTCAGCATGGTGGTCGAAATGTGGACGTATTTCTCCAGCATGGAGCAATTCTTCGGCACCAGCTCGAGGCCGAGGAAGTGGAGGCCGGCCGCCATGTTTTCAGGGCAATACACCAATTTATCGAGAATCAGGTACCAGGCGCAGATGTCGAGCAGGCCGAAGCCCACCACCACCATGCCCATCACCGCCCCCGAGCGGAAGGCGACCTGAAGGCCGCGGTTCAGGCTTTCGCTGGCCGCCTGGGCAGTCCGGTTCGAAGCGCGGGTGGCGGTCTTCATGCCGATGAAGCCGCAGAGTCCGGAGAAGAAGCCGCCGGTGAGGAAGGCCACCGGGACGAAGGGGTTCTGGAGCTTGAAGAAAGCAAGACCGAGGAAAATCAGGAAAAGAATCACGAAAACGATGCCGACCACCTTGTACTGGCGGTAGAGATAGGCCATCGCGCCCTCGCGGACGTAGCCGGCGATCTCTTTCATCCGGTCGGTCCCTTCGGAGGCGCCCATCATCTTCTTGTAGAAGACGATCGCCATCAAGAGAGCGATGATCGAGGCCAGGGGAGCCACCCACCAGAGAAGCGGCATGCCCGCCCAGGTTTCGAACTCGGCACCCATAGCGGCGTCGGCGATTCCTTCGCTGACTCCCAATGCGGTATCCACGGCTTTTTCTTTCATGTTTTCCTTTCTCCAGTTGGAGGTTTAGGGGACACGACGGTATTCGTCGATACATACCATACAACATCCATGCGGTTTTCGGTATGGACTTTTCCACCAAAAACATGGATTCTGCAAAAAACCAAATTGAATTTAACATACTTTCATTTTTTCGAATTGCAAGAAACGTCGCCGCGTGATACATTAAAAAGATGATTTTTCAGGTACAATATACAAGAAATGGAAACCAAAATGGCTGATGAAACCACTCCCGCCGCCGAGGGCCTCGGCGAAATCGAACAGAACCTCCTCTTCGCCCAGCGATTGGCCAAGGCCAACGAACTGCGCGAAGCGGGCATCGACCCCTACGGCGCGGCCTATCCCGACGTCCGCAGCATCGCCGACATCCGCGCCAACGCCCAGCCCCCCGCCGATGAGGAGGGCGCCCTCGGCCCCGAAGTCATCCTCGCCGGGCGGCTCACCGCCAAGCGCGGCATGGGCAAGTCCATCTTCGCCGACCTCAAGGACAGCTCGGGCAAGATCCAGCTCTTCGTCGGCAAGGCCGAAACCGGCGAGGAGGCCTTCGCCTTCTTCCGCAAGCTCGACATCGGCGACATCATCGGCGTCGAGGGTCCGACTTTCATCACCCGCATGGGCGAACTGACCATCCGGGTCAAAAAGTTCACTCTGCTCTCGAAGTCGCTGCGGCCCCTGCCCGAAAAGTTCCACGGCCTCGTGGACGTCGAGCAGCGCTACCGTCAGCGCTACCTCGACCTTATTGCCAACGACGAGAGCCGCCGCGTCCTCCAGATGCGTTCGGCAATCCTCCGCGAAATCCGCAACTTCATGGATGGGCGCGGCTTCATGGAGGTCGAAACCCCCATGCTCCAATCCCTCGCGGGCGGCGCTTCGGCCAACCCCTTCAAGACCTACTACGAGGCGCTCTCCTCCGACATGTATCTGCGGATCGCCCCCGAGCTCTACCTCAAGCGCCTCTTGGTCGGCGGCTTCGAGAAGGTCTATGAGCTGAACCGCAACTTCCGCAACGAAGGCATCAGCCGCCGCCACAACCCCGAGTTCACCATGATGGAGGTTTACCAGGCCTACGGCGACTGCCGCACCATGATGGAACTCATCGAAACCATGGTCACCACCGTCGCGATGAAGGTGGCGGGGACCCTTCAGATCGATCACGGCAACGGCAAGGTGATCGACCTCACCCTCCCCTGGCGGCGGGCCACCTACCATGAGCTCTGCATGGAAAAAGGCGGCGCCGACTGGTTCGAAATCACCTCCGAAGAGCGGCTGAAGCGCGGGCGCAAGCTCGGCCTCGACCTGCCCCCCGGCCTCTCCGACCTCGAAATTACCAATGAGCTCTACGAGAAGATGGTCGAGCCGACCCTGATTCAGCCGACTTTCGTCACCCGGCTGCCGGCGGAACTCTTGCCGCTGGCCAAGGGCTGCCCCGACGACCCCTCGCTGGTGGACGTCTTCGAGCTCGGCATCAACGGCGTGGAAGTCGCCCCCGCCTACTCCGAACTCAACGACCCCGTGCTGCAGCGCCGCCGCTTCATGGAGCAGTTCGAAGCGACCCGCGCCGAAGGGGATGAGGTCCAGAACAAGGTCGATGAGGACTTCCTCGTCGCCCTCGAATACGGCATGCCGCCCGCGGGCGGCATGGGCATCGGCATCGACCGGCTGGTGATGATCCTCACCGGCGCGGAGGCGATCCGCGACGTCCTCCTCTTCCCGCAGATGAAAATCAAGAAATAAGATGGACGCGGGGCAGGAAGTTGTCTGGGAGGTCAGCGACGTCAATCGCGCCGTGCGCGACATCGTCGAAAACAGCCTCCTGCCCTTCTGGCTCCGCGGTGAGGTCGGCTCCTTCGTCGCCCACCGCTCGGGGCACGTCTACCTGACTTTGAAGGACGACAAAACCCAGATCCGCGCCGTCTTCTTCAAGGGCGCGGATATCTGCCGCCGCCTCGGCATCGGCAACGGTTCCCGGGTCGAAGGGCACGGCAACCTCACCGTCTACGAAGCGCGCGGCGAATACCAGTTCTCCATCCGCCAGCTGCGCGCCGCCGGACTCGGCGACTTTCAGCGCCAGTTCGAAGAGCTCAAAAAGAAACTCACCGCCGAAGGACTCTTCGACCCCGAGCGCAAGCGGCCGATTCCCATGCTGCCCCGCAGCATCGGAGTGGTGACCAGCCCCTCGGGGGCGGCGATCCGCGACTTCCTCCAGATCATCAACCGGCGCTTCCCGGATGTGCGCATCCGCATCTATCCGGCGGCGGTTCAGGGGGCGGGCGCGGCGAAACAGGTGGCGGCGGGCGTCGATTTCTTCAGCCGGACGGGCGGCGTCGACGTCGTCGTCGTCACCCGCGGCGGCGGCAGCATGGAGGACCTCTGGCCCTTCAACGACGAAACCCTCGCCCGCTCCATCGCCGCCTGCCGGATTCCCGTCATCAGCGCCGTCGGTCACGAAATCGACTTCACCATCGCCGACTTCGCCGCCGACCTCCGGGTCCCCACCCCCAGCGCCGCCGCCGAGCTGGTGATCGGCAAACGCGAAGAGCTCTCCCGGCGGCTGGAACGGTTCGAGAAAGATCTCGCGGCCGTCCTTCAAAACGCCGTGACCAGCGCCCGCAACCGGCTCGACCGCGCCGCCGGCAGCTTCGTCTTCCGCGAACCCCGGCATCTCGTCGAAATGAAGCGCCAGCAGCTCGACGAATACGAGACCCGCATCGGCAACGCCGCCCGCAACGCCCTGTTCCAGCGGAACAACCGGCTGGAACGGCTCTCCGGCATGCTGGCCGCGCTCAATCCGGCCCGGCAGCTCGAACGCGGCTACGCCATCCTCTGGGACCCCGCGGCCGCCGCGCCGGTGACCTCCTGCCAAGTCCCCCCGGGGACGCGGCTCCAGGCCAAACTCTCCGACGGCGATCTCGCCGTTGAGGTGGTCGCCCCCGATCCGACAACAAAATAACCCGGGAGTTATCGATGGAAGCACCGGAAGCGCAATTGCCTCGTCTGATCGGTGAATCGAAATTTCAGGTCTGGTCGGAGCTCCGGGCGCTGATCGAATCGCTCTATCGAATTGAGCCACAATGGAATCCGGGCGGGAAGAAGTGGACGTTCGAGTGCAAATACCGCAAAGCCACCAAGACCTTATGCGCGCTGTACGCGAAAGAAAACACCATCGGCTTCATGGTGATCTTCGGCGCGGCGGAACGGGCAAAATTTGAAGCCGAACGTCAGGCCTATTCGACCTTCATCCAGGATGCCTACGATGCCGCAACCACCTATCACGACGGCAAATGGATGATGCTGGAACTGCATGATTCATCCGGCTTCGACGACCTCCGCCGCCTGCTGGCGCTGAAACGCAAACCGCAAGAGGGAAAATGAAACAGGGCTCCATCGTCATCGACTCCGGCGACGCCGCCGGATTATCCGGGTTTTACGCGAGACTTCTGAAATGGAAGCAGAGCGGACAGATTTTCGAGGATGACCGGTGGTTCATCGTCGCCGATCCGGCCGGGAAAGGGCTGCCGCTGGTCTTCCAGCAGGACGACGCTTACGAGCCGCCGGTCTGGCCCGCCGAACCGGGCAAACAGAAAACGATGATGCACCTCGATTTCTATGTCGAACAGGATGGGCTGGAGGCGGCGGCAAGCCACGCGCTCGCCTGCGGCGCCAAACCGGCCGACGTTCAGTTTTCGAAAAGCTGGCGGGTCTTCCTCGACCCCGCCGGGCATCCGTTCTGCATCATTCCGATTCCGCTGACAACTGCATCCGAAACGTAAAAATGATATCCGCAAACGAACTCACCACTGCCATGCTCACCGCCGCGAATCCGGAGAAAGCCGCGGGGATGCAGCGCTTCTTCAAAACCGGCAAAGGACAATACGGCGAAGGCGACCGCTTTCTCGGCATTCCGAACCCGGAAATGCACCGCTTCGCCAAGCAGTACCGTGATATGCCGCTCCAACAAGCCGTCGAATTGCTGGAGAGCCCCTGGCATGAAATCCGCTCCGCCGCCCTGCAAATCATGGTCGCCCAATACGACCAAGGCAGCGAACCCCTGCGGGAAGAAATTTTTAACCGTTACCTCCAATCCACACACCGGGTCAACAACTGGGACCTGGTCGATCTCTCTGCCCCCCTTATCGTCGGCGCGCACCTCCTCAACCGCGACCGCGCCATCCTCCACACCCTGGCAGCCAGTCCGCTTCTGTGGGAGCAGCGCATCGCCATCATCGCCACCCTGACCTTCATCCGCAATCATGATTTCACCGACACCCTGAAACTCGCCGAATCCCTGTTCACCCATAAGCACGACCTGATGCACAAAGCCACCGGCTGGATGCTCCGCGAAGTCGGTAAACGCCACCGCTCCACCTTGACCGCCTTCCTCAACGAGCACAAATCCATCATGCCGCGCACCGCCCTCCGTTACGCCATCGAGCACTATCCGGAATCAGAACGCCAGGCGTTCATGAAACGCGATTAATCAACCGTGCTATTGAATTTGGTTCCGCTTCAGGAATTCGCGGACGAGGCGGGCGCGGCCGGTGTCGCCGACGTAGGTCGGTTTCGGGCGGTCGTTCTCCCAGGTGCAGCCTTCGTATTCGAGGCTCCAGCCCTGCCACTCGGCGAAGGCGTGGTAGGTCCAGGACCAGCCGCGTTTTTCGAAGAGGTCGATGACGTCGCGCAGCCAGGCCTCCCCCGATCCCTCCGGAGCCCAGCAGATGGCGCTGAATTCGCCGATGAAGTAGGGAACCGGATATTTCGCGAGGAAGCTGTCGACCGCGCCGAGGCGGCGTTCCAGCTCCGCCTGGTCGTACTGGATCTCCCGGCCGTTGACCTTGATCAAACCGGGGTAGCGGACGCCCATCTGTTCATGCGCCTTGGCGAGGTCGGTTCCGGTGATGTTGTGGATGCCCTGGTGGGTGAACTCCGCCGGGGAATAGAAGTGGGTGCTGTAGATCACCCGGTAATCGGGCAACAGATCCATCTCTTTCAGCCCGCCCGCGCCGCCGCCCGGACCCGGTTCGAAGATGATCCAGACCAGAGGGTCGATTTCGCGGATCGCCCGGAGAAGTTTGATCGCCAACGGGCGCCACTCCTTCGGCGCATACGGCAGCTGATCGCGGTCCAGCGGTTCATTGTAGAGGTCGTAGCCCCAGATCGTATCGCCGTGGGGCTTCAGCCGGGTGGCGATATCGCGCCAGACCCGGAGGAAGTTCTTCTCGAGATCGGGGTTCTTCCAGATGGAGCCCTCCTCTTTCGGCACCGGCGCGCCGTGAAGGTCGATGATGACCTTAAGGTCGTTGGCTTTGGCGAGCAGCACCTGCTCCTCAATCCGGTCGAGGTATTCGGGCCAGGCTTCCTCCCACGACTTCCCCTGCCGTTTCCCGAAGCCGACCGGGCTGTACTGCAGCCGGACCGCGTTGGCCCCCCACTCCCGGACCGCCTTCGCAGTCTTTTCGGTGAAGTTGCCCATCATGAAGCCCCGCACCACCTCCGGATTCGGCCGGTTCGCCCGCAGCTTCGCGGGGTCGAGCACCACCCGTTCGGCGGGGTTGTCGACGGCCTCGACGAATTGAAGGCTGCGGATTTCGGCGTGCCCCTTCGCGGCGTTGACCTGAACGTACACCGTCACGCCGCCCTGGTTTTCAGGCGTCCGGAAGCGGACCGCGTTGTCGCGCCACTCCTCCCCCGACAGATTGAGCATCGAGAGCCGCTGCTTCCCGGCGTAAAGGTGGATCATCAGCTTCCCCCGCCCCGTCCCGGATACCTCATAGAGCGTATCCGGCGTCAACCGGATGTTGCGGTAGATCTTGCTGTCCCAATCGACTCCGTCGAGAATGCCCGCCCCGCCTTCCACGGTGAAGGTTAGGCCCTTGGTCTTGCTCCAGCCCTCCGGCGCGGCAAAGTCGAATTGCAGGGGGGCGGCGAGAAGCGTAAACGTCGTCAGTAATAGCAGCAATGGTAAAAACAGTTTCATGTGTTGGTCTCCGTTGGGGTCGTCACTAAGGGGTGTTCTTTTTGAGATAGGTGCGCACTACGGCTCCGCGGGCACTGTCTTTTACCGGCCGCAGTTTCCCGCCCGGCCGCAGCACCCCATCTTCGTGCTCTAAACTCCAGCCTTGGTATTCACGGAAGGCGTGGTACGTCCAGCTCCAATTATATTTCTCAAAAATCGAGATTACATCCTCCAGGTAGCGCACCGCCGACTCCTTGGGCGCCCAGGCGATCACGCTGAATTCCCCGATGTAAATCGGCACTTGGTACTTCGCCTGAAAGTCGATGACCGCCGAAAGGCTCTTCTCCAGCTTCTCTTTGTTCCACTCCGTTCCGCCGATCAACCCCGGGTAGGCAATCCCCGAACTCTCCTGGGCCTGCGCCATCAGCGCCGGATCCTGAAGCTGGGTCGCCGCAATCCCCTGATGGGTAAACGTCCCCGGATTGTAGAAGTGGCAGCTGTAAATCACCCGTTCATCCGGCAACGGCAGGAGATCCTCGAAGCCGCGGCTGCCGCCGCCGGGGCCGACCTCGTAGACGATCCAGACCTCACGGTCGATCTCGCGGATCGCCCGGATGATCTTCACCGCCAGGGGGCGCCAATCCGGCGGCGCATACGGCAGCTGAGCCCGGTCGACCGGCTCGTTGTACAAGTCGTACCCCCAGATCGTCTTCCCGTACGGCTTCAGCCGGACCGCAATTTCCCGCCAGAGCGCAAGGAAATTTTTCTCGAGATCCGGATTCCGCCAGATCGAGCCTTTGCCCGTCACCGGCGCGGAGTGGACATCGATGATCACCTTCAAGCCATGCTTCTCGGCGGTCTTCACCTGCTCCTCCATACGGTCGAGCAGACCATCCCACGACCCCTTCTCCCGCAGATATTTCGCCGGACTGTATTGCAGCCGGACCGCGTTGGCCCCCCAGGCGGCCGCCGCTTCGGCGTCCCCGTCCCGGAAGTTGCCCATCATAAAGCCGCGCACCACCTCCGGCAACGGCCGAAAGCGGGCCAGTACAGTGGGATCGGCCAGCGTCTCCCCGCTCCGCCGCAGCTTGCGTTTCTCGGCCACCAGCCGCCCCTCCGCCGCCGGAACCGGCTCACGCT
This sequence comes from Victivallaceae bacterium, assembly GCA_031547585.1. Taxonomy (GTDB): domain Bacteria; phylum Verrucomicrobiota; class Lentisphaeria; order Victivallales; family Victivallaceae; genus Victivallis. The sequence goes on from JAVBRV010000273.1 coordinate 11,287, forward strand.
TTGCTTCGGAAACCGTCTCCAGCACACCGTAGACGGTCGGCGTGGACCAGGAGCGGTCGGCACGGTCGAGGCCGCTCCACGACAGCTTGTGCTGCCGGGACTTCGCGCCATCGTTGTTGTTGTAGCAGAGGTTGAAACCGAAAGGGAGTCCGTTGGAAACGGTAGCCTCGAAGCAGTCGTTCCGCAGCGGTACCGCGATCTCCACCCCCCAGCCGCCGGGAACCGGCACCGCAACCGCCCGCGCCGGAATCTTGCCCTGCGCCGTAAATACCTTCCCCTCCGGATCCGCCGCCGTGACGAAAAGCTGAATGGTGGTGTCGTCGCACTGCTCCGCCCGCCGGAACAGGGGGTCGAGGAACAGCTCGAAGCAATCGTTGTTGTAGGCCGTGGCGTTCCGGGCGAAGGTGACCTGCCGGTCCTCGGCGACGGCGAGCAAATAAAGCGTGTCGTCCGAAACGGCGGCCTTGAACCAGGCGGACAAGCCCGGGGGGAGCGGCAGCCGCTCGTTATCCGACTGGTAAAGAAGGCGGCCGGTGAAGGGAACATCGTCCCAATCCGCCAGCGTGCCGTTCATCCGCACCTTGGGGGAGTGGCGGAGGGGATAGACCGCGCTCTCCACCTCTTTCGCCGCCGCCGGGCTCCCTTTCTCATACCGTTCGGCGACCCGTTCCACTTCGCGGATGAAGAAATCCACCGGTTTCTCTGCCACCGCCGTCAGGGAGGAAAAGAGAAGAACTGCGAGGAGAAGTAAAGATGTTTTCATCAGAATTTCCAATTGTCTTTTGCGGTGCTCCAGATATTGATGGAGTCCTGCCCGTAAACCGTGGCGACTTTGATGCCGGCGTGACCGTCAACGTAGCCGTAGACGGAGGATTTGCCGCCGTGCTGCACATATCCCCTGAGCGCTCCCAGCTGCGACAGGTTGCTGTGCCGCTTCTCCCAGTAGATCGAATAGCGGACCGGCCGCCCGTAGCTGCAGGTATCGGTTCCATTCAGGCGCGATTTGCAGAAAAAAAGATGGAGCTGCGACGGCTTCTTGATGATGCCGAGTTTGTTCCCCGCCGGAGCCCGGCTGGTGATGAGGCTCGGGAAGTCGGCCGGGGTGATGCCGTTGTAGCTGCCCGCGTAGCCATTGATCCAGTAGGAGCGCGTGGACATGCCGTAGTAGGGTTTATTCGGGTCGAGCGGGCAGCGGAAGTTCTGGTTGTTGCCGGTCCGGTTGCCCTTGTCCAGATAGTGGTTCAGCAGCACGTCCCAGGTGACGTCATTGTCGTAACGGATGGCGTCCGCGGTCTCGTACCCCGGAATGACGATGTAATTCCAGTAATCGTTGGAGTACATGCCGCTCGCCATGCCGAGCTGCTTCTGCTTCGAAACGCAACCGGCGGTGTGCGCTTTCTCCCGCGCCTTGTTCAGTGCCGGCAGGAGAATGGCCGCGAGGATGGCGATGATCGCAATCACGATCAACAATTCGATCAGTGTGAAATCGTGTCGGCTTCTGGTCATGGTCTTACCCTTTATGTAAGGAAACAACGGTTTCGGCAATCTGAAGCCGGGACGGCAGAAGAATGCGGGGGGGGGTGGAAACGCCGTCGAGGCGCTTCAACATGGCTTCGAGCGCGGCCTCGCCGATCTCCTCGAAGCCCTGGGTGATGGTGGTCAGCCGGGGAAGAGCGATCCGGGCGAAGGAGAGGCTGCCGTAGCCGATGAGCGAAATATCCTCCGGAACCCGGAGCCCGAAGCGCTCGAAGAGGAGCAGCAGCTTCAAGGCGATGTGATCGGAACCGCACGTGATCGCCGTCGGACGCTCCTTTGCCCCGGCCAGCCGTTTGGCGTAAGCGATGAGTTCGGCGGGGTCGGTATTGAACGCTTCGGCGAAGGAGTTCACTTCGTCCATCGCCAACCCCCGTTCGGCCAGGCACTCCCGGTAGAGCCGGCGGCGGCGGAGCGCGTATTGCGCCTTCGGCGTATCGGTGGCGTGAGCGATCCGGCGGTGTCCCTGCCGGTACAGATAGTCAACCGCCTCGGCGATGCCAGAGCGGTCGTCGGTCAGGACGGAGAAATCGGCGCTCTCGGATTCAATATCCAGGCTGGCTAAAGGAATCCGGTACTTGCGGGCGTATTGCAGCAGGAGCTCGTAATTCTCCCCATTGTCGCCCCAGCTGAAAAACGCCGCCGGCCACTGCCCGAGGCACTGATTGAGCAGCGCTTCGAAGTCGTCCGCCTTTTCGTCGTACAGAATCTCTTTCAGGTTATAACCGTATTTGAAGGCGGCGTTGGTCGCCCGCAGCGCCGAGCAGGCATACAGCTCTTCGGCGCATTTCTGGAAAAAGACGAACATCGTCTTCGACTGGCCGGATTGCATCTGCGACGCCAGTTCGTTCCGGCGGTAGCCGAGCTTGTGCGAGGCCTCGCGGATCACCCGTCGGGTCTCCTCCTTGATTCCCAGGGTATCCGCGCGGTTGCCCAGCACCGCCGAGACGGTGGTGACGCTGAAGCCGGTATCCCGGGCGATGTCTTTAATCGTGATCATCTTTTCCTCCAACGTTACAGATTTTGTTTTTTAGAATCTCTAACGTTATAGATAGTATACCAAAGTCGAAATCATTTGTCAAGAGGAGGAGGGGAAATTTTGTCGATTTTTCATCGAAAACCGGTAAAAACTTGACAAAACCTTGTTGGGGGAGTATTTTCCCCTAATCCCGGGTTTCGAGAATGATCCGGGCAAACGATTCACTTTAGGAGGAAATGAAGATGAAAACCCTGATGAAAACCGCCGCCGTGGCCGCCCTGGCGATGACGACCGCGATCCTCCCCGCCGCCGTGGTCTCCGAGACGCCGGTCGAGATCAAAAACGCCGACTTCGCGGCCATCGAGAACGGACGGCTCACCGGCTGGTCGCAAGGGAACAAACTTACCGTCGTGAACGGCAAGGAAGGCGATAAAAGCTTCATGACCGTCACCGCCGCCGAAGCCGTCAGCTGGGCCGCCGTCGGCCAGACCGTCCTCTCCGTCAAAGATCTGCCTGCCCTGAAAGAGGGCGAGCGCTATGAATTCGTGCTCACCTTCCGCCAGAAAACCGCCGACATCGATAAAATCGCCCTTGCCAATATCTCCGTCATGCCCGAAAAAGGCGGACGCCTGAAGTATGCGGACAGCTCCGGCCTCAAGGGAACCATCGACTGGACCAACCGCAACGCCACCCTGAAGCTTGCCGCCCTCCCGGAAGGCGCCGTCTCCATCCGGCTCAACTTCTTCCTCAACGGTACCGGCAGCGCCAGCTTCGGCGACGTCAAATTCACCGTCAAGGTGGTCAAGTAACCCTCCGGATTCCGGAATAAAAAAATCCCGCGTTCCAGACCTTGGAAACGCGGGATTTTTCTTCGTCGACGAGAAGGCTTACTTCTTCATGCCGGCTTTGGCTTTGTCCCAGGCGGGCTTGCCGACGAAAGCGGTCAGGCTGCGGCCGTCTTTGGTTTTGCCTTTGAAAGCATAACGGGTGCGGCTGGCGTCGCCGTAGGTCACACACTCGGTGATTTCGGCGGAAACCTTGGCCTTCGCCTTGACGTCATAGAATTCGTGCTTCATCTTGCTCTCCCTTCGTGTTGAGGTGGACTCATGGGTCTGCTGTAAATAATATCGACTGAAACACTATTTATCAAGTGGATTTCGAAAAAATTTTAAAAAAAAAGCGGTTTTTTTCGCAAATATGCGGAATTTTCGCGATTTAGGGTAGTTTTCGGACACTTTTTCGAATTCGCAGCCGCGTCGGCAATCGGGTGCCTTTGACGATGGATTGGCCGGGGTTGCGGGTCAATCCGGCCAGCCGGGCGGTAACGGCGCGGGCGAGGGAATCCAGCTCCTGGTCGATGGTGGTGAGTTCGGGGGTCATCCAGCCGGAGATGCCGGCAAGCTCGGAGGTGACGAGCGAAATATCCTCCGGAATCCGGTAGCCGAGCCGCTGAAGCCCGTGAAAGACCGGCAGGGCGACGCCCTCGCCGCAGGCAACCAGGGCGGTGGGGCTCTGCCGCAGCAGCGTGCGGAAGCGCGAATTCGATTCACGCATCTCCTGATCGTTGAATTTGGCCGGTTCGAGCGGTTCAAAACCGGCGTCCGCCATGAAGCGGCAGTAGGCCTCGAGCCGCTCCCGCCCCGCCAGGTTGTCGGTCTGGTCGACGGTGAGGGCAATGCGGCGGTGCCCGTTCGCATGCAGATGCTCCAGCGCCAGGCGCACGCCTTCGCCGTGGTCGGTGGTGATCGAGTGGAAGCGCGGATACTCCTTATTGACGGTCAGAACCGGCATGGGGAGCCCTTCCAGCTCGGCGAGATGCTCCTCGATCTGCGGCTCCGACAGGAGAATGAGGACGGCGCGCGTATAGCTGCCGTACAAGCGCGGGAGCTCATTGGCCGAGATGATTTCACTGAGCAAGCCGCGCCGGGTGATCTCGAAAACCGCCGAAGTCAGCAACCGCTCCGAGAAGCTGGTGCGCCGGGCCGGATTCGGCAGATCGTTGACCACGATCGCCACACAGTCGCGGGCCATGACCTGCTGGGGACGGTAATTGAGTTCGCGCGCCGCCGCCAGAACACGTTCACGCACCTCCGGGCTGACCCTGGCCCGCCCGGTAAACACCCGTGAAATCGTCGCTTTCGACACGCCGCACTGCTTCGCCAGCGCATTGATATCCGCCGCCATGAAAAAATCCTCCTGATTTAGTATACACGTTCCCGCCCCGGAAAGCAACCTCACCCCTCAGGAAAAATCATAGATTGACTGGAGAGCGAGCCCCCAAAAATCAATCGCTTATGTGGTTAAATCATAGCGGGTATAAGTGAAAATATTTCCACAGCGGCGCCGCCATCAGGGCTTGCAGGATTTCGTCCCGTTGAAGCATGGAGAATACCTCCGTCGGCTCGAATAGATGCACCGTCAGGGCTTCGCCTTCGTCCAGCTGCTGTTCCGCCAGCGGCTCCACCCCTTCCGCGAGGAAGATATGCGTCAGATTCGAGTGGGTTGCCGGATTGGCGGAGAGCGTCATAAATTCAGTCCACTTGCCGTTCCCGTACCCGGTCTCCTCCAGAAGTTCCCGCCGGGCGGACTCCATGGGGGTGGCGTCCGTCGTTTCGCAGACGCCGGCGGGCAGTTCGAAGAAAACCCCCCGGGTGGCATGGCGATATTGCCGCACCATCACGATTTTTCCCTCTTTCGTGACGGCAATCACATTGATCCATTCGGGATAGTCCAATACATAATAATCCGGAATCCGCTTGCCGTTGGGGAGCTCAACACATTCCGAGCGCACGGTAAACCACGGCTCGCGGCTGAGATACTTGCTGGAAATGACCTTCCAGTTCAACGCCTCATCTTCTTGACTCATCCTGTTCATTCCTCATCAGATATTTCGATCGACCGCATACGAATAGAGTGAATAGCCCGGAGCCTCCCCCTGAAGCGCTCGAAGCGTCCGCAGCGTCGTCATCTTCTGCGGATCGAACGGAGTGAGCTGGGTATGCGGCCAGGTCTCCGGTTTTTCCCAGTACGGCGAAAGATACCCGCAAGCTTTCTCGGGCCGGCCCGCATCGAACGTTTCGCCGAGGTTCCGCGCCATATTCCGCGCCGCCAGAAAGCCGAGCAGATTGAAGGTGGAGTAGAAGAGCGACAAGGTGCGCGCCTCCTCGTGCGGCTGACGCCCCTCCGGCGTGACCTGCGGGGCGATCCGGGCCTCGCAGCTTGCCAGCCGTTCGCGCGCAACTTCCTTCCGCCCGACGAACAGGGCGAAGCCCGCGCACTGCGCATCGTACCAGGTGCCGTGGTTGTTGTGCTCGCCGCACTCGTCCCGGCCGTGCGGACTCTTCAACAGCCAGTCGAGATAATCGGCGAACCACTGCCGCAGAAGCGCATCGTCCTCGTGGGGCGGCAGGAGCTCCAGCGCATCCGCCAGAAAAAGCAGCTTGACCGTCTCGATGATGCCGATGCCGCGCCCCTCGCAAATGCCGGGAATGAACTGGCCGTACTGAAGATGGGGATTCATCCTCGTTTCCGGGTCCAGAAAGAAGTGCCGCAGGAGTTCGCGGGCGCGTTCCCGGTACTTCCCCTCGCCGGAGGCCGCGAAGGCCAGAATCAGTACGATGCTGTTCCCGGTCATATTCTCGAGCGTTTTCCGGTCATAGCGGTCGATGTCGGCATTGCGGATGCCGTCGCGCCGCACCCACGGCTTCCCCGGTTCGGCCGGATGCCAGTAAGGGGCGATGCTGAGATAATCGCGCTTATCCCCGCTCGGCGGCAGAAACTCCTTGCCGGCCACGCTGAAGAGCGGCGCTTTCAACGCCTCTTCGGCCAGCAAAGCCAGCACGGGGGTGAATTCGACGGAGGTTTGAGATGAAAGAAGCATATAGTTTACCTTCCAACTTCAGTGATATCGTCTTTAAAGAACGTGATTGGAGCTTCGCTCAAGCACGCTCCTTCCCAAGTGGCACAGGCGTAAATTACCCTATCTTTTATCGAATTACAATCCTGAATCCATGAAGAATTTTCGAATTCAGGTCTCGAAGAAACTTTGGCGATTTTTTTCTTTCATGATTTGATTTTTAATTTTCATCATCGTATGCTGTACTATTGAAGGCATTGATCCACAAGCCAATACAGATTCAAAACGAGGGAGAAGGAGACACTTTTCAGCCGTGGAGACGATGGTTTCCGCCTGAAAAGCGAAATCGTATTATACCGGTTTGCAATCTCAGGCATTGCGAATATCGCAGGCATTGCAAATGGGGACAAAAGGGAGATGATCATGAACGGTTTGCGCAAGTATGTGGTTGAATTTATCGGTGCGTTCTTCCTGATCCTGACCATTGGCTCCACCATCACGCTGAACGGCTCCGGCACGATTCCGCCGCTGGCCATCGGCGCGATCCTGATGGTGATGATCTATGCCGGCGGGGCGATTTCCGGCGGGCATTACAATCCGGCCGTCACCCTGGCGGTGTTCATTCGGGGCGCGATGGCGAAACGCGACGTTTTGCCCTATATGATCGTCCAGGCGGCGGGGGGCGTGATCGCGGCATGGGTCGTCATG
>JAVBRV010000352.1:0-3426 GCA_031547585.1 Victivallaceae bacterium
CCTACGTCCCCGCGAAACGGATCAAGGCCCGCGCCCTGGCGCAGACCGCCGAAGGCGTCATGCGCTCGCTCGACCCCAGCCGGGAACTGTTTCAGCACGCCGGGGGGAATTCCGGCAAGATCTTCACCTCGATGAATTACCAATCCATGGGGACGCCGCTTCAGGAACAGGAAGACTGGCCGAAGCAATGGGCGAAGAGTCACACGCAGCCCCTGATGACGATGGAGGCGAACTTCACCTTCCAGCGGCAGTTCGAATACTTCGACGGCGAGGTCGGCCGGATCATGGCGGCGGAACACGCGGCCCGCTACTTCGGCGACTCCGTATTCCGCCGGGAAGTCCGCCCGGCGCCGTATCTGTCGGATGGGATTTTCTCGCCCTACGCCCGCCGCAATGACAACTACAACGCCGTCTGCGAATTGATGTACCGGAACGTCGTCCGGGCGTGGCGCACCTACGATATGTCCGCCCTGGGCGATTTCCAGCACGGATATGACCTCTATTACGCGTTCCGCGGCTACGGCTCCATGTACAACCACCGTGCCGTCGGCAAGGTCGACGACCGGGTGAAAACCGCCGGAACCAAAGCGGACCGTCCGGGATACACCGACCAGATCGTCGATTATTCCCGCCCGGAAGGGCTGTATCAGGCGATGCGCGAGGCGTTTCAACCGCTGAAGACATTCCTGGGCGGCAAAGCCGACGACTTCACCAATAAGGATCACGCCTTTTTCTCCGGGGAAGAGTTCGGCAAAAGCATCGTGGTCATCAACGACCGGACTGCGGCGCAGGAGCTGTCGTTCCGGTGGAGTTTCCAGCTCGACGGCCAGGCTCTCCCGGCGGCACAGGGGAAATTGACGGCAAAGGCGGAGCCCGGCGCCATCCTCAAGCTGCCGATCATCCTGCAGGCTCCCGAAGTCGCGGAACGCACCGGCGGGAAAATCCGTCTGGAGGTCTTCCGCAACGGCTTCGCCTACGGTACCGATGAATTCGCGGTCCAGGTGTTCCCGAAGCACAGTCCGCCGGAGTTCCGCCGCGAAGCCGCCGGACTGTATGACCCGCAGGGCAAGACGGAGGCCATGCTGAAGCGGGCCGGATTCCCCTTCCGCAAGGTTTCGACCCCGGAAGAAGCCATGGGCTGCCGGCTGCTGATCATCGGGCAGAACGCGCTCGGCGACCACCTGCCGGACTTCCTGAAAGAGCTCGAACGGAACGGCCATTTCGGGCGCGGCAGCAAAATTCTCATCTTCGAACAGAAGCAGTGCGCCGTCGGCAACCTGATCTTCGAATCGCCCAGCTACCGCAACACCTTCATCCGCCGCGCGGACAGCCTTTACGTAGCGGGCTTGAAGGACGAGGATTTCAGCGACTGGCGCGGCGCTTCGGATACGGTTCCGGAATTCGCGCTCTCCGACGAAAATTCACCGCACTACCCCCGCTCCAAGTGGAAATGCGGCAACGGCGGCATCGTCGCCGGGAATGTGATCCGCAAACCCTCCTACGGCAATTTCACCGCCATCGTCGACTGCGGCTTCAACCTGATGTTCACCGCCCTCCTGGAGTACAAAAAGGAGCACGACCAGGTTCTCTTCTGCCAGCTCGATGTGACCTCCCGCTACGGCAAAGACCCCGTCGCCACCCGCCTGGTCGACAATATCCTCATCGAAATGGGCCGCCCCGTCTACCCCCTCCTGCCCCAGAAAGTCGGCTATCTCGGCGACGCGGAGAATGAGAAGATCCTGCAACGCATGGGGATGGATTACGAAAACTTCAACGGCCGGGAACCGGGGGCGCTAAACTCCTGCCAGGTCGTGATTCTCGGCGCGAATCCGGTCCCGGGAGACAAGCAGGAAGCGTTCCGGAAGAATTTCGCCCAGCATCTTCAGCGCGCCTATGTCGCCCTGCCCGGCGCGCCCCTCGAGCTGCTGCCGGTGAAGCTGAAAAATACCAAAAAACCGGTGTTCCGCGCAGAGGTGCCGAAGGACGACCCGACCTTCGCCGGCATTCCGGAGGCTGACCTCTATTTCCGCGAAGCGCGGGAGATGACCGTGCTGGACAAGCCGCCGGAGTGGATGGTCGCGACCACCCCTCCCCTCTTCGCCCGCTACGACTTCCGCACCGGCGCGGTTCTGGTGATGAACCTCTCCCCGAACGACGTCCAGCCGGATTTCTGGAACCGGGAAAAAGTCGCCCGGGTCTGGAATACGATCTTCAATAATATGAACATCGGCCTCGGCAAGGAACTCACACTTTTCACCTCGCACCGGATGCGCCACAACACCATAACCCCGAATTTCGGCGAACTTGTTCCGCAAGAAGCGGGGCTGAAGTTGGATCCGGGAAACCGGGGCTCCGCCGGGGATTCGTCCGGCTTCCGGCCCGTAAAGCTGGGCGCCTCCTGGGAATCCCAGGGCTTCACGGAGAATAATCCGCACCATGTTTACCCCCCTGAAACCCCGGCCGGGATGAAGAAAATGTACGACGGGCACGCCTGGTATCGCATTCCGGCGACGATTCCCGGGGATTGGACGCGGTACAAGCTGTATCTGCGCTGCCCGGCCATCGACGACGCCGACGTCACCTATTTCAACGGCGTCAAGATCGGAGAAACCGCGCTCTCGGCGACCTCCCACAAGACCTTGCGCTTCTACCCGATCCCCTCCGGCTTGGTGAAACCCGGCCGGGAGAATATCATCATGATCCATGTCTACGACCGCTGGGGCGACGGCGGAATCACCGCGCCGCTCTCCATCGTCGCCGAAGACCCCGGGGCGAAAAACTCCTGGTCTCCGTACATCGACCAGCTCAGCTTCTACGATGTAGACGCCTTCCACAACTGGTAATACGGTAAAAGAAACAAACGGCCGCGTCCTCCGGATGTGGCCGTGTCTTCTTTTATGTCCTTTGCCGCAGGTAAAAAAAGTGCTGAAAACTTTTTTTATTATCATAGCCGAAACGGCCGGATTCAGATATACTATATCCCAAGCCACCAAACCTCGGAAAGGATTCGGCCATGAAACCATCGATCAATCTCGCCCGCTATCGCGACCAGGTACTCGGATGCTGGACCGGTAAAAATATCGGCGGCACCCTCGGCGCTCCCTTCGAATGCCGGCGGGAGATGCAGAATGTCTCCTTCTACACCCAGGACCTCAAAGGCACTCCCGCCCCCAATGACGACCTCGACCTCCAGCTCATCTGGCTCTACGCGGCCGAACGCCACGACCTCCTCCAGCTCAACGAACGCATCCTCGGCGAATACTGGCTCGAAGCCGTCATCGGCCCCTGGAACGAATACGCCGTCGGCAAAGCCAACATGCGCAACGGGCTCACCCCTCCCCTCTCCGGCAGCTGCAACAACGCGCGCTGGAAGGACAGCAACGGCGCCTGGATCCGCTCCGAAATCTGGGCCTGCCTCTTCCCCGG
>JAVBRV010000305.1:0-6365 GCA_031547585.1 Victivallaceae bacterium
GGGTTGCGAGCGCGACGACTTTTGTGCCCAAACTGTTTTCTTTGAAAACAGTTTGGGTCCCCGACAAAAGTCTGGCAGGCAGTGCCACGCACCACTCAGCCTGCTTTTTTGCAGGCTGAGGGATGCGCGCACAGCCAGCTGGCGCTCGCTGTTCGCGGTCAATGGCTGTAGGTTATAATATAGTTTGAAAGCCGTGTGCCGTACCGAAACGCGGTTTTTGTCGGACATGTCCGACCGGTCCCGACTGGTCAGACAGCCAATGGCGCTGCCAGCTCTGTGACGTTTGATTTCTTGTATAACGTCTCTACCGTCGGCGAGGGTCGGCCGACCTAAAGTCGGCCAGGGTGCAGGACCCCCGCCCTGCCGAGGCGAAATCGAAAAGTATCTTACTCGCAGGTCTGGGCATTGCGGAGCAAGCGGAAAACCGGAGAGCGGGGCCCCCGAAAAGTCTGCCCCTTTACTTTTGCGGAGCAAAAGACCGAGCCCCGTGGGCGAAGGTGGGGTACTTTTTGGGGAGTCGCCCAGCGCGCGGAGCCGCGGCCGGAAACCGCGAGCTTCTCGCCCGGCCAGATACCCTCTCGCCGACTCGGCCCACAACACGAAAACGCAAGGAGACAATATGATCGAGATCAACCCGCATTACCAGGAACTTCAGGGCAACTATCTGTTTGCCGAGATCAAGCGCAAAGTCGATGCTTATTTGTCAACCCATCCGGGAGCGGACGTCATCCGGCTCGGAATCGGGGACGTGACGCGCCCCTTGGCGCCGCTGGTGGTGCGGGCGCTGGTGAAAGCGGCGGAGGAGATGGGGGACGCGGCTGCTTTTCGGGGATACGGCCCCGAACAGGGGTATGAGTTTCTACGCGAGGCGATTTTGCGGAGCTGTTACCATTCGCGGCGAGTGACGACGATCGGGGCGGATGAGATTTTCGTCAGCGACGGTTCGAAGTGCGACACGGGGAACATCCAGGAGCTGTTCAGCCGGGATTGCGTGGTGGCGATCGGCGACCCGGTCTACCCGGTCTACCTCGACAGCAACGTGATGGCGGGGCGGGGCCAGAACATCGTTTTTCTCACCGGGAGCGAGGCGAACGAGTTCAAGCCGCCTTTCCCGGAAAAGCCGGTGGATCTCATCTATCTTTGCTCGCCCAATAATCCGACGGGGACGGTGCTGACCCGCGAGGATCTGACGGGCTGGGTTCATTATGCGCACGACAACGACTCGGTGATTCTGTTCGACGCGGCTTACAGCGCTTTCATCCGCGACCCGGAACTGCCGCGGAGCATCTACGAGATTCCGGGGGCGGAGGAGGTGGCGATCGAATTTCAATCCTTCTCGAAGTCGGCGGGCTTCACGGGGGTGCGCTGCGCCTGGACGGTGGTGCCGAAGGCGCTGAAGGCGCGGATTTCACTTCACGCGCTCTGGCTGCGGCGGCAGTGCACCAAGTTCAACGGGGTGAGCTATCTGGTGCAGCGGGGGGCGGAGGCGGCCTGTTCGCCGGAGGGACGGCGCGAAAACCGGGCGGTCATCGACTACTATCTCGAGAATGCCCGGATCATCCGTGAAGGGCTTGAGTTGATGGGTCATACGGTTTTCGGCGGCGAAAATGCGCCCTATATCTGGTGGAAATTGCCCGGCGGACTTGATTCGATGCAATTTGCGGATACATTATTGGAGAAGTGTCAGGTTGTCGGCACGCCGGGCGCGGGTTTCGGACCGGGGGGGGAAGGATGCTTCCGCCTGACTGCCTTCGGGGACCGGGAACGGACGCGCGAAGCCATGGAACGAATTCGAACGCTGACGTGGTAAATGCGGGAACATTCATCCAGAAACAGTCATCCGGCCATTATTTCGGCCCGGAGCAGCAGTGTCTCCATCACCGTGCTGCAGGAGATCAGCACGGCGGTGGTGCATGAGAGGGACGGCAACGCCCTCCTGCACAAGATTCTCGCCATCCTCGAGCTGCGAATGGGGCTGAAGAACGGGACCTTCACGCTGCTGCGGGGCGACACCCTCACCATCGAAGCCTCGAACTGTCTCGATGAAGAGGCGAAACGGCGGACCAGCTACCGCCTCGGCGAAGGGATCACCGGCCACGTGGCCGAGTCGGGCAAGCCGCATCTGGTTCCGGATATTTCCAAAGACAGCCGCTTTCTCAACCGTACCGGCGGCCATGATTTCAAGGGGAAGACCGCCTTCATTTGCGTACCGGTTTTCCACCGGGAGCAGGTGCTCGGGACGCTGTCGGCGGATCGCGAAGTGAAGCCCGACGCCGATCTCGCCAACGATATGGTGATTCTGGAGACCATCGGCAATATCGCAGCCGAGGCGGTCTCCGTCTGCTCCCAGGTGCGCGAGGAGCGCGAAAACCTGCTCGAAGAGAACCGCAAGCTGCGGCGGATGCTGACCGACAACCCCGGCGAACTCCTGGGCAACTGCCGGGCGATGGTGAATATCTACGGGTTGATCCGGCAGGTGGCTCCCTCCGACGCGACGGTGCTGATACGGGGGGCCACGGGGACGGGGAAGGAGCTGGCGGCGCGGGCGATCGTCGAACTCTCGGTCCGCAAGGATAAACCCTTCGTGGCGCTGAATTGCGCCGCGCTGCCCGAGAACCTGGTGGAGAGCGAACTTTTCGGCCACGAAAAAGGGGCTTTCACCGGGGCGGTGGCCCGCCGGATCGGCCGGGCGGAGGCCGCCGACGGGGGAACCTTGTTCCTTGACGAAATCGGCGATCTCACCCTGCAGACCCAGGTGAAGCTGCTGCGCTTCATCCAGGAGCGGACCTTCTCGCGGGTCGGCAGCAGCCAGGAGCTGCGTTCGAACGTGCGCTTCCTCGCGGCCACCAGCCGGAACCTGGAGGAGCTGATGCTGGAGAAACGCTTCCGCGAAGACCTCTACTACCGGCTGAACATCTTCCCCATCGTCATGCCGGACCTCCGCTGCCGGGGCAGCGACCTTCTGCTTCTCGCCGAACACTTTATCGCCAAGCACAACCTGCGCTACGGCAAGGCGGTGAAGCGGCTGACCAGCCCCGCCATCAACATGCTGATGAGCTACCATTGGCCGGGGAATGTGCGCGAGCTGGAAAACTGCATCGAGCGCGCGGTGCTGACCGCCGAGGGGGATTGCATCTACGGCTACCATCTGCCGCCCTCGCTGCAAACGGGGAAGGCGTCGGGTTCGGAGCTGCTTCCCGACGGACCGGCTTCGTTTCACACGATGGTGAACTCCTACAGCCGCGAGCTGATCGTGGAGTCATTGAAACGGAACGACGGCAACATGTCCGCCGCCGCGCGCGACCTCGGGCTTTCCCCCCGGGTGATTCACTACCAGATCCACCGCCTCGGCATCACCCCCGAGTGGTACGCCGACGGCGAAAATTGACGATAATACTATTTCGCTTTCAAACATAGACAAATGACTTGCAATAGCTTTGAGACGGCTTGCGATTTTAAACCGCAGGCCGATATGAATATCGGACGAGGATTTAAGGTCGCAAGCGGCTCAAAGATATGCAACGTCATCTATGCTTGAAAGCGAAATAGTATAAGGAGGCCGGCTATGAGGCGGATGCTGATGCTGCTTCTCGCTCTCCCATGGTGCGTACTGTCGGCGGAATTGCCGACCGTGGCAGTGACGGCGGTTCGCGACAGCGGCGTTCCGGAGCGGCTCCGGCCGAAACTGGAGGCCCAGGCCGCCCGCCTCGAGCTGGCGCTCTCGGATCACCCCGGACTGCAATTGCTCGAACGCGACCGGCTGGGGCTGATTTTGGAGGAACAGGAGCTGACGGGGCGCGGCTCCCCCCTCCACTCCGCCGACCGGCTGCTCCGGCTGGAGTTCTCCCCCGGCAGCCGCGCCGGTGAAGTGGAGCTGACGCTGCGCCTCACCGACGCCGCCGGGAAGGAGCTGGCCCGCGCCCGCCTCGCCGACTGCTTCAGCCGCACGCAGGAGGAGGAGCGGGAGCTGCTGGCGCAGCTGTTGAAGGATCTGCCGGGCGTCCTCCCCGGCCTCCCCGATCCCCGGCGGGAGGCGGCCCGGCACTTCGCCGAATGCCAGCTCCTGGAGCGCACCAAAGAGCCGAAAGCGGCCCTGCGCCGGGCCGACGCCGCCTGCGCCCTCGACCCGGCAAATGAAAAGTACGCCCGGGTGCGGCTGCAGCTGACGGGACAACTGCTGGGGGGCGTGCCGCGCCCGGCGCGCTTCGCCGCGCTGTCGGCCTTGCTCGACCGGGTGGAGGCGCATCACCGCGACTTCCCGAAATCAACCGAAGCCGTGTTCGAGCCGGATTGGATGAATGCCTTTTCGTTTCTCTTCAATGATCACGTTCCCGTGACGCCCGAAGAGCGGCGGCAGGCGGCGGAGGTCACCGCCCGGGCGCGGGCAATCCATTTTGAGGAGCTGTCGCGAGCGAAGTGGAGCCATTTCGATCTTTCAGATGGAATCGGGTCGGAAAAGGAGTTCGAACGCTATTCGAGCGTCCTCCGGTTGGCCCGCATGGGGCGGTTGCTTTATCCGGATCGTGAAGCGCATATTCGCGGCACGGTCGAAGCGGTCGAAGCCCAGCTCGACGCGGCGAAGGATCTTGCCGATCGCTCGGAAAACCCGAAGGCGTTGAAAGTGCTGATCTATCCGGTCTGGTCAGTTTCTGCCGATGGGGCGATGCGCAGTATAGCCGGGCGGGCGCTCCGGCTGGCCGATGGCGCCATCGATAAGGCGCTGAACCACCCCATTCCCTCGATCCGGCACGAGGGGGCTGCCTGGGAGCTGTTGCAAAAGACGTTCAATGCCGATTTCGACCCGGAAACCTTTCGGAGCGACTACCAAAGGTATTGCCGGAGAATCCTCGACTCCGGCGACACTCTCAAAAGCATGCCGCGCTGGCCTTTGCTCAAATCCTGCCGACAATACGAATTGATCGCTATTGCCGATGAGATCGGCAAAGAGATGTTTTCCTTCGATGACGACTTCCGGTTTCAGGAGCTGTGCCGCCGGGTCGCCGCCGCCAAGTCCCCTCGTGAACGCGCCGAAACCATCATCGAACTCGCTCCGGAATTACGCAAACACCGCCGGTTCATGCTGCTCGACCATCTCGGCAAGGAGGCCGCCTTTGCCTTCGATTTAGGACCGAGTCTGGAGAAGGGGGACAGAACGGCGCTGGCAGCGCAACAAGCGCTTTCGGGCGACGTCCGCTATCTGCTTCTCCGGAAGCTGCCGAAGGAAGAGGAGATTCTGGAGGCGGCGGAGTCGGGGGGAGAGCTGTTCCTGATGGTCAGGCAGCCGGAGAACCGGGCTGGGGTCGTCCGCATCGGACGGGAGGGGGAGGAATACCGCGCCTTCCCGCCGGTTTCCGCTCGCGTAGAGTCGAACAGGGAGAATCCTCCGCCGGGCCGCTGCTTTTTCGTCGCCGGGAACCGGGCCCTCTGGGGAAACGGCGGGGAGCTTCTGCTGTTCAACCTGGCGGACGGCGGTTCGGTGCGCCGCATCGTCGACCTGCCGGGCAGGGTGACGGCCTGCACCCTCCTGGGGGGGCGGATTTACGCTTTTTTCTGCCCGAACTACCGGCAGACCCTGCTCTGGAGCTGCGATCTTGAGGGCGGCGACCGGCGCCTCCTCATTTCAAACGTCCGCGAGGAGAAGCAGAACTGGTTCGACCGGCAGACGGAGCTGACCGCCGAGAGCATCTGGCCCGATCCGGCGAAGAACCGGCTGATTTTCCCGGCGGGCTCGGGGCTGTGGGAGCTGAAACCGGAGACAATGGAACACCGCCGGCTCGACTCCTTCTGCTACAGCCCGATGGAGCATTCGCAGCTGATCGGACGGGCTCTTTATTACCGTTCCGGATACGGCGTCTTCGCGCGCTACGACTTCGATGCGGATCGGGCGGAGAACTTCCTCGGCCTGGCGTATGACTCCGGCGGCGGGGGGAAAGCGAAATACACGGTCAACGTGCGGAACACCGGTTTCTCTCCGCCCTTCTACTACGCAAGGAACCACATCTGGTTCGGCGGTTTCGGGGTGAAGGCGCTGAAGCTGCCGGAGGTGGAGGATTCGCCGTTGCTCTACCCGCCCTTCGCCCTCCATGGGAACCGTAACTGGGTCTTCCCCCATCCCGACGGGAAATCGGTCATTTACGCGGGCGGCCGCCAGATCTTCCAGGTCACTCCGCCGTAGTCTGGAGTGAAACTACCCCGCCTCCGCAAAATGGGTTTTGCCAACGGCAAAAACCGTTTTGCGCTATCCCGCTTCTTTTGGGAAAGTGGGATGGGGGCTTGGGGGGAGGGGGGGAAAACAATTATTAGACGGGAGAAAAAGGGTGTTGGACCTAAACCCACAACACCCACAAAAAAAATTGAGGCGTAGA
>JAVBRV010000148.1:0-6295 GCA_031547585.1 Victivallaceae bacterium
TTAATATGGAGCTGACTAAAGCCATGCAGGCCGCCCGGGAATCCGAGCGGGCAAAAAGCTATTTTCTGGCAACAATGAGCCATGAACTCCGCACTCCGCGCAACGCGGTGATTGGCTACTCGGAGCTTACTCAAAATACAAGCCTCAATCAAGAAGAGCGTATACACAATTTAAAGAACATAAATTTTGCCGCCAATACTTTGTTGAGCTTAATCAACGATATTTTAGACCTTTCGAAACTGGAAGCTGGACAGCTGGAAATATTTAAAACTCCTCTTTGCCTGAAAACTCTTGCAGATGAGTTCTTGCACATATTCAAGTTTTCAGCCAAGCGCAAAAATATCTATCTTGAAATGGATGTTCAAAAAGACATTCCTGTGTTGATGATGGATATGCTTCGCCTCAAACAAATATTGATGAATGTCATCGGCAACTCCATAAAGTTCACGATTGAAGGCGGCATAGATGTCGGCATTTCTTTTGAAGCAGAAAACGATACAACGGGAACTCTGTTTATTTCAGTAAAAGACACTGGTATCGGCATTGCCCCTGAAAATATCAAAAAAATATTCAACCCGTTCGAGCAAGACAACAATAGACGCATGCGCTCTCGCAGCAGCAACGAAGGCACAGGGTTGGGGCTGGCCATAGTCCAAAGACTGCTTGAAAAAATGGACGGCAAAGTTGAAGTAGAAAGCACGCCGAATATCGGCTCTATTTTTAAATTCAGTTTTAAGAATGTGGAAATTTCAACCCTGCCCGCAGAAAACACAGACCATCACAAACCTGCTTTAACGGAGCAGGGAAATCCTGAAGATTTCCAATTCGACTCAACGGTTCTGGTCGTAGACGACGTAATGCTGAACATAAAAGTTCTGCGCAATATGCTCAAAAACATGGGCGTAAATGTACTTGAAAGTTTGTCCGGCGAAGATGCGTTGGAAATCATGAAAACCACTAAGCCGGACCTGGTGATGACCGACCTTTGGATGCCGAAAATGAGTGGCGAAGAACTTGCGAAAGCCATGAAAGCAAACCCTGAATTAGCGCACATTCCAATTGCCGCCGTCACCGCGGATACCCAACTACGAGATGAAGAAAACGTTTTCGACGATGTCATTTTTAAACCGATTACCACACGTGGCGTTTTCGAAATTTTAGAAACCCATATCCCTTTAAAAATGAAAAAGAAAGATAAATAAAATATCCCTGAATCCGTGAAGAGGTTCCTCCGTTAACCGATATCTCGTCGTTTTGACTGATTTTTAATCGTTTTTTTGGGGGATTTCTACTTTTAGCCATTCGTGCCGGTACCCTGTGAGTGAATAAAATGGTATTTCTTTCTTCCAGCCGCTTGACAGGCGGTTATTTTTTCACTATAATATAATTTTGAGGGCATGTATACCGATAATCCGCAGGAGGTTGGCTGTAATCGAACTGATCGGGTTTTATATTGCTATTCGATAAGGAGGTGAACCGTGTTTCGTTGGCAGTGGCATCCTCTCTTCTTCGCTCTTTTCGCTGCGTCGGCGACGATCGCCGCTCCGGCGGAGTACGATCCCGCCAACCTTGATCAGCTGACCGGGGAAGAGTTGGTTCTGATGCTGCCGGAGGGAATTGTCTACTTCGGTCGTCCGCTTGCCGATCGGGATTACTGGTCGAGGGTCGACGCCCGGCGACGACGGGAGGTTCTCCGCCAATCGCTTCTGGAACGGCTGGCCGATCCGCCGGATTTTTCCCGGGTTGACCGGAAGGCGGATGGCCGGCGCTGGGCCGCCAAATTCAACCGGCTCCTCCGCAACCTCGACCGGGCCCTGCTGGTCGAGTGCCTCGACAACCGGGGGGAATTTCAGCCGGCCATCTGCGGCATGATCGCCCGGATCCTCAATGAACCCTCCTGGATTCCGCACGCCGGCCTTGCCGCCCGAACCTTGGCGCTGGCCGATTGGGTGTTGGGGAAGGAGCTGCCGCAGCGACTGCGCGCGCGAATCCGGCAGGAGGTCGGCCGTCGCATTTTCGAACCGTATCGTCAGGCGCTCCCGACGGCGCGATGGAACGGTAATGCGGTATATCTCGTGGAGTGCGCCGCTCTCCTGATCGAATCGCCAGGGGAACGGGCGAAATATCTGCTGCCCTCCATCCGCAATAGCGGCGACCTCGATTCCGGCAGCTGCGCGGAAATGGCGGAAGTCATCCGGCTCCAAACCGGCGGACGTATCAATCTGCAGCGGGAAACCGGAGCCGTAATCCGCAACGCCGGCGGACTTCACGATCTCCTGCTCCGGCAGCCCTCCAGCCGCTGACTTCCAGCCAAAAAAATCGCATTTTTTTCATTTTACGGGTTGACATGGAGGTTTTTTTCGAGTATAATATTTCCAAGAAAAGTAACCTTGGAAACTTTGAGCGATGCGTACTCCCGAATATTTGAAAATTTATAGCGATTTGCGCGGCGAAATCGAAAGCGGTTCACTGCCCGTCGGCGCGGCCCTTCCCACCGAAAAGCAGCTCTCGGAACGCTATAGCTGCACCCGTCCGACGGTGCGCAAGGCGATTTCGGCGTTGGCCGATCAGGGGTTGATCAACCGCTGTCCGGGGGTTGGCTCGACGGTTCGCAAGCCCGAAGAGGCCGAGGAGCGACCGCTGGTTATCGGCATCGATTTGACGGTCGGCGTTTCGGCGGGGCCGCACTGGGGCAAGCTCTTGCAGGCGATCGGCGACGCGGTGGAGGCGCGGCAGGGGATTCTGCGGGTTCTCCACCCGAATGAGCTTTCCCGCCTGGCTCCCGGCGAGATCGACGGCGTCATCATTACGCATCAGCGGGATTTGTATGAGACGAGTGAGGAGCTGCTGCAGCTCTCCCGCCGGGGCGTTCCGGTTCTCCTCATCAACCGCTTCCCGGCGGAGCCGGAGATCGGGTACATTTCGGTGAACTACCGGCAGGAGTCCTTTCAGCTGGTCCGCCGCCTGCTGAAGAACGGCGCCCGGAAGATCGGCATCTATACCCATGCCACGAGTCCGGTCAACCAGAACCGGGTGGCGGGCTGGCGGCAGGCGTATCTGGAGGAGAAGCTCGCGCCGCCGGAGGAGCTGGCCTTCTGCCGGAAAGCTCTCGACCCGGAGCGCGGTCCGGCGGGCTTGCGGCAGGCGTTGAAAGAGGGGAAGATGGAGGTCCTGTACGTGGGCAACGATCTCCTCTTGCCGGAGGTGGCCCGGATGCTCACCCTCTGCGGCGACCGTCCCCCCTGCCTCCTCTGCAGCGACGAGGTGGAGGAGCTCGGCGAAGGTCTCGATCTGCGGGTCTCCTACCTCAAGATGCCGCTCCGCAAGATGGGGGAGCTGGCCGTTCAGCATCTGGCGGAGCGCCGCCACAATCCCGCGCTTGCGCCGCTCCGGATGCAGCTCGAATCCGTGATGGTGGTGAATCATTGCGATTATCTTATATAACGGAGAATAGGAGGACTGTATGCGAAGATCATTCACATTGATTGAGCTTTTGGTTGTAATTGCAATCATTGCGATTCTGGCGGCTCTGCTTCTGCCGGCGCTGGCCGCGGCGCGGGAGCGGGGGAGGGCGATCAGCTGCGTCAGCCGGTTGAAGCAGCTGGGAACCGGCGTTGCTTTCTACCAAGGCGAAAATCAGGATATGATGCTGCCGTCGGATTCCGGCAACGGTCCCTTGCAGCCTTTCTGGACGCAGTACCTGATGGGGCGTAACCCCGTCAACAACAGCTGGGCGAACGTCGCCAATTTCAGCAAGGGGAAGTATACGGAGATTGCGCTTTATCGCTGCCCCTCGATGCAGGGGAATTACGATATGGCCGGCACTGTTACCAGCGGACTGGATTACGAGATCTCCGGCTGGTGGATCAGCCGTCCCCATTACGGCATCAACTACAATATCGCCTACCGTACCACCATGAAGCCGGTTAAAATCACCCGGCTGAAGAATCCTTTGCGCAAGATCTACATCACGGACGTCTGGCGGGTCGCTACGGCGACCAGCTTCCAGGAGAAGGCCGGGAATCACCGTTTCCTGGTACAGGACCCGATCAACTCCAGCTTCGGGAGCATCGCCGGCCGCCATCTCAACACGGCCAATGTGCTTCATTGCGACGGCGGCGTCCGGGGGTATCGGATTCCCAATCTTTACCACCCCTATGCGAGTGCGCCGTTCAGCATCGCGGAAGATATGAACCTCTAGGGAGACCCATCATGCTTCATCTCAAACGGATCCTCTTTTTTGTCTTTCTCTCCATATCGGTGGCTGCCGCCCCGGCGTCGTACGATCTCTCCAACCTCGACCAACTGACCGAGGCGGAATTGGCCCGGATGCTGCCGGAGGGAGCCGCCTTTTTCGGCCGTCCGATCGGCGACCGGGAGTACTGGTCGAAGCCCGGGATCCGGCAGCAGCGGGAGGCCATCCGTAAAATAGCGCAGGAGCGGCTGGCGAAGCCCGTGGATTTCACCGGAATCGACTGGAAGGACCAGGCGCAGCTATGGACCAATACCCTCTCGCGGGCTTCCACCAATCTCAGCCAGGCTCTATTGGCCGAATGCATCGATAACCAAGGGGAGTATCTGCCGGTTATCCGCGATTTGCTGACATTGCTTCTCGACCAGCCGACCTGGATGACCCACCTTTTCGACACGAAAGCGGAGACCCGTTCCGGGGAAACGCAGTACTTCGGCCTGATTTCCGGCCTGGTCGCCCAGAGGGTGGCGCTGGCCGATTGGGTGCTGGGGGATAAATTGCCGCCGGAGCTGCGGGCGCGGATCCGCGGGCGCGGATCCGCAAGGAGATCGACCGCCGGATTTTCGAACCCTACCGCCTGGCGCTGCGGGCGAAAACGCTGCCCGCCCGGATGTGGTGGGTGACCGGCCGGAATAACTGGAATTCGGTCTGCCACAACTATCTCGTGGAGTGCGCCGCGCTCTTGATCGAATCGCCGGAGGAGCGGGCGAAGTACCTGATGCCCGCCATCCGCAACACTGTCAACGACTATATCGCCCGCAACTTTCGCGACGACGGCTACTGCCCCGAGGGAAACGGCTATTGGATTTACGGCTTCGGCAACTATGCGGAAATGGCGGAGGTGATTTACCAGCAGACCGGCGGGCGGATCAACCTGTTGCGGGGTACGGAGAAGATCGAGGCCATTATCCGCTTTCCGCTGAACTTCGAGATGGGGGGCGTGTGGCCCGCTTTCTCCGACGCCAAGATGATCGTGCCCGGCTTCAGTTATGTCGAATGGCCGCTTCTGGCGCTTCGCGGCGGTGTCGAAGAATACCGCTCCTGGTCGTTTCGACCCGCCAATGGACTTCTCCCGGCTTTACGCCGGCAGCACGCTCTGGACGCCGGTTTCACGCCGAACCAGGCGAAGCCTGCGCTGCCCCTCTATCACTACTTCCGGGAAGGCGGGGTCGTTATCTCCCGCGCCGCGAAGGAAGACGCCTCCGGCTTTTCGCTGGCCCTCAAGGCGGGCGACAACGGCGATTCCCACAACCACAATGACGTCGGTTCCTTTGTCATCGCTTTGCGGGGAGTCCCGGTGATTTCCGACCCCGGCGCGCCGGCGGGGACAAACGCCGATCTCTATTCGGGGCGGCGCTACCGGAATGATTTCTGCAACTCCTTCGGCCATCCGGTTCCGGTCGTGGGCGGCGTCCTTCAGAAAGAGGGCGCGAAATTCCACGGAAGCATCCTCTCCACCGAATTCCTACCGGAGGGAACCGATGCCCGGCTCGACCTGAAGCCCGCTTATCCCGACGGGGCGGGGCTGGTCAAGCTGGAACGCCGCTTCCATCATGATCGCCGGGCGCGGTCGATCACCATTACCGACGAGGCGGAGTTTGCCGAACCCCGCGATTTCGGGGCGGCGCTGATTACCTACGGCGAGGTGAAGGAGCTGTCTCCGAATATCTACCGGATCAGCTGGCGGGGAGCGACGGCGCGGGCCGCTATTTCCGGCGACGGCAAATTGGAGTGCAAGCAGGAAACCTTGAATAACCGCGCCATCGCCCAGGTCAAGGAGCCGGCGACCCGGCTGGGATACAACGCAGCTCCGGCCAGAAAGCACAGCTTGACCGTGGTGATTACGCCGGAAGAGGAATAAGGGCAAAAAAATGGAGCGAGTGATCGGAATCGAACCGACGACAATCACGTTGGCAACGTGATGCTCTACCAACTGAGCTACACTCGCACCTGTCTGGAACGCTTTCTAATATAACACGCCTCCCGTTGTTTGCAAGCAGCAAAGGTAGCGATTTTAAAAAAAAACAACGTATCTCCCCGTAT
>JAVBRV010000411.1:0-12599 GCA_031547585.1 Victivallaceae bacterium
GCCGGCGAAGGCCGGGTGCGCGGCTGCCTCTTCGCCGGACGCAGCGGCTTCTTCGCCGTCGCCGCCAAAACCATCGTCAACGCGCTGAAGCACAATGTGTTCGAGCCTGCCGCCCTCCCGCAGGGTCCCTGCACAGTGACGCTGAACGTTTTGGGCGGCGTCGCCGCGGCGAATTTCGACCGGGCGGAACTGGTTCCGGCCAAGGGGAAATATCCGCGCTGGCGCGTGGAGAAGCACTATCAACTGCAAGAGGGTTCGGCCGCCGAGCGGAGCCGGATCGACCTCGAAATGCGTACGCTCGCCTGGTCCCCCGAAACCTTGCGGATCGCCGACGAATGCGTCTGGGACTTCGGCCCGGAACCCGCCTGCAAACCGGCTTCGGCAGCGTTCCCGGTGTTCGCCGATTCCGCCGAGGCGGCCGACGTCGCGGCGCTGGCTGAAAGCAATGCCCCCGGCAAGCGCTGGTCGTTCCGGGAAGCCGCCGCCACGAGCGAAGCCGACGCGGTTGCGGTCGAACCGCTGTTCCGCTGGCGGGATTGCCCGACGATTTCCTTCGAGCTGAATTCGCTGCCCGCCGACGCTGCCTATGACGTTCTCGTCTGCGGCGCGGGAACCGGGGGCGCGCCCGCCGCCATCGCCGCCGCCCGCAGCGGAGCGAAAACCCTCTGCGTCGAAAAATTGAGCCTCCCCGGCGGCATGTGCACCGCCGGACGCATCGCCAGCTACTGGTACGGCAACTGCTGCGGCTTCACCGCCGAAATGGATTACGGCGTCGGCGACATGGCGCCCATAGAGAATTATGTGCCCTTGAAAGGGCACTCCCCTCTCGAACGCAAAGGCGCCTGGCTGACCCGCGAATTGAAGAACGCAGGGGTTGAGGTCCGCTTCAACACCTTTATCGTCGGCGCGTTGCGGAAGGGAGCCCAGGTCCGCGGCGCGATCCTGGCGGGTCCGTGGGGCGTCCGGCGCGTCGAAGCCGCAGTCTCCGTGGACGCCAGCGGCAACGCCGATCTCGCCGCCGCCGCCGGAGCCCCCACCCGCCCGCTGGTGGAGGATGAACCCGCGGTCCAGGGCACCGGGCTCCCCGCCTATGAGCTCGACCGGCCCTATTTCAACACCGATTACCTTTTTACCTCTGACTGCGACGTGGTGGACGCCACCGCGGCGTTTACCATGGCGCACGACAAATTCGGCGGCAACTTCGACGTGGCGCAGATTCTCGACACCCGCGAGCGCCGCCGCATTCTGGGCGAAATCGAACTGCAGCCCATGGATTTCTTCGCCCACCGGCAATATTCCGACACCGTCGTCATCGCCCGGAGCAACTTCGACACCCACGGTTTCGTCTGTCACCCGATGTTCCTGTTGAAGCCGACGGAGCACCAGCCCTATTCCGCCAAGGTTCCCTACCGCTCGCTGTTGCCGAAGGGGTGGGAGGGGGTGCTGGTCACCGGCCTCGGCGTCAGCGCCCACCGCGACTGCATGCCCTTGATCCGGATGCAGCCCGACGTACAAAACCAGGGCTACGCGGCGGGACTGGCGGCGGCGCTGGCGGCCAAATCGGGCAAGTCTTTGCGCGAAATCCCGATTCGGGAGCTCCAGGAGAAGCTGGTCGCCGCCAAAATCCTGCCGCCGGAAATTCGGATGGAAGAGGACTCCTTCGGCGGCTTCGACAATGACGATTCGCACCTGAAACTGGCCTCCGCCTTCCTCGCGCCAGAAAAAGCGATTCCGGAAACGCTGCGCGAGTTCGCCGCGGCCCCCGCGCCCGAAACCGCCGCCCTCCTGGCGTTTCTGGGGAACGACGCGGGCCGGAAGCTCCTCGAAGAGACCGTCGCCGCCTCCCCCTGGGACGACGGCTGGGACTACCACGGCATGGGCCAATTCGGCCGCTGTTCCAGTAAGCTCGACGTGCTGATTATGGCGCTGGCCCGACTTGGCGGCGACGCCGCCGCCGTCCGGGAGAAGCTGGAAGAGCTCTCCCCGGCCTCGGAATTCTCGCACTTCCGGGCAGTATGCCTTTACTTCATGGCGCACCCCTCCCGCGAAGCGGCGGAGCCTCTGCGGAAGCTGTTGGCGTCAAAGGGCTTCTTCGGTCATGCGTTCGAGAGTCTCGACGACGTGCTGAAGGGGGTGCGGGGCTCCATCCTCGACACCTCCGTCCGCAACGCCCAGCTGAAGGAGCTGTACGTGGCGAAGGCGCTGGCGGCCTGCAATCCGGATTCGCTCCTGGCTGCGGAAATGCTCGACCGGTACCGGAACTCCATGCAGGCCTATTACCAGCTGTTCGCCGCCCGTTAGAGAGTCGGCGGCAATCATAACGCGGTTCCCTTCCGGGGGATAAACAGAGGCCGCATATCGGCCTTCTCCAAGCCGAGAAGCCGGGCTTTTTTGTCGATTCCTCCGGCATAGCCGGTCAGGCTGCCGTTGCCGCCGACAACCCGGTGACAGGGAACGATAATGGAAATTTCATTGTGCCCGACCGCGCCGCCCACAGCCTGGGCCGACATTCGGGGCAAGCCTTTTTGTTTCGCGATCATCCGCGCAATTTCGCCATAGGTGATTACCGAACCGTAGGGGATTTGACGCAGAATTTCCCATACGGCAAGCTGAAAGGGCGACCCGATCATATGGACCGGCGGCATGAAATCCGGTTCCCGGCCGGAAAAATAGATATCGAGCCACTGTTTGACCCGTTCAAAGAGCGGCAGATCTTTTTCTTCGTGTTCCGGGTCGAGACTGTCGGCGAAATATTTTTCCCCGTCGAACCAAAGCCCCGTCAGGCCGATCTCGTCGCCCCCCAGGAGAATGCCGCCGACCGGTGATTGATAACGGTTTGTGTATTGCATAGGACCTCACTCTTCTCCGTAATTTGCAGCGGCGGGCGCTTCTTCTCTTTCCATCATGGTGTAACAACGCAGCGGAGCGACGACGGTTATCTTGTAGTCCGCAAAACTGCCGGCCCTGCCCTTTCGCCGGCACAGACGATGCTTCAGCTGATTGCGCCATTTCGCAATGCTCTCCTCATCCCGCCACTCCGATTTGCTGAGAAGCTTGTTTTTCTCCGAGAGACTCGAAAAGCGCTCCGCCCGGATAAAGCCCTCAGCCTTAAGCAATTCTTCTTTCAGCGACGCCGCCATTTCCAGATACTCCTCCATACGGCCTTCTTTCAGCGTCACTTCAAATAAAACGATCACGTTTGCCATATCGCACCTCCTATGACAACAATATACATGTCACGCAATGGAATGCTCGCCGCTTTCGGACATGGTATTGAAAAATTACGGGCCATTCCCCCGATTTTGTTTGCGGAATTCCGCCGGGGAGCAGCGGTGGAGCTTCCGGAAGCTCTGGTAGAAGTAAACCGCGCTGCTGAAACCGCAGAGATCGGCCACCTCCTGTATCCGAAGGTCGGTGGTGGCGAGCAGATGCTCGGCGGCGAACATCCGCTTCGCCTGGAGCATGGCCAGCGGACTCTCGGCGTACAACCGGTTCCATAACCGGTAAAAGGAGCGCTGGCTCAAGCCGCAGCCGTGAAGCAGGGCGGGGATGTCGATGCGTTCGGCAAAACGTCCGGTCAGATGCGAGGCGATCTTCCGGACGACCTCCTCCTCGCGGCTCTCTTCACGGCATTGTTCTTGAATTCGGACCTCCGCCAGCAGCTGCGGCACCAGCGCGTCCAGCGCGTCCGCCTGCCCCGGCGTATGCAATTCATTCAGGGCTTCCAACACCCGGTCGAGCAAGCGGTTGAAGGCATCGGTCCGTTTGAATCCGGAACGCTCCAAAGGAAAATAATTCCGCCAGAAGGCGGCGTAGCTCTCCGCCGGATACGAGAAGAAGAGTTCATCGTGCCGAACCGTCTGCAAAGTATGCATCACCGTGCCTGGCCGGACAAAGCTGACGTGCGGCGCGACGGCCGGTTTCTCCTGCCTCTCGCCGTTGATGATGGAAATGCATTCGCCCGGCTCGGTTTTCAGGGTAAAGCAGATGAAGAGCCGGTCGATCGTCCGGTTCTGATGGTAGTGCATATGCTCCGGCAGCCAGCCGAGGGAACGGATGTGCGGAATCCCCTCGGAAAAGCGCGGCAGAGTGCTCAGGTCGTAAATTCCTTTTCTCATCGCTTTGGCAAAAAACCTATATTTTCTGGCAAAAAACGCTCTATAAACTATTCTTTTGTTGTATATAGTATAACAACAAACCGGCGAATCCGCCAGTGCAGAAAGGGAAAAACGATGAAAATTGCTCATCTCTCTATCGACTTTCAGAAGCCCAACGGCAAAATCCGCCGCCTGAACGGCGGAAACCTCGGTCCGCAGATCAGTCGCGGACGGCTCGACAAGGGGAAAAGCCTCTCCGAATTCGCCGAACTGGAGGTGCCGATCACGCGCATGCACGACGCTCCCCTCGGGAATCCCGGCCTGCGGCTGGTCGACATCCAGCACATCTTCGGCAACTGGCGGGCGGACGCGCAAAATCCTGACAACTACTACTTCACCGCGACCGACGATTATCTGCGTTATACCCGCGATTGCGGTTCGGAAATCATGTTCCGGCTGGGGACCTCCATCGAGCATACGGCGAACAACTACTACGCCTTCCCTCCGGAGGATTTCGACAAGTGGGCGGATATCTGCATCAACATCATCCGCCACTACAACGAAGGCTGGGCCAATGGCTTTTCCTGGAACATCCGGTATTGGGAGATCTGGAACGAAGCCGATATCAAAAAGCCCATGTGGAACGGCACCATGGAGGAGTACTTCCGCCTCTATGAAGTGGCCGCGAAAAAGATCAAAGCCCGCTTTCCGCATATCAAAATCGGCGGTCCGGCCCTGACGTACATGCGGCCCGGCGACCGCGACGAGGATGGACGGGCATTTCTGGCCTATTGCCGGGATCATCAGGCCCCCCTCGATTTCTTCTCCTGGCACCGCTATGCCTCCGCCTTGGAAGAGATTCTCGCCGAACCGGCCGCCGTCCGCGCCGTGGTCGATGAATACGGCTTCACCGAAACCGAACTCCACCTCAATGAGTGGCATTACTGGGTCGGCGGCTTCTCCAAGCCCGCTTATGTCGATATGGTGAACGGACTCCCCGGCGTCAACGCCGCCGTCTTCGCCGCCGCGGTGCTGTCGGCGTGGCAGGACACTCCCCTGACGATGGGCTACCACTACACCATCGGTCAACTCGGGGACGCCTGGGGCGCGTGGGACCGCTGGGGGGAGCGCTTCAAGCTCTTCTACACCCTCAAAGCGTTCGCCGCCGTCGCCCATTATGAAAACCGCGTAGAGGCCTCTTCCGATACGGGCGACATCAAGCTCCTCGCCGGAGTGAACGCCGGGGGCCGCCGCGCGGTTCTCGTCGCCGACTTCAAGTCCGGAACGGAGGAGCTTCGCCTCACCCTCACCGGCGCGGCGGACACCCTTTTCTCCGTAATCCGGGTCGATTTCGATCACGACTGGCTGGAAACGGAGTGTAAAAGCGACGCCGAGGGCCAAATCGCCCTCGCCGGGGCGGAAGAGGGCAAATCCGTCCTCTTCCTGCTGCTGGAGAAATAGGACGCTTTGCCGAATACCGATACGGTTTCTCTTAAAAAATCAACTGTATCTGTATTGACATAAACTGTAAGATATGCTATAATTAACTGTAACAAACAATACCTTGCAGGAGTTGCGGCATGGCGGAGAATACACTGAATAAGACCGATATCCTCTACACACAGTTGCGACAGGAGATCGGCAAACACGCCCACGGCGAACGCTTTTTCAGCGTCCGGGGAATCATGCGGCGCTATGCGGTCAGCCAGTCGGTGGTGGACCGGACGCTGCTCCTCCTGCGGACCGAGGGCTTACTCACCGCGACTCCCGGCAGCGGCCTTTTCGTCTGCGCCGCCGGCATGCCGGCGGAAACGCCGAAAGAGGAAAAGCATAAAGAGGCCCTGCTCCTGGTGCCCCGCTGGCCCTCCTGCGATATCGACGAACTGAACGAACAGACGCAAACGATCAACCAATCCGCCTCCGAATGGCGCATCAAGGTCGATTGCTTCGATTATACGGCCCCCATTCCGCGCAACTTCGATGCCACGCTACGCCGTTCCGACGGCATGGTGATTTTGCCGGCCGGCGGCGATTTCAGCCAGGCGGACCTGAATGCGCTCTCCCATTATTGCTCGATCAAGCCGACGATTGTGCTCGGACATCCGCTGGAGGGGTTGAAAACCGGCTGCGTCGGCCTCGACAACTATTATGCGGGCAACCTCGCCATGCATCACCTGGCAAAACACGGGCATAGGCGGATCGGTCTCTTATTGAGCGAACCCCACAACAAATCCATCATGGAACGGGTGCGCGGAGCCTGCGGCTACGCCAAACTTCACGGACTGGAAATCACCGTCATCGACTGTAAAGTCGTGTCGGGCCAGGTGGCCACCACCCGGACCTATGATAAATTCACCCAGGTGATCCAAGGCGGATTTACCTTTACCGCGCTGCTCGGCGTCTCCGGCGAATCGATCCAGGGGGCGGTCAACGCCTGTCACAACAGCAAGGTCTCGATTCCGAACGATCTGAGCGTGGCGGCCATCGGCGGCGAGCGATTGGCCCGCATCAGCAGCCCTCCCCTCGATATCGTCGCGGCGAATGTGAGCGCTCAGTTCCAAGCGGCGCTCGATATGATCGACCTGATCGCGGCGGCGAAAAACCACCTGCCGCCGGAAGAATTTTACCTGCAAACCGAACTTATGGAATACGGTTCCGTACTTGACCGAAAGGAATAACCGAAAGGAGTCAAGATGAAAAAACATTTCACACTGATCGAGCTTCTAGTCGTAATATCCATTATCGCCATTCTGGCTGCCCTGCTGCTGCCGGCCCTCAACAAGGCGCGCGAGAAAGGACGCGCCGCCACTTGCACGAGCAACCTGAAACAGCTCGCTCTGGCCGGATCGCTCTACGCGCAGGACTATAACGATTTCGTCGTACCCGCAATCGCTCCGGCGGATTGGGGCAGCGACACGACGGAGAAATACAGACACCTCCACTGCTGGCCCGCGAAACTAGCAGGCTACCTCGGGGCCGGTCATGCACCGGACGTCGACGGCAACGTGTTCGATTCGATCAACGATTTCAAGACGGCGGTCTGTCCGTCGATCCGGAACCGCTTTGCCTACGGCTACAACAACCTGGTCTTGAGCGTCCAGGCAATCAACGGCGCGATCAACGACGGCAATGCGCTGCGTCGGTACGTCAAGTATACGCGCCTGAAGGAGATCAGTTCCTGCCTATTCCTCGGCGACAGTTGGCGCTATACCAACAACCCCGCGAAAGACGCCCAACCGACCGGCTGGCACTATATGATGAACCACAACGGCAACAGTGGAAACTGGGGCAGGCCGAATTACATCCATAGCGGAAACGTCAATACGGTCTACCTTGACGGACACACCGGCAGCGTCCGGTATTGGTTTCTCGACAACGACGATTTACCCAGCCTCCGGAAATACTGGGGCTATCAACAGTAAGGAGTTCATTATGATGCAGTTAAAAAAAATCTTTGCGGTAACTCTGCCGCTGCTTCTCGCGCTGAGTGCCGGGGCGGTTCCGGTTTCCCAATTCGGGGCCGTCGGCGACGGCGCGACCGATGATTCCGAAGCCATCGGGAAAGCTCTCAACTCCGATGCGGATATCGAGTTCGACGGCAAAACCTATCTTCTGGGGAAACAGATTCACGTCATCAGGAAAAACAATAAAACCATCGACTTCGGCAAAGCGACGCTCGTGCGGGACAACCTGGAGCACTACGCCATCCGCTTCGCCGACTGCACGCAGCTCCGGATCACAGGCGGCATCTTCCTCTGCAAAACCATGCCGGAGGAATATGCGAAATCGGTCGACGCCCATGCTCTGCTGTTCGTCCGGAGCACCGATATTTCCGTGAGCGGTGTTTTCATCAACGGCTCCGGCCAGATGGGCATCTGCGTGATGGACTGTCACCGGGCGATCTTCCGGGAGAACACCATCATGAACTGCTTCCGCGACGGCATCTACAGCCACTTCAGCACAGACGTCAGCTACCTCGACAACCGCCTGAGCCATATCAAAGACGATGCGCTCTCCTTTCACGACTACGGCGACCCGAACCGCAAGAGTTTCGTTCTGAAGGCGGGCTACAAGCAATCGGGGCGGCTCATCGCCCGGGGCAATGTGATTCGCAACGCCTACCAGGGAATCGCCTCCATCGGCTGCGAAGCCATCACCATTGAGGGCAACCTCATCGACGGAACGGTGAACGCGGGGATCTGCGTCTTCAACTCCGACCATTACAGCACCAGAATCGCCGATGCAAACGTCCGGAACGTCATCATCTCCGGCAACACCATCCTCAACGCCTGCAAGAGCACCCGGATCATGAAAAAGGAGTACCCGAACGGGCTTGACTCCTGTACCGCCCGCGCCGCCATCACGGCCCAGTCGCAAGGCAAGGATATGCTTATGCCGAGCGCAACGCGGCGGCTTTCCGGCATTCTGATCGCCGACAACCTCGTCCGCGACTCCGGCACGGCCGGGATTCAGGGGCACTATGTCGACACCCTCCACATCATCGGGAACATCGTGCTCGACTGCAACGTGAACGGCAAAGAAGCCACCGGGAACATCCTCGAGGCGATCTTCTGCACCGACGTTCTGCTCCGGGGGAACACCGTGACCGACAGCCGGAGTGAGCTCCGTCACAAACGCGCCTGGTCATTGCGCAAATCAACCGGGATCGTGGAGGGGAATCAATTCAAAGGCTTCCGGACCGAGGAAGGAACTCGCGAAGAGGCCGCCCCCTATAACTGGAACCCGTAGTCATGCGAAAATCCCTTTTTGCCGCCTGGCTTCCTGCATCCGGTCTGCCGCTCCGGGCGGCGCGGTGCTTCTACGGGGAATCCAAATGATCATGACCGCTATTCCACGCCCGGAGTACCCCCGGATGCAGTTCCGCCGGGAGGATTCCTGGCTCAATCTGAATGGCGAATGGAGCTTCCAATTCGACTGCGCGAAATCCGGCGTCGAGCGCCGTCTCTTCGAACGCCCGGAAACCTTCGACCGGAGAATCATCGTGCCGTTCTGCCCCGAAAGCGCCCTCTCCGGCATCGGGGAGACCGATTTCATCGAGTCGGTCTTCTACGCCCGGCCAATCACCGTTCCGGCGGAGTGGAGCGGGCAGAAGATCCTGCTTCACTTCGGCGGCGTCGATTACCAGGCGACCGTCTGGCTGGATGGACGCGAAGTCGGCAGACACCGCGGCGGCTCCTCGAGCTTCACCGTCGACCTCACCCGTTTCACGCGTCCCGGTGTGGAACAAACCCTGGTGGTGCATGCGCTCGATGAATTGCGAAGCGGCATGCAGTCCGGCGGCAAGCAATCCTTCCGCCCGGAGTCGTTCGGCTGTTTCTACACCCGCGTCACCGGTATCTGGCAGACCGTCTGGCTCGAGGCCGTTCACCCGGCGGGGCTGAAGTCCTGCCGGGTCACCCCCCTGTACGATGAAGGCGCCTTTGCGCTGGAACCCCTCTTTTACGAAGAGCGCCGGGGATGCCGGTTCCGCGCGACCTTGCACTCCGCCGGTTCGGCGGAGGCGGCGGCGGCAAACGGAACGCAAGTGCGTCTCGACATTCCGGAACCGCGCTCCTGGAGTCCCGAAGATCCGTTCCTCTACGACCTCACCCTGGAAGTCCTGGATGCGGACGGACGAACCATCGACCGGGTGGAGAGCTACGCCGGGTTGCGCAAAATCCATCTCGAAGGCGACCGGATTTACCTCAACAACCAACCGCTCTTCCTGCGGCTGGTGCTCGACCAGGGGTATTACCCCGACAGCATCTGGACCGCCCCCTCCGACGACGCCCTGCGCCGCGATATCGAGCTCGGACTGGCCGCCGGATTCAACGGCGCGAGACTGCATGAGAAGGTCTTCGAAGAGCGCTTCCATTACTGGGCGGACCGGCTCGGCTACCTCACCTGGGGGGAGTATCCGAATTGGTCGATGAAGCTGTACCACCCGGAATCCTGCACCCGGCTGCTCGAAGAGTGGCGCGAGGTGGTGACCCGCGACTGCAACCACCCCTCCATCATCGGCTGGGTTCCCCTGAATGAAACCTGTACGCCGGAGCCGCGGTGGCTGGGCATGGAGTTCCGCGACGCGGAAGCCCTGGGGCGCTACCGCTTCTTCATTTCCGGTCTGTACGACCTGACCAAAGCGCTCGATCCCACCCGGCCGGTCAATGACACCTCGGGGTATCTGCATGTCAAGACCGATATCTGGAGCGTTCACCCCTACTTCCCGGATGGGGAGGAGTTCCGCAAAGCGATCCGCCCGGCCCCCGGCACGGTCATGATCCACTCCCCGGAATATGAAACCGGATATAACGGCCAGCCGTACGTCATCGATGAATTCGGCGGTTTCAAATTCGACGCCGAAAGCTCCGGTGAGGGCTGGGGCTATCACGGCCTCACCCTCCGCGCGCCGGAGAAGTGGTGCGCGAAAATCACCGAACAGGTCGAAGCGATGCTGCTGGATTCCGGCGTCGCCGGCTACTGCTACACCCAGCTTTACGACGTCGAGCAGGAGAAAAACGGCCTATGCCGTTACGACCGGACGCCGAAAATTCCGCTGGAGTTGTTCCGCGCCGTCTTTTCCCGGACTCCCAGCTTCCCCTTTGCATTTACCGAAAATAGAGCGTACACCGGAAGCGGTGCATCCGGGTACGGACGCCGGGACGAACCCGAAACCGCACCTGGCGGATCGGATCCGGCGAGAAGGCGTTGACGCCGCCCGGTTGGCCGGGGGCCGCCGCGAGCGATTCCTCCTCAACCGTCACCACGTCCCCTTCGCCGCCCGAGAGGCGGATCTCTTCGAGACTACAGCGACGCCCCCGCCCCCAACGGATCGCGGCGGGGAGGCCGTTTTCGCCGGAAACCAGCTCCGCCGCCAACTCGGGGACCGGCAGCACGAAGACCACCTCATCCATGTAGTGCCCGGCCTCGTGGCGCACACCGAACTCCAGTTCGATCCGGTCCCGGTGGTAGCGGTTGTGGACGTGGAAGGCGAACTTGTATTTGCGCTCCTCGCGCCGCCAGACCGCCTCCAGATACTCCCCCTCCCCCAAAAACAGATTGCACGGGGGGTCGTACGGGTCGAAATCCGCCGCCGTCAGCATCCCGCCATTCGAACGGCGCACCGCCAGCATGGCGTCGTCTTCGGGCGAAGTCGAGCAGCTGACGAAACGGCGGCCGTTGTGGTCGGCCAGCTCCACATGCCAGAGCGAGGCCACCGGGAAGGAGGCGGCGTAGAGCAATTCCCCACCGGCGAACAAAGTCGCCAGCGGCGCGCCGCCGATCAGCGTCCCCAGGTTGGGGTCGCCGTAGCAGGGAACCACCGGAATATTCCGCAGACAGGTCTTGGCCGCGAACGACGTCTCGTAAACCGGCGTGCTGACCCGGAGCCACCCGGCCTCCCACGCATACGACCCGAAGAAGGGCGGTTCGACCGCCGCCTGGCCGTCGACTTCGCCGAACTCATACAGCGCCCGGGCGATGGAGGCGTAGAAACGGGCCGTCGCCAGCTGCGAGAACTGCGCTTCGATATTGATGCGGTGACCGAAGGGCTGCGCCTCGGGCAAGCCGCTCTCGGGATAGGTCGGCCGGGATTGGACGAATTCAACGTAACGATCGACATACCAGCGGCAAAACCCGGCCGACTCCCCGTCGCCGAGAATCCGGGCCAGCGCCGCCGATTCGAGCGGAATCCCCTCCACCAGAACCGGTCCGTACCAGGCGCGGTGAATGCCGTAGCCGTCGAGGTCGCAGGCAAGATGCCCGCCGCGGGAGAGGTTGCGGAGCAATCCCGCGATGTAGTTGCGGCAGAAGGCGTCAAGCCCGGGCTGCCGCTCCATCACCCCGTTCCGGAGCGCGTGCAAGTAGACGAACATAAAGCCGTTCGGCTCGGTGCAATAGTAGGCCGGGGTGTGGGTATTGGTGGAGTGCTCTTCGACCAGGCCGCCGCCGCAGACATAATTCCAGGTCCAGTCGGGGTTCAGGCTCGGCTGAAGCAGAGGGCCGTCGATCGCGGCGGGGGAGAGATAGCGGGTGAGGCCGTTGTGGAGCAACAAAAAGAAGCGCTCCTTCCAGACCGGTTCGCCGGAAAGCAGCATCATCCAGTAATAGACGCGCAATTCGAAACGGAGCTGCTGGGTTTTGCCCTGCGTCCCCTCAGGGTACCGGATGCGGGGGTGAAATTCCGCAATCCGCCGCAACGCGGCCACGACGGCGGCCCTCCCCTCCCCTTCGAGACCGATGATTCCCCCGTAAAAGGCCGCCGTGCCGAGCGCGTCGCCGATGGTCGAAGCGTAGGCGGGGTGATCGGTCATGCCGCCGTCGGTCAGGCAGAGGCCGTCCTCGCGCACCAGGGTGGAGAGCCACAGCGCCAGCTTCGCCGCCCGCCCCGGAACCGCCGGGGAAATCCCGGTGAGTTCCGCATAGACGTGGTAGAGCAGAATCTGCGCGTTGACGCCGCCGAGGTCGCCGCTTTTCCGGCCCGCCGCTTCTTCCACGGGGACA
>JAVBRV010000244.1:0-10487 GCA_031547585.1 Victivallaceae bacterium
GCCTGAAATGGCCCTATGAATCGACCCAGAACTACGAGGACCTCCAACGCCTCGGCTTCGACACCGTCGGCGTCCCCGTTCCCAACTGGTGGATCGACAAATATCGGCCGAATCACCGGCACGGCGGCGTCAATGAGAAGATGGAGGCGCGTTACCTTCAGGCCGGGCTCCCCATCTACGTCGATTATACCTGCGCCCCCTGGCATCACGGCGCGCTGAAATTTGAAGAGGGCAAAGCGCCGTCGAAGGAGGCCTTTTCAGTTCCCGGCCGGGGCAATAACCACTGGGTCCCTTACAGCCTGACCACTCCTGAAGGGCGCAAAATCTGGCTTGAGATGTGGACCTACGGTGTGGAATACTACAAAAAGCGCGACGTGAAACCCCTTGCGTATGAGCTCTTCAACGAACCCGATTACAATGACTGGAGCGACTTCAACCGCGCCCTTTTCTCCGAACGGACGAAGAAGAAATACAGCGGCGACCTCGCCACTCTCAATCGCGAATGGCGCACCTCGTACAAGAATTTCGAGGAGATCGGGAACTTCAAGTTCCAGACCGAAAACGTCGCGCTGTCGGTCGAGTGGATCAAATTCATGGAAGAGGTCTTCGCCGATATCTGCGCCGACGGGGTGAAGGCGATGCGCGCCATCGACACCCGCCCGGAGGCGGGCTTCACATTCCAGCCGCTCTCCGGCTGGCGTAACCTCAATACCAATCTCTACCTCGTCAACCGCCATATGAACATGCTGAGCAGCTGTACCGGTGGCGGCGACCTTCTTCATTCGCACTTTCTGCGGGCCATCGGCGACGGCAAGCCGATCATGGATGGCGAAACCTATATGGGGAAAACCCGTGCCGGCTTCCGCAACAAGCTCTGGCTTCAGTACGCCCGCGGCTTCAATGCCAGTTACATCTTTATGTGGACCCGCCGCGCTTTCGATCCGCGCTGGAAGCTCCCGCAGCCCGAGGGCGCCAAACAGCTGGCGGAGGTCTTCCCCTATATGCTGCTCAACACCTATGCGGTTCCGACCGAAGCGTTTCTGGGGCTGATGGATGCGAAAAAAGAGATCCTTCAGGTCGCGGACCTCTTCACGCCCCGCGACCGGGGGATTCCCCGGCAGGCCGCCCTGCTTTTTTCCTACCCGACCCACCGGCTTGGCCGCTCCGCCGGGCAGCTCTGCAGCAACCTCGTCGTCAGCTACGGCGAAGCGTTGGAATATGCCCAAATTCCGCTCGACGTGGTTCTCGAAGAGCAAATGCCGGAGGGGCGTCTCGACCGCTACCCCGTTCTCGTCGCCGCCGGGGTGGACGCGACTTACCCCGAAACCCCCGCCCGGCTGGAGGCCTGGGTTCGCCAAGGCGGCGTGTTGATTCTCGGCCAGGAGGCGTTCCAATGCAATGAATACGGTTCTCCCCGCGCCGTCTTCCCCGGGCTCTCCGTCGGCAAGGAACGTTCCGGCGAACGCGCCAGGCTCGCTTTCGGCGGTATCGAAGTGGGAGCCGCTCCTTATAAGGAGGTTCAGGCCGATTCTTCCTGGCAGGTGCTGGCCTCGCTGGATGGAAGGCCGGTTCTCTTCGAGAAGAGCTTCGGCAAGGGCAAGGTCATCTACCTCAACGCCAAGCTCCCCGGCGGCAGTCTCGGGCAGCTTCTCGCCGCCCTCTTTGAGCGGGAAAAGGTTCTCCCCACCTGCCGCCTCACCGACGCTGTAACCGGTATGGCGGTCGACGGCGTTGAAGTGACCAAGGCCGCCCGGAACGGCTTCACCGGCTACATCCTCATCAACCAGGGGTTGACGCCGCGCCTCGTCCACTTCACTCCGCCGGAAACCATTCCCTTTATCGATATCGTACAGCAACACCGTCCGGAGATGAAGGAGGGGAGCGGTCTTCTCCTACTGCAACCCGGGACCGCGGCGATCCTGTTGGGCGGGGAAAGGGCGGCGCTCGAAAAGCGCTGCGGCCGGCTCCCTTTGAAATCCTACGCCGAACTCGAAGCCGAAGGCAAAGCGGCCCTCGAAGAATTCCAGGCGAAGATCAAAGAGAGCGCCCCCGCCTTCAGCGTGGACCGCGACCGCATCCGCACCGTCGACCTCCGCCATTACGCCAACCGCGACTTCGTGGACAAAGTCCCCGGCGACGGCAAAGGCGGCTGGACCGATCAGGGCGCCAACAGCCTCCACGGCGTCGAATGGGGCATCCGGGATTGCGCCGGAGTCCCCTTCGAATTCATCCGGACCGACCAGAATGAGGAGCGCACCTGTATCGTCCTCGGTTCAAAAAGCAGTTCCGAGCTGCCGACGGAAATCGAGGGAATCAAGGTCGATCAGCCTGCGGAACAGCTCTTCTTTCTTCACTGTATCGCCTGGAGCGAAGGCAAGGGGCAGGAGGGGTTCCGCTACGTAATCCATTATGCCGACGGAACGAAAGAGGAGATTCCGATTCGCGACGGCATCGAGGTCGGCGACTGGTTCGCCCCCCTCCGCCGGACCGGGAAAATGCAGTTCCACCCCGGCTTCGTCAACTCCGAAAAGCGCGGCCTTTTTGTCTGGGCCTGGAAAAATCCGCACCCCCAAAAGACCATCGAAACCATCGACATCGTCTCGGCCGACACCCGGATCATCCCGATCGTGGTCGGCATCACCGCCCTGCTGCCGGGCAAAGCGGAGGACAATACCCCCATCTCCCTCGAAAAAGTGAAGCTGAAGCCCTGGGGGAAGGCGCAAGGCGTCGTCCACCCGGATCGCCTCGAGCTCCGCCTTGACGACCAATCCACCAACTGGTGCGGCGTGACCTTGCAGCTGCCTTCGCCGGTAGCGATTCCACCCGGAGCCGCGAAGCTGGTCTTCGAAGTCAACGGCGGCGTTGACCAGTGGGGGAAGCAGGAGCGCGGCGGCCAGGCCTTCCAAGTGGCGGCGAGTTGCCGTGACGCCGGGGGGAAAGCCTTGCAGGCCGCCTACGTCACCCCCCGGGATATTCTTGTCGACGCCGATTCCGCCACCTGGCAGAAGGCGGAGCTGCCGTTGGCGCGCCTTCTCCCCGAAGGCGCGGTCTCCCTCACCGGAATCACGGTTCAGTTCAAACAGCTCCCGGCGGAACGGTGCGGCATCGAGGTGCGCAACTTCCGCCTGGTGAGTCCATAAAAAAAAGCCCCGGTTTCTGAAACCGGGGCTTGATCATCAGTCGCGGCCGATGACCACCGCTTCGATGCCGAACGAGGCGGCGAGCTTGGCGATGGTTTCGGCGTGGTGGCCGATGCCCAGCGCGAAGTGGTGCGTTGGCCCTTCCACGCTCCAGCGCTTGAGGAAGGTGCGCACGTCCGGCAGGAACTTGCCGTGCGTATTGGTGTTGCCCGTCGGCGGAATCGGGCCCGCCATCGACTCGCCCTCGGCGATGATGAATTTGAACTGGCCATCCGCCTTCACCCCGATGCTCAGCATGGTGATGGGGCCGGTCTTGATGTTGAACTCCACGCCCGCGCCGCTGCCCGGTTTGCCGTGGTACTTCTTCAGGCTCCGCAGCACCGGCTTGCGGTCGGCGATGTTGAGGTGGTGCGGTCCGTCGTGGCCCACCAGCACCGAGTCGCGGACGAAGTCCACCGGGTGGAACTCCGCGAAGGAGCCGCCGATCTCCAGGCGGTCCATAATCAGCATGGCGAGGCAGGTCTTGAGGTCGAACTCACCGCACATCGGGAAGCCTGCCGCCGTCAGCAGCGAGTTGCCGACGATGAAGTTGGTCACCAGCTGGCGCATCTCCGAACCCGGCGCCGCTTCGTAGTAGTAGGCGAAGCCGTCCAGCCGCTTTTTGGCGATGAAGCGGTCGAGCGCCACCGCCGCCCGGCTGGCGGTGAAGAGGTCCGCGTCGGTCAGCTTGGTGGTGAGGGGGTCCGAAACGGGGTCGGGCGTATCGAAGAAGCCGAGGATCTTCGCCGACATCGCCTTCACTTCGGGGGTGTCGGGGGTGAGGGGGCCGTACTCCGCAAAGATCTCGTCCGGCTCGCACTGAACCACATGGCAGCCGAAGGCGGCGGTGGTGCTGGTGGGGTCGGTCTGCATATCGAGCATGGCTTCCAATACGTGGCCCATATGGCCGACGCGCGCCTTACGCAAGTCGTGGCGGGCGTGGGCGATGCGGCACCATTCGACGAGGGCGGCGTCGGCGGCCGGGTCGTCTTCGAGGGTGCCGATAATGATGTCCGCCACCGGTTTCCCCATGCGGATGGCGACGCCGGTGAACTCCGGAACCGAGCAGAAGTCGTCGTTGCAGAGCTGCATGAAGGTGGTGCCGCGGGCGTAATCCATCGCCTTCATCGGCTGAAGCGCGACGAGGACCACCGGGCAATTCATTTCGCGGACGATCGCGCCGAAGGTGGCGCTGGTCCCGTAGGTGACCATGTCGACGAAGAGGACGTCGAGGTCGGCCGCCTTGATTTTCGGCAGGGCCTCATAGGCCCGCTCGGCATTGTCGATCATGCCGAAGTCGCTGACGTTCAGCTGGTGGCCGGTGAGTTTTTCCGCCAGCCGGGCGCTTTTTTTATTCAGCTCATCGAGAAGACCGGGGAACTGCCCCCAGTAGGTGTCGAGCCCGATGGAGAGAATTCCGGCGTTGGCGGTCAAAGGTTTGCGTCGTTCGATCTGCATATTGTCCTCCGTTGGTTTGACTTTGCTTTGCTGATAGTATACTGCTTTTCGGCGGAAAAACTTGGCTTTTCCGGCCGGGGTTGCGCGGAGCCGCGAAAAATAAATACAGTCCAAACTTGACAACCACCCTTCGGCGGGGCATATTATCGGATTACCAGCTACAAGGAGAAGGGGATCTCATGGAATTCGGGCAGCGGATCAATCTGCATACCCACATCGGGCGTTGCCGGCACGCCCGCGGTTCGGTCGACGAGTATTGCCGGGAAGCCATTCGCCAGGGGATCCGCACGCTCGGCATCTCCGACCACGGGCCGTTCCCGGATGGGCGTTACCCCGATTCCCGGATGGATTTCAGCGAGCTGGAAACCTATTGTCAAGAGATCCGCCAGGCGCAGCTTAAGTTCCCGGAGCTGGAGATTTTTGCCGGCCTCGAGGTCGATTACATGGCTTCGGTGCCGCGGAGCTTCTATGAGGATACCTACCTCGGCCGCTTCCGCTTCGACTACCTGATCGTCGGCACTCACTTCATCGAGCCGGAGGAGGAGCTGAGCACCCTGACCCCCGCTAAAGTGCTGCGGCGCTATATGGAGTCGACGGTCCGTTCGATTGAAAGCGGACTCTTCCGCTTCGTCGCGCACCCCGATATCATCACCCGCGCCACGCAGCGGTGGACGCCGGAGATCGAACGCATGTACACGGAACTTATCGACGCCTCCAAAGCGCACGATATCCCCTTGGAAATCAACGCCTACGGTATGCGTAAGCCGCCTTTTCAGGCTCTGGATGGCGCGCGGCCGCAATACCCCTGGCGTCCCTTCTGGGAACTGGCCGCCGCCCGCGGCGTTCGCGCGGTGGTCAATTCCGACGCGCACACCCCCGAGGATGTCTGGGGCAATACCGATCAGGCGATCGCTTTCGGCGCGGCGTTCGGTCTTCGCCCGGTAAATGGCGAAGTCGCTTCTATCATCCGCATGCACAAACAGTTCCGGTGACCCGGATGGCGACGCGAAGAAAGAAAACCGTCAAGAAGGCGGTTCGGAAAATTCCGTGGATCCGGCGGACGCTGCTGGCGTTCTCCCTCGGCGCGGCGCTCTTTTCGGGCGGCCTGACCTTGCTGGAGAAGATGCCGGCGAAGATTCCCGGCGGCCACCGGCTGCGGGCGACCGCCCACACCTTCCGCGACTGGCTGCTGCGCGACTCCGAGCGGACCATCACCATCCACTCCCCCGAAGAGGCGCTGCGTTCACCCTACGACAACCTGAAGCTCGGCGTCCCCGGCATGACCGACACCGTGCTCGATCGGCCCGGCTACGCGCTGGGGTATTCGGAGTGGGCCGAGCAACCGCGCTGGGTGGCCTACACCATCACCGCCGACGAGGTGCGCAACAAGAAGTCCTCGCGGACGGACGACTTCCGCAGCGACCCCTACATCCCCACCGGTTCGGCGGACCTGGCCGATTACGCCGCTTCCGGCTACGACCGAGGGCATCTGGCGCCCGCCGCCGATATGGCCTGGTCGAAACGGGCGATGAGCGAGAGCTTCTACTTCTCGAACATGTCGCCGCAGAGCCCCGAATTCAATCGCGGCATCTGGATGCGCCTCGAGAGCAAGGTGCGCGACTGGGCGGTCGATTTCGGAGCGGTCCACGTAGTCACCGGGCCCATCTTCGCCGCCGAATCGATCACGGTCGGGCCCCATAAGGTGGTGGTTCCGGATGCCTACTACAAAGTGCTTTACGCACCCTCGGCGAAGCCGCCGCAGATGATCGGCTTCGTGCTGGCCAACAAAGCCGGGGACCGCTCGCTCAACGAATACGCGGTGACGGTCCGGCGGGTGGAGGAGCTGACCGGGCTTCAATTCTTCACCACGGTCGACGCCCCCCTCCGCAATGAGATGGAGAACGTCGTCGATCTCAAAGCGTGGAAGTGGACGCCGAACCGCTAGAGGCGTAATCGGGTAGGGCTGTCTGTCCTCAGACAGCCGTTCACGTCGCATGGTCTTTGGGGTGAAACCGCGTCCTCGGCTTACGCCGGAGAAGAAAGAGCCCAACTCCTTTTATCACAAGTTCATACCCTGTAGTGCTTACAACGAGAACGGCGCTCTGGGGACAGAGCGCCCTACCCAATGAGATTTCGACGAACTTTCTGATACCTCGTTCCTCTCTGGGGCCTTATTACTGTTCTTTAGTCCGGCGGAACTCGCCCGGTGTACAGCCGTGCTTCTTGCGGAACTCCTTGATGAACCCTGGAACCGTTGTGTAGCCGGTCTCCCGGGCGATGGCCTGGATGGGGGTGCGGCTGTTCCGGAGCAGGGTCTCCGCCCGTTTCATCCGCAGCTCCCGGAAGTAGGCTCCGGGGGAGGCGTCAAGGTGTTTTCGGAAAAGCAGATGCAGCTTCTCGCGCGAGATGCCCCGGCTTCGGGCGATCCGGCCGAGGTCGAGCGGAGTGGCGAGGTCGAATTCCATCACCCGCAGGATTCCGGCCAGTTCCGGGTGACAATCCGGAATTTCCGATTGCAACCGGATTTCCGTCAGCAATTCCAGGGCGGCGCCGGCGACTTTGGGGGCGTCCTTTTCGTCTTTTTCCTGCAACATCCGGGCGGCGCCGGAGAGCAGCGTATAGATTCCCGACACATCGCGGAGCTTCAGGATGCGGCCGGTTTCAAGGCCGAAAGCGCTGAGGAGGTTGGCGGTCATGGCGCCGCAGAGTCCGCAGGAGAGCTTCCAGCAGCTTCCCGAGGGACCGACCCGCAGGTCGTTCTCCACCCCCATCGGCAAAATCAGGAGCTCGCCGGGGCGGACGATTTCCGGTGAGCCGTCGATGGTGATTGACATATCCCCCTCAAGCGGCAGCTCGAAGGCAAGATTATAGGGCCGCTCGTGCCAGTACCGGCTGTCGGAACGCCAATGGCCGATCAGGACAAATTCCAGCCAGAGCGGGAAAGCGCGTTTCCAGCCGAAATCCCAGCTGCCGAGAATTCGGTTACGCATATGCACGCCTTTTTCGGCGCTCCATGGATACTGTTTCATATCGATACCATATCACCGGAATAAAAAAATGCAATTCCACAAAAAGAGAATTTTATTGCATTTCAGGATAGTTATTGAACCGTTTCGGCACTTCTCTTTTTATGTAAGATACACTATAATATGAGTAGCGACAAAAAACAACGGCAGAGGATGTATGCATAAAGATTTCGATTTTTCCCTGGTTCCCGAAGTAATCTACGACCGCAAGCCGGCGCTGACGGCGCTCTACCGGCGTGCCTGGGAGCTGGCTTCGGATCATGTGCTGGTAACGCCGGGGCTGCCGGTCGAACGGCATATGGATGAAGGCTTTGCCCCGAATCGAAATTGGATCTGGGATACCTGCTTCATGGTTCACTACTGCAAGTACTCCCCGAAATTCTTCCCCGGCGTCGAGAGCCTCGACAACTTCTACCGTCCGCTCTACGACGGGGAGC
This sequence comes from Victivallaceae bacterium, assembly GCA_031547585.1. GTDB lineage: Bacteria > Verrucomicrobiota > Lentisphaeria > Victivallales > Victivallaceae > Victivallis. The sequence continues at coordinate 8,101 of JAVBRV010000244.1, forward strand.
CGAGCAGCTGCCTCATCCAACACCCCGACAACCCGCCCCTCTTCGCCTGGGTGGAGTACGAGTACGCCAAATTCACCGGCGACCTCGGGCGCATTCACCGCATCCTGGTAGAGAAGCGGTATCTGCAGCGGCATTACGACTGGTTCGAAACGGCGAAAACGGGGGAGCGCTACACCGCCGCGTTTCTCCTCAACACCATCCAGAAGAACGAGTGCGGCTACCTCTGGAGCGGCATCTCCTCCGGCATGGACAATACGCCGCGCGGCCGGGATGTCTACACCAACCTCTACTGGCTCGACGCTCTCGCTCAGCAAGCGCTCTCCGCCCTCTACATCGCCCGGCTGGCCGAAATGATCGGGGAGGGGGGTATCAAAACGGAGTTCCTCACTCGTTACGAGGAGAAGAAGGCGCTCCTCAATCAATATTATTTTGACGAAACCGACGGCAGCTATTACGATATTTATGCCGCCACGCATGACGTTTGCCGGGTGCTGACGCCCGCGAGCTTCTGGGCGCTCTTAGCCGAAGCGGCGTCGCCGGAACAGGCCGCCCGGCAGGTCGAAACGCTGCTCGACCCGGAGAAGCTGGGCGGCGAAGTCCCCTGTCCCTCAGTCGCCCGGAATTCCCCCGAGTACCGCCCGGATGGGCGCTACTGGAGGGGAGGGGTCTGGCTGCCGACCAGTTACATGACGATGAAGGCCATCGGGAAGTACGGCCGTTACGATCTCGCCGCCGAACTCTCGGAGCGCCTCGTCGACCGGATGGCCGAGGTCTATGAAACCTTCACCCCCCACACCATCTGGGAGGCCTACGCGCCCGGCACGGAGGCGCTCCCCGCGGCCACCCGGACCCCGGAGAAGCTCTGCCGCCCCGACTTCTGCGGCTGGTCGGCTTTGGGACCGATTTCGCTCTTGATCGAGAATGTGTTGGGGTTCCACGAAGCCGACGCCGGGAGCCGTCTGCTCCGTTACCGCCACCGCCCGGAAATCGGTCGCCACGGTATCCGACGGCTCCGGTTCGGCGATATCGTTTGCGATCTTCTCGCCGATAACGGCAAGATCACCGTTGAAGCCAACCGGCCCTTCACTCTCGAAATCAATGGAACCGGTTTCCCATGCTCCGAAGGCAATACCCTGATAACCATTTCATAACCAGGAGGTAGAACATGCGAAGACGAAATTTCACCCTTATCGAACTCCTCGTTGTAATCGCCATTATCGCGATTCTCGCGGCCATTCTCTTGCCGGCCCTCAACAAGGCCCGCGAGAGGGCGCGGGGAGCCAACTGCGCCTCCAACCTGAAGCAGATGGGGTCGGCCATGGTCTTCTATATCGGCGACAACGGCGGGTACATCGCTCCCTACTGCATCAACGCCGTGCACCAGGCCTGCTGGGACTATTGCTACGGCAAGAATTACATGGGTGGATCGGTCGATACCTGGGGCTGGCCGACCGGCAACAATTGGAAGCCCTTCCGTTGCCCCTCGGATGTGCTTCTCCCCGCCAGCAGCCGCCGGCTCAGTTACGGCATCGTCTCCAACCTGGTTACCGGGCTCGACGGCACCACGACGGGTATGTTGGCCAAAGCGGAACGATACTCCCGCCCCTCCGCGACGTACGCCGTCGGAGAGGTCGATTACAACAACGTTCTGTTGGCGTCCGCCACGGTTTTCAGCGCCGCCGTGGTGGGGACCGTCGGTTCGACGGATAGCCGCTGCTGGCTTTTTCAATCCAGGCAGATCGGGCCCAATCACAATAACGCGGCCAACCTTCTCTTTCTTGACGGCCATGTTGCTTCGCGTATCAACTGGAAGAACCGGGCGGCGGCCGTCTATTACAACTACGGCAGCAGCAACATCGTTACCCGCAGTGAAGCTTTTGTGGAATAAAGGAGTATTTTCCCATGCGTATTTTTAGTATTCTCTGTTGTGCACTCGCGGCTCTTTCGCTTTGCGGAGGGTATGTCAATCAGGAGCTGCTGTGGTCGGAAACCTTCGACGCGCCGGAGAGCCTGGCGAAGTGGAATAACGCCGCGGTCGCCGAATACCTCCCGGTGGGAGGGGAGAAGGGCGGCGGCGCGGTCGCCTTCCGGGTGAAAAACGCCGGGGGCACCCGATGGATCAATTTGCCGCTCGACCCCGCCAAAGTGAACGGGCTGATCCAGCTCGAAGCCGTCGTGCGCGGCAAGGACCTCCTGCAGGGAAAAAAAGTTTACCTCGGCCCCAAGGTGATGCTGGCGGTCAAATCCCCCAAGGGAACCCGCCACCCCGAACCGGAACGCCGCTTCGGCACCTACGATTGGCGTAAAATCTCATTCATTGAACAGCTTCCGACGGATGTCGAAACCATTACCCTGTCGCTTGGCATCCAGGAGGGGCAGGGGGAGTT
>JAVBRV010000430.1:0-6402 GCA_031547585.1 Victivallaceae bacterium
CGAGATGCCCCTCCGGCATCTCAAAGCCGCGGACATCTTGGTAGAAGCGGCGGAACAGCTCCTCCACGGTGAGCTTTTGGAAGCCGTTCGCTTCCGCCGCCCGTTTGGCCGCTTCCGGATTCCGGTCGGCGACCGCGGTGATTCGGATGTTGTCAAAGCTCTTCGCCGCCCGGAAATAAGCGCCGCTGATATTGCCGCAGCCGATGACGCCGATGGAAATGGGATTTTTCATGCAGGTTCTTCTTGTTTTTCAGGTTTTGGATTCTATATTAATTATACCTTAAAACCATGAACCGGGCAATGGATTCCATGACTATAAAAATGGATTTTTCAGTCAGACACCTGGCCGGGCAGAAGCGCCGCCTGAACGCCGCCCCGAAAGTGGATTCGATCGGCTTCCTGAAACGGAAGGAGAATTGGATCAATCACCCCTTCGACACCTTCAATTTCTCCTTCATTCTGCGGGGGGAGGGGTACTACGAGTGGCAGGGCGAGCGGCTGCGGGTGACGGCGCCGATGGTGCTGACCCAGATGCCGGGGGTGCCGATGAGCTACGGTCCGGACGAGACCTGGTTTGAAATCTACCTCATCTACCCGGCGGAGGAGATGGCCGAGCTCACCCGGCGCGGGCTGATTCCCGTCGCGCCGGTCTGGAAGATGGAGAGCACCCTTCTGCCGTACCGGGAGGAGCTGGAGGAGCGGATCCGCCAGGCCGAACCCGACCCCGACCGGATCGACCGTTTGGCCGAACAGTTGATCGTCGAGAGCCTGCTGTCGCGCTCCCGGCCGGAGGAGGGGCGGCATGAGGGGGCGATCCGGGCGATCGCCCGGCGCTTCCGGGAGGTCCCGGAGGAGTGGCACGATCTCGATGAGCTGGCGGCGGAGCAGCGGCTTTCGCTCTCCACCCTTCGCCGCTGCTTTCGGGAGTACCTCGGGGTCGCCCCCGCCGAATACCTCTGGGAGTGCCGGATCAACCGGGCCCGGCGTCTGCTGGCCGAAACCCGGCTGCCGGTGACGGAGGTCGCCCGCCGCAGCGGCTTTGCCGACCCCTTCTACTTCTCCCGGCGCTTCCGGCAGCGCACCGGCGAAACCGCCACCGGCTACCGGAAGCGCTACCGGATGGACTGACGAAGCCTACTCCATAAAATCGGCGGCGAAGTACGAAAGCGTAATGAAGTTCCTCGACCCAAGGGGCAAGGTATCCGGAATTTCGCTGAAGTCGTTGCGATGTCGGAAGGTAGGGCTGTCTGTCCCCAGACAGCCGTTCTCGTTGCAAATTCTACAAGGTATGAATTCAAAATAAAACATGGCCGGTTCTTCCCTCTCCGGAACAAGCCGGGGGGCGCGGTTTTACCCTGAAGACCATACCATGAGAACGGCTGTCTGGGGACAGACAGCCCTACCCGATATCGCTCTGCCAAACGCTTGATATGTCAAATATGACTTATGTGGTTCTTGCTGGGGCGGGCCGCCCCAGCGAAAACCGTGGTTTAGGCGATCAGCCGATAGCTGTAGGCGTCTTTGGCTGCCGAGTCGGCGATTTCGACCGAGATGCGGTAGTCGGCTGCGCCGGTGATCGAGACCTGCGAGAGGTCCCAGACGCCGCCGGCTTCGGTGATCTCGGTGCCGGAATCCCAGGCGGTGCCGTCGTTCTTCCAGACTTTGACCTGGAGTGAACCGGCGTCGCCGGTGACTTGCCAGCCGGTGAGATCATTGTCGGCGCCGCTTGCCTGGAAGAAGTCCGCCAGATCGTTCCAGCAGGTGATGTCGCCGTCGTCGCCGTAGTCCTCCTTGTTGGAGAGCCAGCCGGAGAAACCATCCCACACAGCGCTTTCGGAAGCGAGGGTGTTATCCGCCAGCTCCTGGTAGAGGGCGGTGAAGGCTTGGGCGACGCCGATCTTGCCGACGTCGGCGATGGTGTAACCCCAGTCGTAGTCCGCCTTGGTGATGGTGTCAAGCGCGGCCACCGCTTCGGTGCTGAGGATCAGCGTGCTCTCTTTGCCGATCTTCAGCTCGGTGATGTTCGCAAGGTTGCCGTCCACGCGGAAGGTGGAATTCTTGCCGAGGGCAACCGTGTTTTTGCCATCGCTGAGGTCGAAGCTGTTATCCACCCGGAATTCGCAGTAATTGCCGAGCTTGATGCTGTCGTTGCCGGCGGTTCCGGTGAGGTTATTGACGCTCACGGTACTCAGGGTGTCCGCCTTGCCGGAGGCGACGCTGAGGGTATGGAGGCCGGTGAGCTCGCTCGCGTAGAGGTAGGAGTTTGCCCCCATCTTCACTGTCAAATCGCCGTCATTCGATTGGATCGTGCCGGCATTGAACCACGCGTCGGTGCCCAGCTGGATTTTGTTGACGGAGAGCGTGCCCCCGACATACGCGTTCGCGGAATCCGAAGGCTCCCCCTTGACTTTTTTGCCGGAAGCCAGCTTCAGGGAATCCAGCCCCTTGGCGTCTCCATAGACATGGAAGTAGGAGCCCGCTCCCACCGAAACGCTGTTCTTCCCGGCCCCGAGGTCGAGGGAGTTGGCGATGAACCCTGCGTAGTTGCCGAGCTTGATGCTGTCGTTGCCGGCGGTCCCGGCGACGTTTTGAGCCGTGAAGTGCGTGTATTCCCAACTTCTCGCCCCGTCGTCGTCCACATAGACTTTGCCGTTCGCGAGGTTGAGCGAGTTGAGCCCGAAGACGTCGTTGGAGAGGATGAGTTTGGCTTCGCTCCCCAGCTTGACGGTGCTCCCGGCGCTCCCGTTGCCGAGGTTGCCGGTGATATCCAGAGTCGAGAATTTGCCGAGGTTGAGGGCGTTCTTGCCGTCCGTACCGGTGAAGTCCCCGGCGATCGTGGCGTTGGTCCAGCCCTGAACCTTCTGGCCGTCGACGTCCTTGTAGCTCTTGCCCGCCGCCAGCTTCAGGTTGGAGACGTTGGCGACGCCAAACGAGGCCCAGGTGGCGTTGGCGCCGATGGCGACGGAGTTCTTCCTCGCGCCGAAGTCGATGGCGGTGTAGAGCTGGGCTTTGGCATTCTCCTTCAGGGTGAAGGAGTTGTTCTTGTCGGTTCCGGTCAGCTCCGTCGCACCCAACGTCAGGCTGGAGCCCTTGCCGAGGGTGAACTGGTCGAAGTTCCGGATGGCGCCGTTGATCCCGAGATAGTTGACGGTGTTGTTTTCTTTAATGGTGCGGACCTCCTGCCAATCGACGTCGCCGTCGACCATCAGTGCTCCGGCGGCGTTGATGACGTCGGCCGAAAGGATGGCGCCGAGCTGATCCGCCTCGACGTAGAGGCTTGCCCCCTCCGCGACGACCAGCCGGGAGACGCCGGACTTGGCGAAGCGGAAGTCGCCGGTGAGCATCGAGTACCCGGTTTCGACCACCAATTCGCGCGCCGTAATCGAAGCGTCGTCGCCGATGGCGAGGTTGTTGCCCCCGGTGATTGTCAGGGCGTCGACCGTGAAGGCGATGTTCTCAAGCCACAGGTAGCTGTCGGAGAGGGAGAGCCCGGAGCCGATGACCGTCTGCTCATCGCCGGAGATGGTGATGCTGCTGGTGACGAGAAGCGCGCTCTTCAGCGCGATCGTCGCCCCCGCCAGCGCCGGGTCGAAGGAGATCGCCGGGGCCTGGAGCGTCTCCACCCCGTAGCGCAGCGATCCCTCGCCTGAATCGGCGGTGGTGGTGACCGTATAGGTGCCGATGATCGAAAGACTCGAAGTGATGCTCATGTTTCCCCCAATTTCTCTATGAGTTTATTGCGATAATGGACTTGAAGCCGTCAACGCCGTTCGCCCCGAAGGCGACCCGGCGTTGATGTATCTCTATTTGCCAATATAGTTTCCCCTCTGATCAAAATCAACCGGAAGAATGAAAAAAATACCGTTTAAGTAGCTGGCCGGTCCGGAAGAATCCGACGGAGATGTGAAAAATGTGTAGATTGCAGTAAAAACTGCGCTATTTATGAAAACGACATGTCAAATGGAGGCAATATAAGTGAAGAAGATGTCGGGGATACGTCATGGTAGGGCTGCCTGTCCCCAGGCAGCCGTTCTCGTTGCAGAGTCTACAGGGTAAAACCGCGCACCCGGCTTGTTCCTGAGAGGGAAGGACCTGCCACGTTTTATTTTGAATTCATACCTCGTGGAATTTACAGCGAGAACGGCTGTCTGGGGACAGACAGCCCTACCCGATTATCGCTTCGCCAAACGCTTGAACAAATTTACTGCATCCGTTTTGTTTGTAGGGCGTTGCGGGCCGCGGAACGGCAACACATCACACCGTATTTCGAGATCGTCACTCCGTGAATTCGGCGGAGAGGTTGCGGAAGCTGATTTTGCCGGTTACGCCCTGCATGCCGAGCAGCAGAGCGACGCTTTTCGCCCCATGGGGGATTTCGGCGGTGAAGGTGACCGTCTTCCAGTCGAAGGAGCCGCCGCCGATGTTGGCGGCGGGCCAGTTCGGCTTCCCCTCGCTGTCGATCAGGTACAAGCCGAACCGGCCGCCGTGGTGATGGGCGGCGGGCTTGGAGATGTTGGCCGCCGCGATCTCGGCCGTGAAGGTCACCAGCTTCCCCGCCAGCTCCTCTTTCTTCAGGTAGACCTGAACCAGGGGATTCACCTTCTCGACCGTCTCCGGGTAGTTCACCGTCAGGGTCGGGACGCCCCCCACGGTTTCCAATGAAGCGAACGGCTGCTTGGGCCGGGGGAGGGGGATCGCGATCCTTCTCGGCTCCGGCGCTTTCACCTGGGCGGAAACCGAGGAGGCGGGTTTCTCGCCCGGCTCCCGCAGCTGCGCGATCACGCTCTTCTGCTGCGCGATCACCGCTTCCAGGTTCTTCCCTTCACGGAGGCGGTGAGTGTTGGCGTTGGCCGCCTCCGCCCACTCGGCTTCGAGGCGGCGGTTTTCCGTTTCGAGGCGGGTATTTTCTTCCAGCAACTGCTCCGGCGAAGCTACGGCCGTGAGAGCGGCGAAGAGGGTGATTGCAATATATTTCATGATTACTCTTTCGTTGGAATCTGGTTGAAGCCGGGGAGGGCGGCGTGGGAGCTCCGCGCCGGGAGGGCGACTTCGCCGCCCGCCATCAAGGTGTACCGGCCCGGTTCCGGCAAAGTCAGCCAGGCGGTTCCGGCGCGGTCGGCCACGACGCCGTAGATTTCGAAGGGGGTGCGGACGCTGACGATCTTGCCCGCTCCGGCGGCCCCGAGCTTGACCAGGCACTCCGCGTCGGGGGCGGGGGCGAGGGGAGGCATCGGCGTCAGGGCGTCCCGGTAGGCCTCGTTGACCGCGTTCCGCACATGCGAGGGCACGGCGGGGTCGAACCAGTTCAAGGCGCTCATGCTGCCGCGTTTGGCGTCGATGCGGAGGAATTCGAGGTGCGCCCCCGCCCCGGAGGGCGAAGGCCAGTCGATCTTCACCCAGGGGTAGCCGGGGCGGCCCGGAACCTTGCCCGCGTCGTGGTCGCTCGCCCGGATTCCCCACGGATTGCCTTTGCCGGTGTCGTCGAATTGAATGAAGCCGTCGTGCGACAGGCCCATGTAGATCTGCCCCGGAATCTTCAGCTTCCGGTAGAGGCTCGCGACTTCACGCACCCGTTTCGCCTTGTCGGATACCTGCTTCGGGATCGCGCCGACCCATTTATCCCACGCGCCGTAGGAGTAATAGAGGGTTTCGCCGTAGATCACCGGGCGGAAGTCGAAGAGCGTCTGCCAGTTCAGCACGACCTGATTGACGTTGAAGTCGGGGTAGTGGTAGTTGGCGGTCTCGCAGGGGGGCTCTTCGCGCCATTTCTCGTGGAAGCCCCAGGTCCCCGCGTCGCCGTTGCGGGTGAGGACGCGGTCGGGGTCGAGCGTCTTGACGTACTGCCCGTAGAGCGCGCCGAGCCGGTCGTTGCGGATGTTGAACTCCTCCTGCGCCGGGGTGTCCCACGACTGGGTGAAGATTTCGTTGTCGGTCGAGAGGATGACCACGCTCGGATGATTCCGCACCGTCTCCACCCAGCGGCGGTAGTTGCGGAGGTTGAATTCGTGACGCGGGCTCGCGAGGAATTCATCGTAGGGGATGAAGTTCTTCAAGGTATCGCGCCCCGGCTCGTGGAGCACCGGGTACATGTTGGCGTAGACCAGCATGCCGAGCCGGTCGGCGGTGCGGAAGAGCTCCGGCGATTCGTGGGCGCCGTCGTGGTTGCGGATGATGTTGATGCCGTCGGCGCGGAGCAGGGGGAAGATCACGTCGCAGGCTTTGGGGATGTCCAGCCACCGGGTGCCGACGTCGCCCTGCAGCAGGATATGGCGGCCGTTGAGGTAGAAGTCGCTGCCGGAGATCCAGAATTCACGGAAGCCGAAGCGCTCGCTCTGCCGGTCGATCAGTTGATCGCCGAGATAGAGGTCGGTGACCAGCGTGTCGAGCGTGGGGTCGCCGTAG
>JAVBRV010000134.1:0-4185 GCA_031547585.1 Victivallaceae bacterium
CCACTCCGGGAAGGCGACCTTCCTTCAGGCCGGCGGCTCCGTGACCACCCGGCGCTACCCCCTGAACCTCAAGTATATTAACCTGAACGGCGCCGCCGGGTGGTCATGGGATCTGAGTCTCGCCAATTAAGGATAAAGAAATGATAAAATCACTCGCCATCGCCGCCTCGCTGGCGGTCGCCGCCGCGCTCGCCGGCGCGGAAAATTTGCTGCCGGAGAATCCCCATAAATTCGGGCGCAGCAATGCCGAAATCCGCGACGCCGGCTGGCGCATCAACGCCCTGCCGGAGAAATGGAACGCCATCCAAGCCACCCTCCCCCTGAAACAAAGCTACTACCGGCTCCGTTTCGAATATCAGGCTCCCCCCGGCGTCACGGTGAAGCTGCGTACTATGCCGGAGAGCACGCCGGAGTACGTCCGCCAGTATATGGATTCCCATCCCGACGGAAAGTGGCGCACTATGACCGGCTGGCTCCGCCTTCCCGCCGACGGCCCTGCGAAGATCATCGTGGCCGTCGAAACCCCAACTCCGCAGACGGTCGAGGTACGCAACCTTCAAATGGAGGCGCTGCCGGAAGAACCCATCCGAATCGTCGTGGATGAAACCGCCGCCCCCGTCTGGCAGGCGCAATGGGCGCTCCGCGACACGAAATACGCCTTCACCTACGTGGACGCCCCCCTTCACATCGACGGCGGCAAAGCGCTCCGCTTCACGCCGGAGCCGGGTGGGAAAGCCAATATTCAATCGCAGTCTTTTCCGGTTCAGGCGGGGAAAAAGTATCGGCTTTCCGTCTGGATCCGCAGTTCCGTCGAGGTCGCGGGGGAGGTCCAGATCGACGGCTGGGTGAACAAGGGCCCCACGCACTGGTATCAGACCGAACGCACCCGCCTAGCCGGGGAGTGGAAGGAGTACCTCCTCCCCTTCACCGCGCCCGAAGAAGCGGTCTACCGCGGGTTGATGTGCGTCCAGATCCGCTCGAACGCCCCGGTCGACTGGCTTGAAGTCAAAGATATTGAATGCAAGGAGATGCCGTAATGCGCGCCCCCCTTTTCGCTCTCATCTTCCCCGCCATGCTGGCGGCGGGGAACCTCCTCCCCGACGCCGGCTTCGAGCTGGGCGGCGCGGACTACGCCAAACCGCGCTACACCCTCCTTGAGACGCCGGAGCACGGCAAGTACCTCCCCCCGGTCTCCGACGCCGACGCCGTTCACGGCAAATACAGCCTGCGCTTCGACAATCCCCGCAAGGAACCGGCGGTATTGCGCACCCCCGACTTCCGGGTCACGCCGGGGAAGCCGTACACCTTCAGCTTTTACGCCAAAAGCGATAAACCGGTCAACCTCCGCGTCAACTGGATGTCGGTCGTCACGGCCGAGAAGAAGCTGAACGGTCGGTGGTTCAACCCGTCCCGCACCTTCACGCTCACCCAAGAGTGGAGGCGCCACCAATTCACCGTCACCCCGACCGAAGGCTTTGAGTCATTGCTGATCGACCTCCTCTGGGGGGACGGCAGTGACGCGACCGTCCGCTTCGACGCCTTTCAGGTCGAAGAGGGGAGCGCCCCCACCGCCTTTGCCGTCAAAGAGAAGGTGGAGATGGCCGTCACCGCCCCCTCCCGCCTCCGCATCGACGGGGAAAAACCACTCGTTTACACCCTGAACGCGGTCAATTACGGCGAAGCGGCGAAAAATCTCAAAGTCACCTTCCGCGAATACGACGATTACCGCAACCGCGAACTCGGCTCCTCCACGGTCGAAGTGGAAATTCCGCCGGGAGAGACCATCCGGCGCGACTTCACGGTTCCCGGCCGCCCCTACGGCGTCTACTCCATTCGCGGCGAATATGAGACAGACGGCCGCACCGTGGAGATCATGCCCTATCTCTATGCGAACAGCGGCCGCTATACGGCCAAGCCCTTCGATCCCGACCAGGATTTCGTGGCCGGAGTCGAAGACGGCCTCGGTTTCGGCTTTTCGAATATCAACGGCGGCAAAACACACTTCACTCTTGCCGAAAGCGACGTTGCGGAATATGACCGGGTCGACGCCAACCAGGGCTATCGCCTGCTCCGCATCGGCAACGGCGCCTACTGCCCCTTCAACTGGCGGGCAGTCGAGCCGGAGCCGGGGAAATTCGGCTTCGCGCTCGCCGACCGCATGGTCGACCGGCGTCTCGCCGGGGGAAACACCGTCATCCTCGGCGTTCTCGGTCATGTCATGCTCGAACGCCACCTCCCCGAGTGGCAGCTGAAGCGCGGCTTCCTGACGAAGTTCCGAATTTTGGGTAAACCGGGCTTCCAACCCGCCTTAGAGGACTGGCGGCGCTACGTCCGCACGGTGGTCACGCACTTCAAAGGCCGCGTCCGCTACTGGGAGGTGCTGAACGAAGCCAACCTCACCACTTCGCCGGAGGATTACCTCGAACTCCTCAAAATCGCCTTTGAAGAGTGCCGCAAAATCGACCCCGCCATCAAAGTCGTCGCCCCCAATGTCACCGGCGACCACGGCGGCGAAATGGGCCGTTTCCTCGAAGAGTTCGGTAAACTCGGCGGCTTCCAGTACACCGACATCGTCTCCTTCCACCCCTACTCGTCGCGGGAGGAGCGCTCGCCGAACCCCGCCCCGGTGGCGATTCACGACATCCGGGCCATCGTCGCCCGCTACCGCGCCGGGCTGCCGCTCTGGAATACCGAACTCTACTACCTCCGCGAACAGTCGCGGGATAACGACGCGAGGGAGCAAGGCCGGGTCGCCGCCGGAGACTTCGTCCGCCGCATATTGCTCGACCTCGGCGAAAACGTCCGCCAGGCAACCTTGCTCCCCGAAGAAAAAAGCTACCGCCGCGACCGCAACTTCGCCTACGGCTACTTCCCCGGTCGGATGCGGCGCAACGTCAACCCGTCGGACGTCTACGTCGCGGTCAACGCCTTCGCCCGGCTGATGGAGGGTGCGGTTCCGGTTGAAAAGGCAACCACCCCGCGCGGCGCCACCTTCTACCTCTACCGCCTCCGCGACAACACGCCCATGGCGGCCCTCTGGAACTATACCGAAAAGCAGAAGTTCACCGTCACCTTCGCCGAACCGGGAACTCTCGAGCTCTTCGACCTCTTCGGCAACCCCCTCCCCGCCGCCACCGCCATGCCGCTCAGCGGCGACCCCATCTACGTCCGCGGCAAAGGCGATATGGCCGCCTTCGTCCAAACTCTCAAGGCCGCTCAAATCACCCCCGAAAACGGCTACGAAGCCACCCGGGCGCGCTGGTTCGCCCAAGATGGCCGCCCCGCTGTCGCCGTAGAGTTCCGCAGCACGACGGAAACGCAGAACCTGAAAGTCCGGCTGCTCTCCGCCCCCGGCGTCACCGTTCCCGCCGCCGGTTCGCAACCCCTGCCGCTCGCCGCCGGTAAAAGCGGCGTCATCCTCTTCCCCATCGAAGTCGCAGGAAACACCCTCCCCGCCGGAACCGTCCGCCTCCTGGTCTACGACGGCCGGAACACCCGAACCCTCGAACTCCCGATCGAAGCCCAGCGCTTCCTCCGGGACCACGAAACCGCCCGCCCGGAACAAATCACCCACGGGAAAAAGCCGGCCGGATTCAACTGCTCCTTCCAGGCCCAAGGAACCCCCGCTGCCTTCACCCTCTCCTTCGACGTGCGCGACCCCCAACGCGGACGCCACTCCTCACCCGACTTCTGGAACGGCGACTGCATCGAACTCTTCTTCGACCGCACCCCCCTCGCCGACCTCGAACGGCGCGAATACCGCCCCGATACCTTCCGCCTCTTTCTCTCACCCGCCGCCGACGACAAACCCGCCCGACTCAACCACCAGGGCGACGTCGACCCCGCCAAACTCCGCTGGCAAATTACCGACACCCCGACCGGCTACACCGCCCACCTCGAAATCCCCTGGAGCGAACTCCGCCTCCCCCCCAACTCCCCCGTCTCCTTCGACGCCGCCGTCAACGACAACGACGGCCAAACCCGAACCTGCCAACTCACCTGGAGCGGCACCCCCGAGAACTTCCGCCACCGCCACACCTTCGGCTTCTGGCTCCCCTGAGTCGTGGGACTTGAGGGAAGGGCGCAAAAACACAACATTGAACTGTACATAATGATGTTGGTCCAGACCCCCAAACCCCACCCCACAATTACAAAACAAACCGACCCGGGCATGAAGCAAGAATG
>JAVBRV010000272.1:0-2534 GCA_031547585.1 Victivallaceae bacterium
CGCGGCGAAATAATTACGAATGAAAAAAAGAAAACAACATAAAAAATAGACCGCGACGCGGTCGTGCGCACCCGGCCGAGCCGGGGCGTGGTCCAGCGGCGAAACGCTGGTCGCTCACCGCAGGGCGGCGCAGGCGCCCGCCCGGAGGCGAGCGAAATCTAAGGTTTGCGGATGCAAACCGCACCAGTACAGTACCGACCGGCGGAGCGCTGCCGATAAAAGGCATTGCGAAGCAAGCCTTTTATCGAGCCGCAGCGCGCGGAGCCGCAGCCGGAAACCGTCTGCTTTTACCCTGTAGATACCCTCTCGTCTATGGCCACACGAAGGACGCGGTCTCACCCCAAAGACCATGCAACGAGAACGGCGCTCTGGGGACAGAGCGCCCTACCCTGGGGAGCGGCCCGGCTGACGTCGGGAGTGAAGGCTGAGGCATGAAAGGAGAGACATCCATATGGAATGGTCTGACTTCAACCGTATTCTTTCGGCGGCGACGCTGCTGTTTCTGGTGATGGACCCATTGGGGAACCTCCCATTATTCGTCGGCTTGCTGAAGCGCCAGGACGCGGCGGCTTACCGGCGGATCGTGCTGCGTGAATCGCTGGTAGCCTTGGCGGTGCTGCTGCTCTTTCTCTTTTTCGGCGATATGATTCTCCGCTTGTTCCAGATTTCGCAGCCTTCGCTGGGGATCGGGGGCGGGGTGATTTTGTTCCTCATCGCCTTAAAGATGGTTTTCGGGATGCCGCAGTTCGGGGAGGAGCGGGTCAGCCAGGAGCCGTTCATCGTGCCTTTGGCGGTGCCGCTGGTGGCGGGTCCGTCGGCGATTACCGTCGTCATTCTGCTGCGCGGGAACTCCTTGCACACGATTTTCGCGGCGGTGGGGGCGTTGCTGCTGGCCTGGGGGGCGACGACCTTGATTCTGCTGGTGGGGCGCCGCTTGGCAGCCAAGCTCGGGGTGCGGGTGCTCGACGCCTTTGAGTCGCTGATGGGTTTTCTCTTGACGGTGATCGCGGTGGAGATGCTGATTACCGGAATCCGCGCCGCCTTTTTCAAATAATCAACGTTTGGCGGCGATCCGGTAACTGGCGTCGATGCGGGCGAAGATATCCTCCGCCGGGAGGGAGCCGTCGAGCACGACGGTGAACCAGTGCTTTTTATTCATGTGATAGCCGGGGAAATATTTCACCCCGTCGATCAGCTGCGGGAGGGATTCCGGATCGCCCCGCAGGTCGAGGATGTCGATCAGGTCCTCGCCGGGGAGGCCGAGTTTTCCGGCCGGGAGGCGTAAGAGGGCGGCATACCATTTGGCGTTGTCCTGGCGCCGGAAGATGGCGTTCCCGGGGAATTTCCCCCACAGGAATTCGGGGTGATCCTGATATGTCTCATGGATGTATTGGATGACCCGCTGCGCGGAGCCGCCCTGGAACATGCCACTGTCGAAGCAGGCTTCGGCGATGGCGGCGAGGACGCCGTCATATTCCGCCCGGACCCGCCCCACGAAAGCCCCGCCCGCCCCGGCAACCCGGAAGAGAGTGTACGGCTCATCGGCGGCGAGATCGACGACCTCCGCCCCCGCCCTGCCCTCCTCCGTAATCGTCACGGTCATTTCGAAGAGCCCGTCCATCAGCCGGGTCGACCAGACATAACGTCCCCCCTCGCCCGTGAATCCATAGGCAAGCAGCCGTTCGACGTTCAAGATCCGATTGCGAAATGCGGCTTCCAGATCGTTCATCCATCACTCCACAATAAAAGCACGGGAAAGCAAATAATATCATGCAAATGCAATTGACGCGATGGGAATCGGGCGGGGCCTGACTCCCCGCCCAGGCCCACCCCCGCCCTTGGGCAGAGACGTGATGTTACAGGGCGACCCCGCACCTCGGACCGTAACGATCGCTAGCGCGATCTCACTTTCGCTGCTGTGCAGCGACCCTCAATCGGCGGGGCCTTCGCTACGTTACGTTCGGCTTCGGCACTCGTGTGCCTTCGCTCGTTTGCTGCCGCAAACGAGTTCCCTCACATTCACTTCGCGGCGCCTACCGCGCTTGCTTCGCAATAGGCTGGGAGCTGCAACGCGATCATGCAATCCCAGGAACAATATTCAAAACCACCCGGAAAAAAGGCAAAAAAATGGTGGAGCATATCGGACTTGAACCGATGACCCCCACACTGCCAGTGTGGTGCTCTAGCCAACTGAGCTAATGCCCCTCGCATATCTTATAAAATAGTGCGGGTTTCGGGAAAATGCAAGTCGGGTTGCGGGAAATGTTCAAAGTTTTTGACGGTCGGCCAGGCGGCGGAAGATTCCGCCCAGCTCCATCAGCTCCGCGTAGGTGCCGGTTTCGCGGATTTCACCTTGATCCATGACGAAGATCCGGTCGGCGTTGATGACCGTCGAGAGGCGATGGGCGATGACGACGCGGGTGGTCTTCAGCTCCTCGATGTTCCGGCGGATCTCCTCCTGGGTGCGGTTGTCGAGCGCGCTGGTCGATTCATCCATCACCACGATCGCCGGACGGCCCACCAGCGCCCGCGCA
>JAVBRV010000353.1:0-6962 GCA_031547585.1 Victivallaceae bacterium
CCCCGCAAAAAAGCGGGGAGAGTGGCCGACTGAGGCCGTTTGGAGGTTCCCCCAGTAACCGGGGTCAAGGGCGGTAGCCCTTGCGGGTGCAGGGCGGAGCCCGCCGGAGGGTCTGGGGCGGGCCGCCCCAGCGAGAACCGTGGTTAAACCACATAAGCTATTGATGCTTACAACGACCTCCTATCGAAGAAAGTACTCCACGTTGTCGAGATAGACCGTGGCGGCGTCGGGGGATTTCGGCAGGCCGAAGCGGAGCCGGGTCTTTTTCTCCGTGAGCGCGGTCCAGGCGGCGACGTCAGTGGGGACCTCGTAAGTGAAGGTGAACTCCTTCCACTCCGGTTCGAGCTTGACTGGGAAGCGCTTGTAGAGATGCTTCGGGTGGCCGCCGCGGAAGAAGTCAAGGATGACCTGCGCCGGGACGGAACCGGCTTCGGACTTCGCCCAGAACCGGACTTCGATGGTCTTGCCCGGTTCGGCGGGGAGATCGCCGGTCATGAGTTCCGCATTCCCATCCGCCTCCTGCATCACCTTCAGGCTCTTTTCACCGCAGAAGAACGCGGGCGAAGGAACCACCGAGAAACGCGCTTTATCCGCCGCCGAGTAGGCCGCGAAATCATTACCCGTTTCAAAGTCGCCGTGGCGAAGCAGACTTGGCATGGAAGCGGCGGGCGCAGCCTCTTTCACCACCAGGCTGAAGTTGCAGCGGTTGCGGTGAAGCTCCTTGCCGGTTCCAAGCGTGGTTTCGGCCATTTTTTCACCCGCCCGGTCGTCGATCTTGACGTCGAAACCGAGGACATTGCCGGTTTCGGCAGGAATAACCAGTGTAAAGGCGTAACCGTTTGCATCCGACTTCACGTCCAGCTTGCAGTCTCCGGGCTTGACGCCGCCCTGGGCGTGGAGCTTCACCGCGTCGCGCGGGGTGACGAAGAGGCGGAAGGTCTGCGGCGTATACGCCTGGGCGTGGCGCTGCGGGAGGTTCAGGGGGTCGACGTCGAGGAAGAGCTCGACGCAATCGGTCTCCCACGGCCGGCGCTCGCCGGAGGGCCCCGCGTCGGTAGCATCGCGAACGGTCATCGAGACCGTGATGGTTCCGCCGCCGAATTCGACGGTTCCTTCGCCGTTTTTCAGCTGGAAGCTCTTGCCGACGGCCTGGTTTTCGACCACTGCAAGCGGCTGGCGGAAGGTCGAACCGTTGACATACAACATCAGCGCCGTTTCGCCCTTCGCCACCACGCTCTTGACCGGAATTTCCAGAGACAGCTTGCCCCGGGCGGGAATCGTGAAACGCACGGGATTCCGCGCCGAAAGACCGCCGCCGGTGATTCCAGCGACGCCGGCTTGTTCACTCGCGGAGTCGTTATGCAGCATCACATACACCGCGCTGCCCGCGCGCCGCGCCAGTTCCCCGGCGCCGACCGGCTGGTCGAGGCGGAGCGGCAGTTTTTCCAGCTTCGCCAGAAACTCCGCTTCGGTGAGACGGCCCGGAGTGAGGTAAAAAGGCGCGTTCCCGAGCAGCTTCTCCCCCGCCGGTTCCGGGTTGCCGAAGATATCCATGACTTCAAAACCGGTGAAATCGGCGTAAACGCCCTGACGCTTCCCGTAATTCCAGACCGCCGCGATCAGCTTGCCCTCCTTGCGGAACGCATAGCCGATGAGGCCATTCGGATAGCGCTGCTTTTTCACCGTTTTCGCGCCCTCGAAGAGGCGGGCGAGCGTATTGTAGGCGGCGAAGTTCTCCGACGGGATCAATTCATGAAAGTTCCAGTTGGTGAACATATTCGGCGTCAGCATCTTCTTCCAGAGATAGTTTGCCGGAATCGCGATCGACTGGACGGTTCCTTCGCCGAGATCGACCAGGAAGCGCCAGGCGATATGGTGCGGTTGGCAAAGCGTTTCCTCGTAGGCGTCATGTTTGGCCTGCTGGTCGATCAGGTAGTAAAGCTCGGTGTTCCAGAGCGGCATGTCGGGTTTGCCGTAAGCGGCCATCAGCTTGCGGAGATCGGCGATATAGCGGTCCGCCGGATAGGCGGAGCCGAGCTCGCGGCCGCCGTAGGGATGGAAGCCGACGGAGTCGACGTATTGCAGCCCCCCGGCTTTGACGCAGACATCCATCCACGCCGCCGAGGAGGCGCCGAAGTCGCTGGTCAGGCAGAAGCCGGAGACGTGCGCCGCGGGATCGGCCGCCTTGATCGCCCCGTGCGCCGCCTTGAGATAGCGCACGTAAACTTCGGGAGCGAGGTAGAGGTTCGGCTCGTTGGTCACCTCATAGACCGGAATCCGGCCCTTCAGGTGTTCGGCCGTTTTGCGGATGTAGTTCGCGTAGAGATCGGCCGGGGGGAGCTGGATGTGGCCGCGTACCTGCCGCATGCAGTTCGGCGGATCGTCCTTGACCCGTTCCGAAAGCGGCTTGACCCAGTCCGGCCAGTTTTTATTCCGGTACGATTGAAAGTTTTCGATGAAGCCGTCGCCGATGACCGGAAACATGATGATATGGTTCTTCTCGTAAACCGACAGGATGCGGTCGAGGTGGCTGAAGTCGAACTTGCCGCGCTCCGCCTCGACGCTGTTCCAGTCGACGCCGCGCACGCCGCCGTCGTGTTCGCGCATGATCCGGCAGCCGAGGCGGCCGAGCAGCGCCATATTCTCCCCGAAAGGAGCGTTGAAGACGCGGTAGGCGGGGTGGTCGCTCAGCGGATCGAGGACATAGTTGAAACCGCCGTTGAAGGCGACGACATAGTCGCGGGTGATATCCACCGGTTTCGCGGTGTACTTGCCGATGACCGCGTAGAAGCCGTCGTGGTTTCGCAGCTTCTCCCCCTTCGCCGTCACCCGGATGCCGCCGTAACGGGCCAGGGGTGCGGTGAAGGAGAACTCTTTCGTTTCGCCGGGGGCCAGTTCGACCGGGAAATCACGTTGAAACAGAACCTTGCCGGTGTACTCGTCGCTCCCCGTGACCCGGATGGTTTCGCGGTAGACCGCCGGACCGGGATTGGCCGCTTTCAGCGTCAGCTTCGCCGCCGCGCCCGGAGCAAGTTCATAGAGCGTCTTCTCCGGCACCATGACGGCCTCGGCGGAATCGGCGGTCGTATCGCCCTCCTTCTCCAGCCGCAAGCCGCTGAATTGGAGCGTGGCGGCGGAAACCGTCTTACGGTCGCCGGGGCGGATCATGAGGTGATAGACCCCCGCCTTCGCCGCGGTGGTGAAGCGGTAGCGGAAGGGCGTCCGCTCCCCCGGCACCGTGACGATATGCGAATGCGCCGACCACACGGGGTCAACCTTGAAGACGCCGAAATCGATTCGTTCGCCCGGCTTGGAACTTTGGAAAGAGCCGCTCAGAATGTAAGTGGTCGAAGGTTCGAGGGTAAACTCTTTCGTATAGATTTCAAACCATTCGGCATAGCGGTTGTCGAGCCGCAGTCCGCCATCGACGGCGAGCGGCAGGAACTGCAGCCCGGGGTTGGCATCGGGCCGCAGCTCCTTCTCCAGCGCGAATCCGGCGTCGCCGAGCCCGAAGGAGCCGTTGAAGAGGAGGTTCCCGGCCCAGGCGCCGAGAGCGCACAGCAGCAGGAAAGCGAAGCAGACGCATCGTTTCATCATTTGAAAAAAATCCCTATAATTGCAAAATTTCGCATTACGTGTTTAGCGGAGCTTTTATCCGGTAGGGCGCTCTGTCCCAGAGCGCCGTTCACGTTGCATGGTCTTTGGAGTGAAACTGCATCCCCGGCTTGAGCCGGAGAAGAAAGAGCCCAACACGTTTTATCACAAGTCCATACCCTATAGTGCTTGCGACGAGAACGGCGCTCTGGGGACAGAGCGCCCTACCCTATGACGTTGCCGACAATTCCGGCGAACGTCCGCAAGCTTCACTTCCAGTAGCCGCCGATGGCGTCGACATCCGGGCAGAAGGTCAGCCGCACGCTGGAATTGTCGGCGAAGGAGGGGAAGAGAATCGTCTTCGCGTGGCCGTCGGCGTACAGGAGGTTGTCCATCCCGTTGGCATGCCGCCCCGGCGTACAGTTGATCACCTCGTCACGAGTGGTGTAATTACGCGCATTGGGGGTGCCGGTATAGGGGTTCCCATCGGTGTTTTTCCGGTTGACGTCCCAGAGCGTCCCCGCCTGGGAGGGGCGGCGGCAGTTGCTGACCTTGCGCATCCAACAACCGCTGCTGTTCCCCGGCGCCCCGGAGCTGCCCAGCCGGGAGTTCCAGGCGAGATTGGTGATCGGGCGGCCGTTCGGCACGTTGCCGTAGACGGTGCCGCTGGCATCCCGCGAAAAGAGGTCGTCGGGGGAGGCTCCGGGGCAGATGGTCGGCACCTTGAGCGAAGTCGCCGTGTTCGGGTAGTCCCGGCCTTGCAGGAAGGGCCAGCCGAGGACGATCCAGTTGTTCTCGTAGCCGGCCTCATTGTTCCAGGTGCTCGTGGTCGAGGGGAGCCAGTAGTCGCTGTAGCTCCCCGCATAACCGAAAGCGGCGGTGCCGATCTGCTTGAAATTCGACAGGCAGTTCATCGTATGCGCCCGGGAGCGCGCCTTGCTGAGCGCGGGCAGCAGAATGGCGGCGAGAATCGCGATGATGGCGATCACGACCAGGAGTTCGATAAGCGTGAAAAATCCGGTTCTCTTCGACTTCATAAAAAGACTCCGTTGTTTGGTTGCGGTGAATGGTTCACTGCAGATATTATACCGTAGAACCCGCCGAATGCCAAGAGCCCGAGGCCGAAAAACCCTGAAATAAAATGACGCATTCCGGTAAAAATGACTTGACTTTCTTGTTCCCCGCGATACATTGAACGGTATGAAAAAGAGACTTCAGGATATCGCCCGCGAAACCGGCTATTCGGTAACGACGGTTTCACGGGCGCTCAACGGGTCGAACGAGGTGGCCCCGGAGGCGAAGAACGCCATCCTCAATTGCGCCCGGCGGATCGGCTACCTTCAGGGCAAGCGGACGGTGGTGCTGATTCTGCCGCAGTTCGACGCCGGCTTTTATTACCGGGATATGATTCCCGAGCTGTACACCCTTCTTCAATTCATGGGGTACAAGATCGAAATCATCTGCGCCGACAGCCTCGAACTGATTGAGGAGCACAATCTCTGCGGCGCGATTTCGATCATGGCCCAGAACGGCCTCGAGCGCTATTGGGGGGAGCGGCATATCCTGCCTCTCGTCTGCATCAACACCCGGCCGCGCCACTTCGAGGGTATCTACACCGTCGCCTCCAACGAGCGCCACGGAATGCGGCTTCTTACGGAGTATCTGATCCGCCAGGGACATCAAAGGATCGGGCTATGCGTCAACCATAACCAGAATCACGACCCCGGCCAGCCGGAGAATTTCAGCGGAGCCCTCCGCCAGGAAACGTTCCGGCAGGTGATGCGCGAACACGGCCTGCCCGACGATCTTCTCGCCTTCTACCGCTGGAGCGATATCGAACTCTCGTTCACCATCCAGAAGCTGGTGGAGATGAAGGTGACGGCAATCATCACCATGACCGAAGGAATCGCCCCTCGGGTGCTTCACATTTTGAAATCGCAGGGGAAGCGGGTTCCGGAGGATATTTCCCTCGCCGGCTGGCTCGACTCCGTCGAGGAGCGCTACTGCGACCCGCCGATCACCGGCATCATGCAGAACTTCAACTACCTGGCCAAGCAGGCGGTGACGATGCTCCAGAAGCAGCTCCACAAGGAGCCGGTCACCGAAGACGTCTTCCTCGACTACAACTTCTTCCCGCGAAACAGCACCGGCCCTATTCCGCCAGGCGAGTGAGGGTGATCGTGAAAGGTTCCGGGCGGACGGCTTGGAACATGGCCTGTCTCGCCTCTTCCAGCTGCGCCTTGATTTGCGGCTCGGAGGCGATATTTTTCCGGTAGTCCGACAAAATCCGGGTCTGATAAGCCGCGCCGGCGCCCTGGCCCGCGTTTTCGGCGAGTTTGCGCTCGACGACCTCCCGGCAGGAGGCGGGGTCGGCAAGGTCGCCGCCAGCGTTCCGGATAATCGTTTTCCCGTGGATCAGGTAGCGCAGGACCTGTTCGTGCTTCCGGATGGCGGCCGTGATCTTGCCGGTCTCCTTCAGGCGCTCCGCCATGGGCGTGTTCAGTTCCGCCAGGTTGACCCCCGCCGCCAACCGTTCGCTGCTGAAATCACCCGCCGCAATATCGCCGCACTGCATCCGGTAGGTTCCCGGCAAAAGGCCGGTGACCTGCAGCGGCATCCGGTTGAGCGTGGCGGTCATCGGGTAGTACGCCTCCGCCGCCGGAATCACCGGCAGCGGCGAGGCGGCGGGAACCAGCGTGAATTGCAGAGTGTCGTCACCCTGCTTAAAATCCCGGACGCCGCAGCGGTCGCCGGTAAAGGCGCCGGTCTTCCCGTCGATTTCCAGCTGGGCGACCACGGGCTTTTCCCCCAGCATCTCCAGGATGCGGCAGCCGTAAACGATATGGGCGGTACTCTCGGGGTGAACGCGGTCTTTGCCGCCGAAATCGCCTTCCGGATGCCGCTCGAGGATGGCGGTGCCGAACGAGTGAAGGTCGATGACCGGCAGCGACTCCGCCGCGGCCAGTTCCCTGACGATGCGCGCGCATTCGGTGAGTCCGTCGGGGGCGTTGGCGAACGCCCTCTCCCTGGCCGAAACCGTTCCGTACTGGTCGTAGGGCGTCGGCGTCAAGAGGACGATATCGTACTTGTTCTTCTTGAGCAGGGCGATCAGCCGGGTCATGTTCTCCTGGTACGCCTCCAGCGCCTCGCGGCGCTTGGCTAAGGTGGCGGGGTCGGGGTCGGCCGTCCGGTAATTCCCCATCCGGATGTCGTTCATGCCGAACATCACAAATACCCGGTCGGGGTTGTTGGGCGGAAGATCGAGATCGAAACGCGCCAGCGCGTCGCCGGAGGTATTGCCCGCGATGCCGAGATTGATCACCACCGCCTTCCGATCCGGATGGCGCAGCGCCAGATATTGCTGGACG
>JAVBRV010000191.1:0-5058 GCA_031547585.1 Victivallaceae bacterium
GCATGATCGCCAAGGTAACCTCCGGCATCCAGAAGTACGCCGAGGAGAGCGGCCTCAACTTGCAGATCTTCACCAGCTCGACCGCCCATGAACCGGTGCTCGACCTGATCGCCAACGCCGCGGGCTTCGGCGTCAACGGCATCATCCTTCTGCAATATCTGCGGGAGGATTATATCGCCGCCGTCCGCCAAGCGGTGGATAACCGGGTGCCGGTGGTGACCATCGCCGAACTCCCCGGAACCGGCGCGAGTTCGGTCGGCAGCGACGATTTCGGCGGCGCTTTCACCGCTATCCAGCAGCTGATCGCCCGTCACGACCGCCCTTGCTACTACTTCGGCTCGACGAACGAAACCCAGAGCTGCGTCGACCGGTACCAGGCCTTCACCGTCGCCATGCGCGAAGCGGGCTTCGATCAGGAGATTGAGGCGTACACTGTCTCCTTCGGCCCAGACGGCATCGATCCGCGTTACTGGCCGCTGGAGCAGAAGGAGCTGCATCCGAAGGAGCTGTGCCGGATTGCGCTCGGCAAGATCAAAGCGTTCCCCGTCAGCGTCTTCTGTCTCAACGACTACATCGCCCGCGGCCTCTACCTGGCGGCCGGAGAGCAGGGGCTCCAGGTGGGGCGCGATCTCTTCGTCACCGGCTTCGGCGACCTCCCTTTCGCGGTCCGGCTGAATCCGCCCCTCGGCACCATCAAAACCGATTCGGTCAAGATCGGCTACCAGGCCGCCCAGCTGCTCCATCGTCATCTTGCGGGTGAAGTGACGAAAGCGGTTCACCTCCGGATTCCGGTCGATTACGTTCCCCGCTCCTCCTGTTGAAAGGTTTTTCCAATGCTCGATCATTCATCTTCTATCGGAAAGGACGCCGCCATGTGGAAGACAAAATTCACCCTGATTGAACTCTTGGTTGTTATCGCGATCATCGCCATCCTGGCGGCTATCCTCCTCCCGGCGCTGAACAAGGCACGGGAGCGGGCCAACGCCATCAAGTGCACGAATAACCTGAAGCAGGTCGGTCTTGCCATCGACATGTACGCGATCAACAATCATGATTTTTACCCCCACTTTTACGGTTACAGCGTCCGGCGCGCGGTTTCCGACTGGAGCAAACCGGTCGGGCTGGGGCTGCTGACTCCGGGATATCTGCCGCCGATCAAATCCAGCGCCACGCCGAACGACGGAGCCGGGACCAATCGCGGCAAGTGGATCTACTGCCCGAGCAATACCAGCGGCAACACCAAGACCAATAACTTCAGCGACTACAGCTATATGCTGCTCACCGGCTTCGAGCACCGCAGCAAAACCGTGGGCGTCTATACCGGCTACAGCACCCGCTGGGAGAAGATGCCGCTGGTCGTGGATGAGTGCAACGCCGTCGGCGGCGACTGGCGCAAAGCCGTCCACGGCGGCGGCGCCTTTGCCAACGGCCTCTATTACGGCGGCCACGTCAAGTCGATTCCGTTCAAGAAATACGGCGTATTACGAACCTACCAAGCCATGTGTGGAGATTGATGATGACTGCCCGAAAGTACCTTTTCTCTTCGCTTGCCCTTCTCGTTTTCGGCGCTTCCCTCTCCGCCGGTTGGCGCGCGGAGCGCGACTTCGCCGATAAAATGCGCAAAGAGACCGAAGCGAATCCGCGCCGCGCCCCCTACCGGCTGAAGGGCGAAACCGTTCCCCCGGAGCCGGAACTCGCGCTCAACATCCACCGGCTCGACGACCGGGTTGCCGCCACGTTGAAACAGGCCGGCTTCTCCACCCTCCGCCAGACCGTCTACTGGTATCAGGTCGAACGGAGCAAAACCCCCGGCGTCTACGACGAGGAGCAGCTGAAAAAGCTCGATCAGCGCTTCGCCGATTACCGGCGGTACGGTTTCGAACCGATGGTGGTGATTCACGGCAACGCGCCGGGGGCGAACTAGGCCAGCCGCGAGGAGTCCTACCAGCGCTTCGGCCGCTTTATGGAGATGATGGTCAAGCGCTACCCCGACGTGCGTTACTGGCAGCTCTGGAACGAGATGGATGTCGCATTCACCGATCTCTTCGGACGCGGCGAGAAGCTGCCGATGGGGGAGCGCGCCCGGTGCTATGTGGAGATGCTGCGGATTGCGACGCCCCTCATCCGCGCCGCCAATCCGAAGGCGGTCGTCATCACGGGCGGCATGGTGAACAGCGACGAATTTCCGCGCGGTCTCTACGAGCACGGCGGCAAGGACCTTTTCGACGTTCTCGCGCTGCATACCTACGGCATGCCGGTCGCCTGGTCCTTCATCGGCCGGGGCGCCCGGGTCCGCCGGATCATGGATGAAAACGGCGACCGCGATAAACCGCTCTGGAACACCGAGTTCGGGGTCAGCGCCGAGGGCATGATCAAAGCCTGGGGCATCCCGAAGGAGAATCCCCTGCAATATTTCGACGACAAGCAGGCCGAACAGCTGATGAACTGTCTCGTCTACAACCGCAAGGCGAAGATCTTCAATAAGTATTTCATCTACGTCTACCACGCCAATTCCGAGGCCTCCAAAGAGGTGCAGGGGAAGCTGAGGGAGCAGTTGCCGGAGGTCGACTTCAACGACATCAGTTTCAGCATGGTCAATGGCGACGGGACGCCGCGAAAATTCATGCGCCAACTCATCGATGAGCAGGCGGGCAAAAAAAAAATCGGCTCGTCCATGACCACCGTTGACGGCCAGCTCCTCTTCCGGGGGAAGCCCTTCTTTCCCGTCGGCATCGTCTTTGGCCGCACCGCCGAAGCCATGCAGCAGGCGAAGGCGGCCGGTTTCAACAGCATCCACCAGGAGTACAGCCTCCGCGACGTGCTGCCGAAGGGGGCGGGCGAGGTCGATCCGGCGGGCGTCGAACGGATCCGGCAGCTCCACGAAACCGCCCGGGAGAGCGGCATGGTCTTGTTCCCGCTTCTGACCGGTCACTACATTCCCGGCTGGCTGGCAGGGAGCGCCGGTCCGGCCCCCCGGGACCCGGGCGGCAGCCCCATCGGGCTCTGGTTCAAGCACAGCATCCACAATCCCGTTTACCGGCAGGCGCTGCAGACCTTCTGGGAGACCGCCGCCCGCGAGGTCGGTTCCGACCCCAACGCCGCCCTTTTCGTCAGCTGGAACGAGCCCGCCTACGGACTCGACGCCACCCCCGACGCGCTGGCCGCCTGGCGGCGGGCGATGGCGGCCGAATACCCTTCGATCGCGGACTTCAACCGCGAAATGGGGACCTCCTTCGCCGGTTTCGACGCCATCACGCCCCCGGTCAAACCGGATGACAACCGGCGTTTCTTCTACCACTGGTTCCGTTACAACCAGCGGGCGTTCGCCGATTTCTTCCGGTGGCAGCGCAGTGTCCTCCACGCGGTCGAGCCGGGCATGAAGCTTACCGGCAAGCACCCCGCCAGCGCCCTGCTCGGGGATGCGCTGCAGGTGAATTCCATCCCCTTGCAGATGGCCTCGCAGGACGTCTACGGCTGCGACGCCTACAACGGCTCGCTCCTCCACTACCGCGACGCGATGGAGGCGGCGCGGTCGCTGTCGGGCGGCGGCCCCGTAATCAGCTATGAAACCCACGCCCAGAAGGGGTTGGGCCCTCTCAAACCCGAACAGGCGGCCTTGCAGATGTTCGTCCAGATTCTGGGCGGCTGCCGCGGACTCTTTTTCTTCTGTAACGGGCAGCAGCCGCAATTCGGCTTCTTCCACGACCAGGCGACGCCGCCGCCGGTCCGGGAGAGTTTGAGCCGTCTCTTCACGCTGATCGACGCCCGGCAGGAGCTGTTTTCACTGCCGCGCGCCAAAGCGGAGATCGCGGTTCTCCTCTCCGACGCGGCCGCCCTCCACACCGGCAGCGACCCGGAGCCTTCCCGGCGCGACGACTATACCAAGCGGGTATCCCAGACCTACGATCTCATTCGCAACCAACATTTTGCCGTCGATTTCATCACCGAGCGGCAGCTGACGGAGAAACTGAAGAACTACCGGCTGCTGGTCATCCCCTCGCGCTCCATCTTGACCGAGGGGGAGCTTCAGCTGCTCGAGCGGTTTGTCAAGGAGGGCGGCAAGCTCCTGGCCTTCGGCAAGAGCTTCGAGCGTGATGAATTTTATCAGCCGCGCCCGGTCCCGGCCCTGCTCGGCATCCGGAAGCGGGAGCCCGCCCCCTGGAACCGCGGCCAGATGCGCCTGGTGGAGGTGACGCCGGAGCTGGCGGAGTACTTCCCCACCGAGCTCGTCGTCCAGGAGCCGGAGCGGATCAACCCCCTGCCGATGAAGGAGGCGATCCCCGGCTACATCCCCGAAAGCGATCTCGGCAAACAACTTCCGCTGGCGGCCAACCAGGACGCCTATCCGTCGATCCTGCTGTCGGATGACGGCAAGGTCGTCTATTGCGCTTTCGATTCGCTTTACTCCACCGAACTCTCCACCCTGATCGGCGGCATCATCGAAAAGCGGACCGGGATTCAACGTGAAATGCGCGTGCGCCGCCCCGGCGGCGACCGGGAGGCAGTGGAGCTGCTGAGCGCCGTCAACGCCAAGGGAGGCGACCGGGTGCTGCTCTTCGCCAACTCCGGCTCCCTGCCGGGCGAATGGGAAATCGAGCTGCCGCAGCCGGAAACCGGCACGCTGACCGAACTCGTTACCGGCAAAGCGGTTCCCGTAAGCGCCGGGAAATTCCAGCTGAAGCTCCCCGGCTTCGGCTACGCCGTCCTCTACCGGAGGTAATTGCAAAATTCAAACCTGTTGTGGCGGCCGGCTCAGTTGGACGAGTCGGACTGCCGATGGCGTAGCCAGCTTGGTAACGTTTGACTCTATGTATAACATTTCTACCGCCATGCGAGAGTCGGCCGACCTAAAGTCGGCCAGGGTGCAGGACCCCCGTCCTGCCGAGGGTCCAGGGGGCGCGGAGCCCCCTGGCGCCAAACGGCTTCAGTCGCTTGCCCTCTCCCCGCAGAAAAGCGGGGAGAGTGGCCGACTGATGCCGTTTGGAGGTTCCCCCCCGAGTACTGGGGTCAAGGGCAGGAGCCCTTGCGGGTGCAGGGCGGAGCCCGCCGGAGGGTCTG
>JAVBRV010000081.1:0-7763 GCA_031547585.1 Victivallaceae bacterium
GTTGGCCATGCCTCATTTGCAGAGAAGGGGGGGGTAAAGACAGACCAAAACCGTGGTTATCTTTCTTCTTCGCGGTCCCTATTGTCTCTAAAGTCCCTACCGTCCCTATGAGCCGCGCGCCACAGCATACTCGCTTCTCGCCACCCCGCAAAAAACGCTTCATTCTTTCTCGCGCTATTCCTTTGCTATGAATTTCCGGATCAATGTATAGGATTCCGGGCCTCCGCCGTGTCGGATCTCCAGAATGAGCGGAGCATGAGTGATTCGATTCATTTGCCAGGCTGTCAGCAAAGATGCCAGTGAAATCAGGGCGTCAAATGGAGCGGTAATCTTTTCATGATTCTCCATGACGTTATCCGCTTTCATTTTAACCTGGTGGAGGTGATAGCCGTTAATCAATGTACCCATGGCCGCGAACCAACTGCTGATCGGCTGCGTTGAGGAGTAAGGGACATTGTTTCGGGCGTGCCCAAGATCAAAGTGGAACCCGACCAATGGGCTGTTCATCTGCGACCGCAACGTTTCCACCCAGGCGCGACATTCTTCAATCGTATAACCGAACCCGCGATCCATATCGTTCTTTTCTTCCGGGCGCATATGAAGGTTTTCGATGCCGATCACAATTCCGGAGGATACAAGCGTACGCAATGCCGATACGGTTTCATGTAAAATTCGATCATAAACCGCCGGCGCGCTGAAGTCTTTGAGGGAAACTCCGGGCACATGAAAGGTGACGCGGTCGCAACCCAATGATATGGCCAGCTTTACCGCGGTCTTTACCTGATCGACTCCGGTTATTCCCTGCTTCGCCCAGCGAATCTCGGGGAGATGCAAGGACAATACGCGCCCACCATGATGCCTCCACTCCTCGATGAGCCCTTGCAGCACGTCCATTTCCAGGTTCGGGAATTCCTGATATCGCAACTCATAAACCGGTATTCGATTCACGATCGCAAACTGGATATTCTCCAAACCATTTTCCATGCCGGAGATTCCCAGGCACTCCAATAGTTCCCAACGCTGTTCAGCGGGCCATAAAGAAGCATCGGCAATCCTGAAATCAATATTTTCCCGAACCCACTCCTTTGGGGTGCGACGTGAAAAGACGGCAAACCCCGGAGGTCCGCCAATGGCTTTATCCGGGTCCAATCCCCGGACCGTATCCCAGGACGGCGTACTCTGGTCGCAATGAATATGACCGGCAACCAAGTGGGCAATACCGTTTGCGTCAATGGCCGATTGAATCAACTCCCGATCTTCCTCCGGCAAGGCATCCGGCGGGTAATGAGTCAAAGCCAAACGGTTATGATTGGGGAGAGGCTTTGTTTTCCGGTTCAGCCGGCCTCTCGAGGTATCGAGCAGCAGGATATCATCCGGCGGAGGATCGGCATTTATGGTCTGCAGCAATACCTCCGGATCGTTCCCCTGCCGCAATTCCGCGTTGCCGGGGGTAAACCAGAAGGGGATTCCGGATCGACGCAGCTTCTCCGCCAGCCTTCTTGCCGCCGGGAAAGTCCCGAACGCGGTCATATCGCCGATGCAGGCGATACCGTTCACCTCGAGCTTTCGGGCTTGCGCGATAGCCCAATCCAGAATTACCTCCTTAACAGTGGATGCATCATCGGGCAGATGCAAATCGGCGAAAACGGCGATTTTCATGGTGTACTCAATTCAAATTCATCCCCGTCCTGTGCAATCACTGCCGGATAGGGCAGTGCCGAGACGATATCGGTAAAACGTTGTTCCGCGGCGGCTCCATGCCAGGCGTCGCCGATATGGGTAAAAATAAGTTTATCCAACGGCAACCGCCTCAATATGGGCAATGCCGACGCCAGATCATAATGCGTCAACTCACAAAAACAAGTCATTCCCTGCACACAGGCGGCTACCGGGAAGTCGGCGAAATCGAATCGTAAATCACCGGTATAAAGAACTTTTTTATTTTCGGCTTCGATAACCAACGCATAACTGGGATAGTCCAGGTTTTCATTGCTGAAATGCCGGGTTGGAATCGCCGTCAACCGTACGATTTCATCCTCGTAAAACGCCCCTCTGCAAATCGTATGGTAACTGATTTTCGACTCCGGAATCGGACGGTGAGCGGCGGCCGCGAAATTATGGATGGCGAATCGGGCTCCCGCTTCCGGCAGATAAATAGCCGTATGGGCGTCTCCAGCGGCTTTTTTAGCCTGATGCTTGATCACGCCCGAGAGCCCGGCATAATGATCCTCATGCATATGGGTAATGAAAACCGCACGCAGGTGATTCAGGTCGATTTGCTTCCGGATCAAGAGTGCCGTGACCGGGGCGCCGGCATCCAGCAGATAATACCGGCCGCCGGTCTCCAGCAAGGTCGAAGTGTTGAAGCGGGTCGGCGTCGGATCCCCGTGACCGGTCCCTAAAGTAGTGATTTTCATACTATTCCGTTTACCCCTAGCGGGTTAACCCGCATATTGCATGAAAAGGTCGCGCCTTGAGCAATCTTCTGAGCTCATCAACTTACAAAATCCTCGCCGATAACTTGTTATCGTCTGTGGTTTTGCAACTTGCTGATTCTCAAAATCTTTGCTCAATGCATCGACCTTTTCATGCAATATGCGGGTCAAAGCGCCTCCAGCTTTACTTTGCGGAATTCGAGCCCCGCTTCCGGGGATTTGTCGTTGAGCCAGAGGAGCTGTGTCACGGCGGGGGTTCCGGGCCAGAAGCGGTTGTGCGCCGGGCGGCCCGGCGCGGCGAAACCGGGAAGCACCGCTTCGAATGGCTTCCACTCCTTCCCCGCCGTCTGCGCCTTGCCGTCGAGGTACAGGTAGCTCGCGCCCGTGTACTGCAACCGCACCGGCGTCCCCGCCTTGCCCGTGAAGCGGTGCGGACCGGCCAGCCGGATCACCCACCCCTCCCCTTCCCGAGCGACTTCGCGCACGCCCGCCGTGTAAGCGAGGCGGGTATTCGGCAGGTCGCTGTAATCGGGGGCGGTCCGGAAGGCGACAAAATACTCGCCGCCCTTGCGCCATTTCGAAGCGTCCTTCACCCGGATTTCCGCCTCTCCGGCGGCGGTGTCGGCCGTCAGCTCCGTATCGCTCCCCGGAACCAGATTCACCTGCTGCGGCAGCACTTCGCGGTTCGCCGCATCCAGCATCAAGAGGCCGAAGTAAAAATTCTGCGTTTCCCTGCCGGTCGAGCGAAATTCGCCGGAGAGCCGGTACTCCTGCCCGGTGAGCACCGGCAGCGCCTCCCGCGAAACCAGCCGGGCTCCGCCCCGGATGCCGCTCTCCCCCGGCGTTCCTCCAGTGGCGCTCCACTCGCCCGGCGCGGCGGGCGCGAGAACGGGCTTCGCCGCCTTGACCGGTTCGCCCGCCTCGGTGATCCCATTCAGCAGCAGCCGCCCGTATTGGGTGAAGTCGTTGAAGCGGCTCCCGGTCATCGGGAAGAGGGTGACGAGTTCCCCTTTGCCCGCCCGCCGCTCCCGGCAGAAGTTGAAGGTCCAGCCGTTCGAGCGGAAGCCGTCGAAATCGGCGAGCCGCAGCCGCGCCTCCACCACCCAGCGATCCTTTTCCACCCGGGCGGCGTGCTCGATCGCGGGATTCCACGCCTCTTTCAACCGCGGCTGCCGCCAATCCTCGTACAATAGCGTGGTCGGGCGCGCCCCACTGAAAACCATCACCCCCGAGGGCGTGAAAGCGATCTGGCAGAACCAACGCGCCCCGTCGGCGAAGAAGAGGTTGACCACGTCGTCATCCTCGTGAATGCGGGGGTAATTCTTGACGTCGCCCGGTTTGGTCGCCATCCGGAGGGCGGCGATTTCCGGCTCGAAGGCGGAGATTCCCAGATAGAGGTATTCGCCCGAGGTAAAGAGCCGCAGCTCGCCGTCGGCGGTGGGAACAGTCCGGACGCCCAGGGTCTTCATCCCCCGGTAAACGGCGGCCTGCTGCCAGCAGGGTTCGTCGAGGCGTCCGTCGAGCGCCGGAGCCGCTTCCGAAAGGCGCGGAGCCGATCCGGCAATGAGCGCCGCCGGGAGAAGCAGAAGAAAGAAAACAGATTTCATAAGTGGCTCCTATTGATAACGTTCGAGGCTGACGGCGAACACCGCCACGGCGACCGGGGAGTTGCCGGAAGTCAGGGTGATTTTAGCGATCTTCTTCCCCGGCTGCGGATTCACCCAGCGGTAGCCGAAAAGGCGGGCGAGCTTGCCGTTCGCGGTCTTCCCCGCGTGGATCACCGGCGCGGCGGCGGCTCCCGCCGGTTCATTCCAGTCGGTGATCTCGCCGGTATAGTTCAAGGGAATCTTCACCGATGTGCCGTCCGCATACCCCACCTCGTACTCCGCCACCTTTTTCGGGTCGTAGAATCCTTTGTTGTCGAGGTTGGTGAAGGCCAGCGCCCGGCGCGGCGGCAAATCGCTGACGTGGAGGAAGGCGATCGAATCGGCCGTCTCCGGCGCGAAGGCGAGCTCCGCCCGTTCCGCGCCGCCGCTGCCGCCGAGCAGCAGGCACTTCCCGGCGGTTTCGAAGGAGAAATCCTGCCGCGACAGCTCTTTCGGGATCCCGGGCATCCCCAGCGCCTCGCCGCGCCCGAACAGCGCCCCCTTCCCTTCGCAGGGGGTTCGCGCCGTTTCGCCCAACGCGACCGGCCGCCAGCTGCGCACCAGGGGGCGCAACTGCTTCGAGGCGAAGTAGAAGGTGTCGGTGGGGAAGTTGCGGTACTCCTGCCAGGCCGGTTTGCCGACGCTCCAGCTGTTTTCAGCCGCCCAGGCCAGCGCCAGCTGATGCTCGGGGGTAGTGAAATAATTGGCGAGACCGCCCCACATCGAGGCGATGAGTCCGAGCGCGCCCGGCGTGTTCTTCAGCACTTCGCAGTATTCGGCGATGCAATCCGGCTCGTACCAGGCGGTTCCCAGCACCGGGAAGCCATCTTTCGTCAGCTCCGGAATCGTCCGGAAGCCGCGGCCGGCAAAGTAGGTAAAGTCGGCCTGGATCACCTCGCGCGACAGCTCGCGGCGCAGGAACCAGGTGTTGTCCGGCGCTCCCCCGGAGCGCGATTCGAGCATCTGGTCGGCCCACATGATCATCTGGGAGCCGAGATCGTCGCAGTTCCGTTTCAGCAGCTTCAGCGCGGTGTCGAAGCGGCTCCGGAAGGCGTCGGGGGTATCGCCCTTGCGGCGCGGCGCGTATTTCAGCTCGTCCTGCCCGACGTGATAGTAACGGGGGCGGTCGAAGGCTTCGTGGACGTCCTCCATGATCGCCCGGATCAGTTTCGCCGTTCCCGGATTGTCGATGTCGGGGGCGGAGAAGTTGCTGATCGCCTTCTGCGGCACTTCGATGAGGTGGCCGTAGGGGCCCCACAGCGCCCAGGCGAAATGGCTGTAGAGGGAGTTGTTCGGAATCATTTCGAGGCCCAGGGCGCGCCCCCGGCGGACGAAAGCCCGGTACTCCTCCGGACTCCGCGCGGAAGAGTGGGCGAGGCCGGGAACCCGCCCGTATTTCATCCACTGATCCACCCGGACAATCAGGACGTTCATCTTAAGCAGCGACAACGTATCGAGAAACACCTCCCGCTGTTCCTCGCTCCGCCCGATGCCGCTGGTGAAAGCGCCCCGCCAGGCGAGGTCGGGGGAATCCGTCACTTCCCCCAGCGGCAGGCGCGAGGTTCCGCCCGGCTCCGGCGTCAGCAGCTGGCGCAGCGTCTGAACGCCCCACAGCACCCCCCGCCCGGAATTGCCGGTCACTGTCACCCGGTCGCGGGCGATCGTGAGATGATAGCCCTCGGGACGCGCCTCGTCGGGCGACAGCCGCAGCACCACTTCAGCCACCTCCCCCCGCTTCCCGGCGAGACTGTTGCGCTTCAGCTGGCGTTCGAGGAGCGCCGCCGCCTCACGGGCAAGCGGCTCCTCCGTTTCGAGACGCACCGCCGTTCCGGCGGCGATCGTGGTACGTTCGCCGGTAAAGGAAACCTGCTGCGGCTGCGGCACCACCCGGAGCCGGTAGTCGGTCTCGGGTTCCAGCGGGGTGACCCGCCACTCCGCCGCGGCCAATCCGGAGGCGAATAAACAAGCAGCAAGAATTTTCGGAATCATGACCATATCCTTCAGTAAGGCCGGAAATCGGCGTTGACCTTGGCGGAGCACCAGGCCCAGCCGCCGGTGGTTCCGTCGTGAGTGACCGTCCTGTCGTTGAGGTATTTCGCCTGGCTCATGGCGGCGACATGCCCGTCGAGATAGGCCATGTTCCCCGCGTTGCCGTGCCGGGTGGGCGTGGGATAGGTGGGCGGAACCGCCGCCGTCCGCATCAGGGGGTCGGCGCCGGGGAGATCCTTGTCGTGGCCTTCGCCGAGGTAGATGGTATTCACCTTCTTCAGCCGGTTGATCCGGGAACCGCTGCCCTTGCCGGGGGCGCTCGGGAAGTTTTCGCCGAAGTAATCGTAGTTGTAGGAGTATCCGAAGCGGAGCCAGGACGCACTCGCCTCGTGACGGGTGGGACACTGCAGCAGTTTCACCCGCAATGTCGCCGAATCGTAGGCGCCGGTGTCGGTAACAACATCCAGCTTCATGTAGCGCATCAGGTTATACGCCCAGTTCACGCTGTTGAAGGTAGCGGCGGGCATCAGAAAATCGCGATAATCCGAGGCATAGAACTGAACGCCGCCGATCAATCCCTTCAGGTTCGCGGTGCATTGCGACGACTTCCCTTTCTCGCGCGCTGTGTTGAGCGCGGGGAGGAGAATGGCCGCCAGGATGGCGATGATGGCAATAACGACTAACAGTTCGATCATGGTGAATCTTAATTTTCTCATGATTTCTCCTATATTTCGGTGTGGATCGCAAGTTCGGCGACGGTTCCCCGTTGAATCAGGTGGCAGGGCAGGAACTCCTGCCGGGTCGGGCGCTTCCGGGCGGCATCGTCTTCGAGCAGGATTTCGGCCGCGCGCTTCCCGATGTCGTGAAAGGGCTGGGCCACGGTGGTGAGGTCGATCAGGGTGGCGACCTCCATATCGTCGAAGCCCACCACCGAGACCTCCCCCGGAACCCGCACCCCCATGGTTTTCAACTCGTCGATGACGTTGAAGGCGAGTTCGTCGTGGGAGCAGACGACGGCGGTCGGCGGCTCCGGGAGGGCCATCAACTCATGGATGCGCCGCCGCCCCTGCCCGCGCAGCAGCGCCCCCTCCTCCACCGGCAGGTGATATTCAGGGCGGCAGGGAATCCCCCGGCAGCCGAGCTGGTCGGTCACCCCCCGGAAGCGGCTTTCGGCGGAGTGAATGCCGGCGAATACCCGGATGCTGGCGATCTGCCGGTGCCCGGCGGCGGCCAGAAGGTCGATGATTTCCCGGCTGGCGCTGTAACCGTCGCTGCCGACGAAATTACCGCGGATGATGCCGCCGGCGGAGACGGGGGTGTCGATGACCACGTGCCGGATTCCGGCGAAGGTGAGCCGGTCGATGAGGCGGCTGTTCCACTCATAAAAATCGGCGCATTGGCGGGGAAGGAGAATGGCTCCGGCCGAGAGGGGGGAGGCCAGTTCGGCGATCACCGGGTCGAAGCGCTCCGGTTCCGGCTTCAGGATGACGACCTGGAGCCGGACTCCCCGGGCGGCGGCGGCCTCCTCGATCCCCGCGAGGAAGAGCCCGCCCGACTTGCGGTGCTCTTCGGGGAGAAGGAAAGTAACGCTCCGCTGCTCCCGGACCGGCGGGGGGACGTCGCCGGAGACGAAGCAGCCGATATTCGGCCTCCACTCCAGCAAGCCCTCTTTGACCAATTCCCCCAGGGCGTT
>JAVBRV010000307.1:0-10148 GCA_031547585.1 Victivallaceae bacterium
GAGTGGTGCGTGGCACTGCCTGCCAGACTTTTGTCGGGGACCCAAACTGTTTTCAAAGAAAACAGTTTGGGCACAAAAGTCGTCGCGCTCGCAACCCCCTACCGGGGTCAAGGGCGGTAGCCCTTGCGGGTGCAGGGCGGAGCCCGCCGGGGGGTCTGCGCCCGGCTGGCCCAGCGAGAACCACGGTTATGTTACCAGCGGATATGCGTCTCGGTGTCGTAGGTAGCGTCGAGGCCGGTATACGGGTAAGGCGAGGCCGGGGGCGCGGGCAGCGCCAGCCGGGCGTGACCCATGACGCCACCTTTGCCGCGCGGGTTTTCCACCCGGATCTCGATGTCGAGGGTTCCTTTGGCCGTCAGCCTGGCCGGGACCGGATAACGCCGCCGGGCGCTCCAGTAGCCGGGAGTCTCTTCACCGGTGCGACCGACTTCAACACCGTTGACGCAGGTTTTATCGTAGTCGTCCACCGCGCCGAGGTCGAGAATCAACTCCTTTCCGGTGAAATCCTTCGGCAGCTGGACCCGCTTCCGGTAGAAGACGACGCCGGTGTGGTTGGCGAGCTCCGGGAACTGGTGGTTGTAGTAGCCGGGGACGGCGGCCTTGGCGACTTTTCCGCCCTCGACCTGAAACTCCCACTCGCCCGCAAGGTCGAAGAGACGTTCACCTTCACGCATGGCTTCGAAGCGTTCGGCGAAAGAGGCTGTCTTGCCGCCCAGAGCCGCGAGGCGGTTGCGGAGCTGGAGGAAGCGTTCATTGAGGATCTGAGCGCTCCAGAGAAGGGAGGAGTCAGCCCCCTGCTTCAGGCCGCGCTCCCGCTCCTTCTGCTGCGGTTTTGCCGGGGTTTCGAGGAAGAGGATGCGTCCCTTGCCGTAGGGAAGCTCCGCCGCAAAAGCGGGCTCGGTGAGAGGAATGAGGCCGGGGCCGGAGAGGGCGGCGAGCTTCTGCGGCGTCCGCAAAAATTCGTCGCGGGCGGTCAGCTCCGGCCAGTATTGGCGCCCGGCTTCGGTGATGGCGAACCAGTTGGCTTCCACCGGTTTGGCGGTGAGGCCGAAGCGCTCGAAGGAGCCGGGTGGCGCGACCAGCGTCGCCCCTTCGCGGACCGCCGCCAGAGTTTCGTCGGTGCATTCGAAGAACCAGGGGGCGCGCTTGATCAAGGGATTTGGGCGGGCGTACTCGGTCACCAGCCGGGCCAGCGCGGCGAGCGCGGCGGGGTCGGCCTCGCTGCGGCCGGAGATGTCGAGCTGCGAGACGAGAATCCGCCCCGCGCCGGACTTCAGTTCAAAGAGCGGCGTGTAGAGAAGATCCTTGCCGGTGGCGAGGAGGATGCGGTAATCGCCCTCGACCGGACGGCGGATGGGGTAGCTCGCCACCAGATTGCGGTTGCTCCAGTGCCAGAGGGGACTCGCAACCCCTTCCTGCGTAGTCGGTGCCGGGGGCTGGTGCGCCGGGGCGATGGTGCCGTCGCCCGCCCAGTCGCGGAAGTCCTCCGCCAAAAAGCCGGTTCCGGTGCCGGGGAAGGCGTTTCGGGCGTAGATGGCTTTGGTTTCAAGCCCGAGAAGGGCAATCGCTTCCGGCTGCTGTTCGAGAATCAGGAGGTTGAGCCGCCCGCGGTTCACCGCTTCGGCCAGCTTCCATTTGCGGGCGAGCGCCTGAAACTCCGGCGTCAGCCCCTCGCGGCCGATGACGAGAAGACGGAGATTCTGCAAGGACTCCAGCTTCGCCGCGTCGGCGAAGGCGAGACCGAGAGCCTGCAAATCTTTGCCGGTAAATCCCTTGGGGTCGTAGAGGGCGACGCCCTCCGCTTTGGCGGCCGCCTTCGGGTAGACGGTGAGCTCCAGCGTCTCTTTGCCGGAAACCAGCCGATAGGGGGTGCGTTCGGTGACCTCGGGCAGAACCGCCTCCACCGGGGCGCGGAAGATTTCGCCCGGTTCGACCTTATGCTCGACTTTGCCGGAGGCGATGGTTTTCCCCTTGGCATCAAGGAGCTTCCATTCCGCCCGGAAGATCTCGGCTTTCGCCGTGTCGTTAATCATCGTCAGAGATTTCACCAGCCGTTCACCGCCTGCATAGTGATGCCGCCGGTCGGCGGGCGACGGAGTACCGCTGAAGAAGGTTGTTTTCGGTTCGAGCGCATCGCGGAGCGCGTCGGCCACCGGCAGCGGCTCGGCATAGTTGAGGTCATGCTGATACGGCTGCTTGCGAAGGTCCGGGCTCCAGCCGAAGCGGCGGAACTCATTGACATTGATCTCCTTGTATACCTTTGAAATGTGTTCGGTGCGCGGCGGGGCATTCTTGCGGAAAGCGGAATTGATCTCTTCAAAGGGGCAGATGCCGGAGAGGTCGAAGGCGCGCCAGTTGCGGATGGTTTCGCGGATCAGGTCGCTGCGCAATTTCTGGTGCATCGGCGCGTCGTACCAGAGCCGGGCCGGTTTGCCCCCGGCGGCGCGAAGGGTTTCGCTCAAAATCTCTTTGTCGCGGTCGAGATAGACTTCCGGACCGTAATAGCGGGCGAGGTTCTCGTAAAAGAAGAGGGACTTCGCGCCGGAGTAACGCAGATCCATGCCGTAAAAGGACTTATGGTAGGGAAAGCTGGTTTCGATGATGTGCAGCGGTTTTTCGCCGATCCGGCTCCAGACCTCCGGCCAGGCGTTGCGTTCGGCCTGCGGCCACCAGCAGAAATAGGCGTTGTTGGTGATGACGGGGCCGAAGTTGCCGCCCGCCTGGAAGAACCAGGGGCGGGTAGGGTCGTACTTCTTCATGATTTCCGCGCCTTCAAACGAAACCGCCGCCTGCTTCTTTTTGAAGTCGGGCAGATAGCCGTCGGCCATCTTCAATGGGTGGTAATCCCAGCCGTAGCCGAGGAAGTTGATGGAGAGGAAGTACATGCCGATCGAGGGGGAGTTCCGCCAGCGGCGGATCATGCCGGCCATCTTCGCCTCCAGATTTTCGCGGACCTTGGGGTCGTTCCAGAAGGGGTACTCGCGCCCGGTGACGCCGCCGAGGCCGACGAATTGCAGCATTCCCTCCTCGTCGCAGACCCGCATGATATTGTCGGGGTAACTGTCCTTGTCGGGGAAGAGCGAGCGGATGCTGTTGTAGCCGAGCGCTTTCAGAGTCCGGATGGTCTTTCGCGCCTCCTCGAGGTCGGAGCTGGAGCCGCGCCAGGAGTCGTCGGTGAAAAGATGCAGCTTGTTCCCGTTCAAATAGTAGTCGCGCCCCCGGATCTCGAATTCACGGAAACCGAAACGGACCGCCTCCGCTTCATCGAGGAGCTTCCCCCCCTCCTCCCGCAGCCGGAAATCAGCGGTATAGAGGTGGGGATCATCGGGGGTCCACAGCCGGGCGTTCGGCCACGGTGCGGAGAAGGTGACGATTTTCTCTTCATGGGGAAGAAGTTGCAGGCTCTCACCGGTAAAAGTTTTCACCCCGGCAATCTCCGCCTCCGGCCGCACCCGGACGGGTTTCGCCGAACGGTTCCGCAAGGTCACTTCGAAGCGGACGGTCCCCTCTTTGACCGAGGTGGAGATAAAGGGATATTCTGCGGTGACTTTCGGCTTCACCAGAAGAGCAGTATCGCCCCGGATGCCGCGCCAGGACCAGTACTGGCCGTTGTCGACGGCATGGATGGTAAGGTAGTTCTCTTCGCCGAACTTCAACTGTTCCTCAGCCAGTGGCAGCTCGAAAAAACGGCCGATGGGGAGGCTGGATAACGCTTTGCCGTTCAGATAGACGATGGCCTTCTGCGACAGGCTGATTTCATTGAGAAGAAGGACGATCTCGCGTCCCTTCCAGGCCGGATCGGCGAAAAAGGAACGCTCGAACCAGCCGTTGACGAAGGCGTGCGGCGACTTGCCGTACAGTTGGGTGTCGCTCGGCTGCGGTTTGAAGTTCCCGTCACGCAGGAAGAATTCGCAGTCGGTATTGCCGTTGGCCTGCCCGCTGTAGCGGCCCGGAACGGAAAGATACATCCATTTTGCCGGGTCGAAGGGGTGATCGGCATCCGTCACCTGAAAGCGCCACAAAGCGTTGAGGGTGATGCGTTCGCGGGTCGGCGTAGTGACCTTCTCAGCACCGTCGAGCGACCAGAACGCTTTCTCCTTCTCCCTCGCCGGGCGGGGAGCCAGAAGCCCCGCATGGGCGGCGGCGAAGCTCTTTTGCGCGGTGACGAGGAGCGCGGCGATTTCGGCGGGCGATACGGCGGCGTCGACGACCAGAAGTTCGTCGATCACCCCCTCGGCCTGGGTGAGGGAGTAGGTGTCCCCCTCGGGGATGTCACCGATGGCCAGCGACCCGGCGGTTTCCCCGGCTGGCTGGGCGAAGTTCAACGGACTGGCGGCCTCTTTGCCGTCGACCGTCAGGAAAAGCCTGTGCGCGGCAAAATCGAAACCGGCGGTGATTTCGGCGGGCTTTTTCGCCTTGAGGAGCGCGGCAGGGAGGGCGGCTTCCGCCCGTTTATCGCCCGCTTCCAAGATGAAGAGAAGCTGGTCTTTCTCTTTCAACAGCCGGTAGTTGAGTCCACCCGCCCGAATAAAAAACAATCCGTGCGTCGCCGGGTCTGAAGCTCCGTTCCAGTCGGGGATAAAGGTGAAACCGACGGTTGCCGCCCGGCCGCCCAGTCCTTTGATTCCCTGATAGGAAAGGATTCCCCGGCGGTCGTAGCCATGGCGGACCACCTTGACCCCCTCCTTCACCACTCCGGCGGGGAAGAGGAGTTCGGCGCTGCTGAAGGAGGCCGCGCCCCGGGCGTCCGCCGCGCCGTCGAAACCCGCGTAGAAAACGGTCTTCGCCGCTTTCTCTTTGCCCGGAACCGTCTCCATGATCTCTTTTACTTCGTCGGAAGTGAGCGCTTTGTCGAAGATCTTGAGTTCATCGAGGTCGCCGCCCATCTGATCGCGGCTGCGGAAATCCATGCTGCCGAGGCGCAGCGTCGTCTGCTTCGGCGCAGGGGTGGAGAGATCACGATTGCGGGCGGGAACCACCTCGTTGCCGTTCAAGAGCAGGGTGATTTTCCCCTCTTTACCGGTGACGGCGAGGTGAATCCACTCCCCGGCGGCAAAGCCGGAGCTCGGCATGGAGAGCCCGGCCTCCTTCTGGTCGCCGTCGAACTGGGTGACCTGAAATTTTCCCCAGAGATCGAAGGTGGCGAAAAGGTTGCCGTTCTTCCACCCCTGATTGGTGCGGAAGAGTCCCCGCACCGAGCCCTTGCCGCTGCGGAAAGCGTTGCCGGGGCGGTCGAGCTTGAACCAGAAAGCGAGGGTCCACTCGGGGCCGGAGAGGGCCGGGCCGAGGTTGTACATCAGGTCCTCCACCCCGCTCTCCGGGTCGAAGCGCAGCGCTTTGCCGGACTTGCCTTCAACGAAGAAGAGCTTCCCGGCGGAGCGAAGTTTGGTGCCGTCGAGGGCGATTTCGGGCTCCGCGTTCCGGTCGAAGGAGGCGTAGACCTTCAGGTGATCGTCCTCCACTCCGGCCTGGAGCAGTCCGGCGAGTAAGAGGATGAGGGCAATCAGTCGTCGTTTCATGAGAAAAGCTCTTTCGATTTAGCGGTTTTCGCCCGGACGAATACAGTTTTTATTGCGCCGGCAAGTCTCTTTATCCTGATTTTAGGATAGAAATTTTAAATTCCGATATTAATTATATCCGATTCCAGAACCGATGTAAAGATGCGGCCGAACGATTTATTTTGCATTTACCAAGAAAGGGTTTGCATTTTCATAATTTCGCCTGTAGCCGTCCGACCGGCAGGAAAGCGAGGAGGAGCAGTAGTCGTTTCATGAATACGATCCTTCAGTATTGCATGGTCAGTTTGGTGAGGGACTGGTAAACGATGCCGGAGGCTTTGATGCGCGCCCGGGTGGTGCCTCCGGCGCGTCCGTCGAGGTAAAGGATGTTGGCGCTGCCGTTGTGACGGGCCCCCTCTTTAAACGCCGTCGGCTCCCCGCCGTTGTAGATCATGTAGGCCAGCGCGCCGCCGCCGTTGTTGCCCACCCAGCTCAGCGAGTAGTCGTAGAGGCGCTCGTCGTTTTCCACCGTATTCATGATGCGCGATGGTGTGCGGAGCGCCGAATGACTCAGCTTGATTCCGTATGCGGTCGTGCTCCGGATCAGGGCGACCGGGACCGCGTAGGAGAGGCGCGGCCGGTCAGCGCCGCCGTTGGCAAAGATTTGCGGCGTGGAATCCGACGGACAGCGATAGGTTTTCCAGAGCGTCAAAGGCTTGTGGCTGCTGGGCCAGGTGGTCGGAGCCTTGTAACCGCTGATGAAGTAGACGGCAATATGTGCGGCCCAGGTCCGGTTGTTGGAGTAGGCGGTACCGCCGGAGTACAGCCCATCATCCATGCTGGCGCCGGGCTCGACGGGGTAGGCGATATAGCTTTGGTAATCCGCCGAATAGTGGGCGAAGCCGGTCCCCATCGTCTTCAGGTTGGCGAGACAGCTGATGCCGTGCGCCCGGGCGCGGGCCTTGTTGAGCGCGGGCAGGAGAATCGCGGCCAGAATGGCGATGATGGCGATTACGACCAAGAGCTCGATCAGAGTGAAATTCTTCTTCCAATTTGACATTTCAACGCCTCCAGGTTATTCGACAAATTTCAATATGGGTGAAATCAGAATGCTATCGGCTTCCGGATTGCATCCGGTCATCAACTCAAACAGCAGTTCCGCGGTCGTATCGGCGAAGAGATCGATGTCCAGCGTCTGGACCAGCATCGGCATCTCGACTCCGGCGGGGCGGAAGGCGAAGATCACGGGGAGGCAATCTCCGGGGAGCGACACCCCGTGTTCCTTCAGAAACGGCAGGAGAAACTGGGTTTCCTCGGGGTGAAAGCAGATGGCGTCCGGCTTTTTCCCCGCCTCCAGATCGCGGGCCAGCTGCGCGGGGAAGGCCTCCCGGTCGAGATAGACGAGCTGCTCGTCAAAGGGAACCCCCTGTTCCGCAAAGGCCTTCTTCGCCCCTTCGACTTTCTCCGGCTGCCGGGCGAAGCAGGGCGACATGGCCAACGTGCGTTTGCCGCGTTTCAACAGATCTTCAGCCAACCGGTGACCCGAACCG
This sequence comes from Victivallaceae bacterium, assembly GCA_031547585.1. Classification (GTDB taxonomy): domain Bacteria; phylum Verrucomicrobiota; class Lentisphaeria; order Victivallales; family Victivallaceae; genus Victivallis. The sequence goes on from JAVBRV010000307.1 coordinate 7,049, forward strand.
TAATTGTCGAAGCTGACGCTATGCACCCCCGGGCAGTTGATGTCGCTCACCACCAGGGGCAACTTCCGGGCGAGCCCCCGGATCATGCCGAAGCGCTCCGGCGGCGGATTGATCCACACCAGACCATCCAATCCGGCCGACAGAATTTCATCCGCAATGGCGTCGTCGTTATAGCTGCCGAGCGTCAGCAGCTGCAAATGGGTGCAATATTTCCCGAAAGCCTCGCCGACGCGAGCGGTCAGCGTCCAGATAAAATATTGATGATAAACGGATTTTCCATCCATCACGATCAGGCCGATCAACTTCTCCTCGGCGTAGTAGTCATATTTATTCAACCGGCGCTCGGGATGCGAAAACGTTCCGATTCCGGGTTTGGTGACCAGATAGCCTTCGGCCACCAGCTGCTTGACCGCGATCTGCAGCGAACTCCGGGCCACACCCAGCTTCTCCGCCAATTCCTCATACGGCGGCAGCTTCTCAACCTGACCGCCCTTCTGGTGGTAGACCAGGTTGATCAGGTAATTCCGGATTTTGATCTGCGCTTCCTGCGGTCGCCCGCGGCCTGCTTTCGGAGTCATGATATTCGTCTTTTTATTTTTCGGTATTTTGTCGGTACTCTATATAATTATACAAGATTGGACGCTGTTTGTCAAGAGGGGTGGGTATCTTTTTTACAAAAAATCGTTTTCGCGGGGTGGCGAGAGGCAAGAGTGCTGTGGCGCGTGGCTCTTTAGGGACAATAGGGACTTTAGGGACAATAGGGACCGCGAAGGAGACAAGTAACCAAGTGTTGTCTCTACAGTCTCTAAAGTCTCTAAAAGGCTTGCGGGTTGACATTTCCTTCTGGGTATAAACCTGTCTAACTTGAAGGAACCGTTATGGAAACCGAAGTCATCCTCCTGCCGCGCCCGGAAAGCGCCGCCGCTTCAACCCGGCGGCGGCAGCTCATTCACCACGCCGCCGAAAACGCTTTGCGGAAACGGCTGGCCGCCTTCTGGTCGCGCTCCGGCGAAGTCGTCGCCCGGGAGCCGGACGACCCCTTTGCGCCGTTCCTCCTCATCCGGATCACCGGCTACCCGGCCCCCGATTACGGCGTCTGGCGCTTTCAGGCGCGACTCGAAGCGCGCTCCGTCGACGGCGAAACCCTGCGCCATAACTTCGCCCGCCTCGCCGCCCTCTTCCCCTTTGAAGGCGGCCCCTCCCCTTCCGGCGGCGGCTCCGAAGTCGCCTTCGAACTCCTCGAAACGGCCGAGGGCGTTGTCTTCACCGAAGATGAAGCGGCCGGGCTCCGCCGCACCGCCGCGGCGATGACCGTCAAGGGGGCAATCGACATCGGCCGCTCCACCTTCTCCAGCAAAGACGAACCGGAAGAAGCCCCCGCCGACCTCCCGACGCTCGCCACCCTCCGCGGCGACCTAGACCCCGGTTACGGAGCCGCCGTCCTCGCCCGCCTCTTCATCCAGAACGGACTCCCCGAGCTGACGCTTCACCCTTTCGACCGTTTTCACGATTCGACCGTCCTCGAAACCGCCGGCGTCGAAGTGTTGAACGACCTCACGCGGCGCACCTTCCGCTATCGGCTCCGCGCCGGAGCGGAGGATGGAGCCGCCCTCCGGAACCGCCTCGCCCAGGCCCTCGGCCCCCTCCCCCTCTACGACGCCGAACTCACGGCGACGCAAGGCACCACGCTTCGCATCCGCCACCTCGCCGCCGCCGGTCCTTTGTCGTTCAAAGAGAGTACGCTGTTCCGCCGTCCGCGCCACGAGGCGGAACTGCTGATCGATCTCTCCGTCGACCTCACGCGTTCCCGCCCCAATTCAGGCGACCTGCCGGGGAATACCATCCGCCTCGCCGCCAGTCCGATCGATTTCGCCGCCCTCGAACAGGCCATGGATGATTACTTCGTCGCCGCCTCCGGATTGGACGAATTCGTCGATCTCTCCGAAGGTCCCGATGACGGCGCGGTCAAACCCTTCGGCATCCGCTTCACCGGCGAAGAAGCCGATGAAACCGGCGAACTCCGCACCCTCGCCTTCCTCCTCGAATGGCGCAAGCTCCGCCGCGACACCGCCCTCTCGGCGCTGAGCCGATTGGAGAAAGTTTTCCCCCGGTACAGCTTGAGTATCGGCGGCGTCGCCTTCGCCGCCCTCCTCGTGAAGAACAGCAAAATTGAAGACGACGATGAAACCATGACCACCCACGGCGAACTCCATTTCACCGGCATCATCATAAAATAAATTTTTAAAATATAGGTTGCGAAGCAACCGTGCGCACCCGGCCGAGCCGGGACGCAGTCCAGCGCGCGGACAGCGCTGGTCGCTCGCCGAAAAGAACTTTCGGCAAGCGAAATCGAATAAGAGGCAGTACCGGTCGGCGGAGCGCTGCCATAAAAAGGCGGCAAAGCCTGCCTTTTTATGAGCCCAGCGCGCGAAGCCGCAGCCGGAAACCGTTTGTTACTCGCGCCCGGTCAGATACCCTCTCGTCTATCGGATTAACCACTTTTCAGCGTAATACATAAGGAACCCACCCCCATGTCAGACCCCATCCGCTCCGACTGGCGGCAGGCCGAACGGCTCAGCAACGCCGAACGACTCGCCCTCCGCAGCTCCATCGACCCCGACACCGTCGAAAAAGCCTTCGCGCAACTCTTCCGCGAACAAACCAATATCAACGAAAACGAACTCTACATCGGCGCCTTCCGCCCCGAAGTACACTTCGGCTTCCTCATCAAAATCGCCGGAATCACCCCCGGCAATCATTGGCAACATACCAACTTCACCCTCCGCATCATCGGCATCAGCGACGACCGCACAAAACTCATCAAAACCACCAATCAATGGTGCAACACCCTCCCCATCCGATGGAAACAAATCCCCCCCGTCACCTTCTCCTCCATCACCACCCTCACCAACCCCGCCTTCGACCCCGGCTCCGGCCACGGCACCCACCTCGAAACCATCCGCGCCGACTTCACCCTCCGCATCCCCACCCTTGTTTCATAAAAATGCGTGGGACTTGGGGGAAGGGGGGGCGGGCGCGTAGTTGGCGTGGGGGGAACGAGGGGTGGTGGGGCCGCCCCCAGCACCCACCAGAGGAGGAA
>JAVBRV010000520.1:0-5948 GCA_031547585.1 Victivallaceae bacterium
AAATCATTGCCGTTACCTCTGGTAGCGGCAACGACTTCCGACGTTCCCGCAATTCCACAATCATCAAAAATCTCATCCTCAATTTGACTTATAATTGGAATAAGAAGCAAAGCACGAAAAAAGGGCGCTTCCTTTACGGGAAGCGCCCTTTTGAGCTTTGAGCTGATTACCAGCGATTGCCGCCGCCACCGCCTTCGCGACCGCCGCCGAATCCGCCGCGACGCTCGCCGCCGCCGAATCCGCCACGACGTTCGCCGCCGCCGCCGAAACCGCCACCGCCGCCGGCGGGACGCTCTTCACGGGGACGGGCTTCATTGACCACGGCTTTGCGGCCGCCGAGGTCCTGGCCGTTCATCGCTTCAATCGCCTTGCGCGCTTCGGCGTCGTTGGGCATTTCGACGAAGCCGAAACCCTTGGAACGGTTGGTCTCACGGTCGGTAACGATCCGGGCAGTGCTGACTTCGCCGAACTCACCGAATTTGGCCTTCAGTTCGTCACGGTCGATGCCGTACGGCAGGTTACCCACGTAGATGTTCATCCTCTTCTCTTCCTTTCTCAGACTTCATGTTCTCCCGGGTCTTCCGGAAATGCTTACCCTGTAATTCCCCTGATTGGTTGATTTTTTCACTTCGCTCTCTTCACAGCAAGGCCGAACCGTTTGGGGAAGTACAGGAATTTGGGTACAGTCGGGAATCGCCGGCGAGATTATTCTGATCGCCCCTCGCAATCGGAGGACGGTGTCAGTGTTGGCAAGATGTCAAGTCATACAGGTTCAAGTATCTACGATTTTTTTAGTTGTCCGTTTTTCTAACACTTATCTAATATTATACCAAAAAAATAGCCATTGTCAATAGGTCGGCGCATTTTTTTTGAAAAAATCCTTGAAAAATCCTTGATGGAGCGTCTTTTAGAGAGGAATTCCGAACAAAAATCGAGATTCGCGGCATAAAAAAGCCTCCCGTCATCGGCGTTGGCCGGCTGAGGCGGGAGGCTGTCTTTATTATAGGGAAGAGAGCGGTTTTACTCGCCCATCTCCTTCAGAGCCGCTTTGCGGCTGAGGCGGATCTTGCCCGCCTGGTCGATGTCGATCACCTTCACCGTGACCAGCTGACCCTCTTCGCAGATGTCGGTCACCTTGTTGACGCGGTAGTCGGCCATCTCCGAAATGTGGAGCAGACCATCCAGGCCCGGCAGGATTTCGACGAAGGCACCGAAGTCGCGGATGGTCACCACCTTGCCGCGGTAGATCTTGCCGATCTCCGCTTCGGCGGTACTGCCGAGGATCCGGGCTTTGGCCGCTTCGAGGTGCTCCTTGTCGGGAGCCATGATCTTGACGGTGCCGCTGTCGTCGATGTCGATGCTGGTGCCGGTCTCGTCGGTGATGGCGCGGATGTTCTTGCCGCCGGGGCCGATCAGGGCGCCGATTTTCTCGGGGTTGATCTGGATCACTTCGAGGCGCGGGGCGCGCTCGCTGATCTCGGCGCGCGGCGCGGAGATGCAGCTGTCCATCACGTCGAGGATCTGGAGCCGGGCGATCCGGTTGCGCTCCATCGCCTCGCAGAGGAGGTCGATCGGAATGCCCGGCAGCTTGAGGTCGAGTTGGAAGCCGGTGATGCCGTCGCGGGTGCCGCAGACCTTGAAGTCCATGTCGCCGAAGTGGTCTTCAGCGCCGATGATGTCGCTGAGCAGCATGCGCTCGCCGTCGTCGCCGGTGACGAGGCCGCAGCTGATCCCGGCCACGGGGGCCTTGATCGGCACGCCCGCATCCATCAGGGCCAGCGTAGCGCCGCAGACCGAGGCCATCGAGGTCGAACCGTTGGAGCTCATGATTTCGGAAACGCAGCGGACGACGTAGGGGAAGTCCGCCGGAACCACCTTGGCCACTGAGCGTTCCGCCAGGTTGCCGTGACCGATTTCGCGGCGGCCGGGACCGGTGATCCGGCCGACTTCGCCGACGCTGAAGTTCGGGAAGTTGTAGTGAAGGTAGAAGCGCTTGATGCTGCTGCCGGTGGTACCGGTGAGGTCGTCGGCTTCCTGGGCGTCCTTCTCGTTGCCGAGGGTCGCCAGCACCAGCGCCTGGGTCTCACCGCGGGAGAAGAGGCCGGTGCCGTGGACCACGGGGAGCACGCCGACCTCGGCCGAGAGCGGCCGGATGGCGGTGGTCGAACGCCCGTCGGGGCGGAACTGCTTCTTCAGGATGACGTTGCGGGTGGTGGTCCGCACCAGGTCGTCGAAGCCCTTGGCGGTTTCCAGCGCGAAGTCGCCGTCGCTCATTTCGGCGAAGTCGGCGCGAATCGCTTTGCGGGCGTCGGCGCGAAGCTGGTCGAGAACGCCGAGACGGTCCTCTTTGCCGGGAACGGTGCAAGCCGCCTCGATGCGGGCGCTGCAGAAATCCTCGAGGCCCTTCTTGAGCGCGGCGGGAACCGGGAACAGCTTGTATTCTTTCTTGGCGCGTCCGGCGCGGGCGGCCAGTTCGATCTGGGCGGCGCACTGCTTTTTAACCGCCTCGTTGGCGAGAAGCAGGGCTTCGCGCATCTCGGCTTCGCTGATGAAGTCGGATTCGCCTTCGATCATGATGACTTCGTCGGGGAGACCGGCGTAGACGAGTTCGAGGGTGCTTTTGGCCATCTCTTCGCGGGTGGGGTTGATCAGCAGCTTGCCGTCGACCCGGCCGACGCGGACCGCGCCGATCGGACCCTTGAAGGGCAGGTCGGAGAGCATGAGGCAGGCGGAAGCGCCGAGCATGGTCAGCACGTCCGGCTCATTGACGCCGTCGGCGGAGAGCAGCACGGCGGAAATCTGCACTTCGTGGAAGAAGTAGTCGGGGAAGAGCGGCCGGATGGGCCGGTCGGTCATGCGGCAGGTCAGGATCTCCTTGGTGGAGGGGCGGCCTTCACGCTTGATGTAGCCGCCGGGGAACTTGCCCGCCGCGGAGTACTTTTCGCGATAGTCGACCTGCAAGGGGAAGAAGTCGGTGCCTTCGCGGGGTTCGCCGGAGCAGACCGCGCTGAGCACGATGGTGTCGCCGAGGCGGACCAGGCAGGAGCCGTTGGCGAGCCCGGCCATTTTGCCGGTGGAGATTTCCATCGTCCGATCGCCGTCGAACTGGAAAACGATTTTTTCTTCAGCCATAGTAATTCGTCCTTTCAAGACAGAGCTGTCGAAAAAGACGAATGGCGGACCGGCGGGAGCGGATCTCCCCGATGTTGCGGAATCCCGGTATCAACCCCCGGAGCCTTCCCCGGATGCTGATAGCGACCGAATTCCACAAAACATCAACCTGGAGTCGATCATTGTCTTTTTCAGATGCAATTGACTATACTGTAGCATGTTTGGCGAAGAAAGCAAGCGTTTTCTCTTGAAAAACATCTCTTTTCGGATTATATTGGGCGGCTATGAATACGAACGAAACGAAAACGAATGCGGCCCGGTTGCTCGAGAGCGCGGGGGTCGGTTGCGAACTTTTCAGCTATCCGGTGGCCGACGGGCGGATCGACGCCCGTTCGGTGGCCGAAAAACTGGGCGTTCCCCCGGAACAGGTGTTTAAGACGCTGGTGACCGAGGGGGCCGACGGGGAGCACTATGTCTTCGTGATCCCCGGGACCGCCGAGCTCAATTTGAAACGCGCGGCGAAGGCGGCGGGGCTGAAGAGCGTGGCGATGCTGGCTTCGGCGAAGCTGCTGGGGCTGACGGGCTATGTTCACGGCGGCTGTTCGCCGGTGGGGATGAAGCGCGCCTTGCCGACGTTCCTCGATGAGAGCGCGATCCTCTACGACCGGATCTGGGTGTCGGCGGGCCGGGTGGGGGTGAACATGGCGGTGGCCCCGGAGGCGCTGGCGGGCGCGGTGGAGGGAGTTTTCGCGCCACTGACCTGAGAGGCGCTCTTGATCGGAAGAAGAATTTCGCCGGATTGTCGGTATTTTTTCTTGACAAGCGGGGGAAGTTCGGCTATATTTGCGGGAGTACAGTAACGAGACAGGTTACAAAAACTGGCTTTCACATAACCAATGAAGGAGGTAGAAAGATGGCTGCTAAGATTGACAAAGAAACTTGCACGGGTTGCGAATCCTGCGTGGGCGCCTGCCCCGTGAGCGCGATTGCGATGGTTGACGGCAAGGCTGAAGTGAGCGCGGACTGCATTGATTGCGGCGCCTGCGTCGGCGAGTGCCCGGTCGAAGCGATCTCCCTCTAAGGGATTTTCCGACAAAAGAACGGCGGCCGAATGGCCGCCGTTTTTGTAAGTACACAATGCGCCAGGGTGGCGGAATGGCATACGCACTTGACTTAAAATCAAGCGGTTACGACCTTGCGGGTTCGACTCCCGTCCCTGGTACCACTTTAAACCTCAGAAATATTGAAACTACCCCTTTCTTTCTCCTTGAAGAGGTCGCCGCAAATCAAAAAATCCTGCCCTGAAAAGATGCTTGTCTGAGAAAGGAGGCTCGACCGATGAAAAACGACGAATCCAACCGAAAACATGATTTTGACGAGTATCTGCGGCAAGGCGAGCCGCTTTTGCGTGAACGGGCGGAATCATGGAAAACCGCCATCGGCTTGCAGGCGGTTGACGGGTTGACGCCATCTCCGTATTTGGTCGAGACCGCGAAACGGCATATCGAGGGCGATATCTCCATTGATGATGTCAAATACCTGATCGACAGTTATTACCAAAGCAAACCGGAGCGCACGCCGGAGGAGAACGGAACGGAGGAAGCGGACAAGGTGTCCGCCAATATCACCCGGCTGCTGAATGAAAAGACTTTCACGTTTTCGCCCATCGGCTATATTTCCATCCATCGCCGGATATTTGACGGAGTACTCAACTTTGCCGGGCAGCTTCGGGATTACAACATAACTAAAAAAGAATGGGTGCTTCACGGCGATACCGTTCTGTATGCCAGCGCGGCGGAACTGTTGCCGACGCTGGAATACGATTTCGATCAGGAATCGAAATTTGACTACAAAGGGCTTTCTGCCGATGCGCTGACAAAGCATATCACAAAGTTCGTCTCCGGACTGTGGCAGATCCATGCGTTCGGAGAGGGCAACACTCGCACGACCGCTGTGTTCACGATCAAATATCTTCGCGCAATGGGGTTCAACGTCAACAATGATATTTTCGCCGATAACGCCTGGTATTTTCGCAATGCCCTGGTGCGGGCAAACTATCGGAATTATCAGAAAAACATCGAACCGGATTTAAAATATCTGGAACGATTCTTTCGCAACCTGCTGCTGGGCGAACAAAACGTATTGAAAAATCGTCTTTTGCGAATTGACGCGCCGGATGAATGGCAAAATCAAAATACTCCCGCCGGGCAAATACCCGGCAAGCACCCGACAAGTACCCGGCAAGCTCCCGATGAGCTGACGACGGATGATCCCAATATTCTTCAGCTGGTTCGGGCGCTGGGTGAGGAGCTGCTGTCTATCCGGGAAATGCTTGCGGCGTTGAATCTGCGCGACCGTGAGAATTTGGTAAAAAACTATTTGACTTCGGCGATCCGCGCCGGTTATGTCTCGCCGCTTTACCCGGAAACCCCGAGACATCCGCGTCAAAAGTACCGGCTCGCAGCCAAAGGAGTGGCATTGTTTCAGAAAATCAGAAGCCGATAATATAATCGAAATCAGATATCATCTCTCATTATCGCCACCCGGCTCCGGAATTATTCTCCGGGGCCGGGTGGTGTTTTTTATGGTTTGGTGAAGCGGCGCTCGATTTCGTAGTAGAGGGCGGGGAGGAAGAACAGCGTCAGCAAGGTTGAGCTGGCGAGGCCGAAGACTACGATGATGGCGAGGGGGCGCTGGATCTCCGCGCCGATTCCAGTGGAGATGAGGAGGGGGAAGAGGCCGAGAAGCGTCGTGGCCGTGGTCAGCACCACCGCGCGGAAACGGCGGGTTCCGCTCTCGATCACCGCTTCGTAGAGCGGCAGGCCCTCTTTGCGTAG
>JAVBRV010000240.1:0-15743 GCA_031547585.1 Victivallaceae bacterium
TCGGCCAGGGTGCAGGACCCCCGTCCTGCCGAGGGTCCAGGGGGCGCGGAGCCCCCTGGCGCCAAACGGTTTCAGTCGCTTGCCCTCTCCCCGCAAAAAAGCGGGGAGAGTGGCCGACTGATGCCGTTTGGAGGTTCCCCCGAGTGCCGGGGTCAAGGGCAGTAGCCCTTGCGGGTGCAGGGCGGAGCCCGCCGGGGGGTCTGGGCCAGGCTGGCCCAGCGAGAACCGTCATTAAGCCCTATCACTATAAAAATCAGTGCGGACGGTTGCCGGAAGTGTAAGAGAATTTCATAGGGGTACTGGCTCCGCCCAGAGCTTCGCGCCCGGCTTTGGTCAGAGAGGCGACTTCGTAGATGCGGCGAACGGTCTGTTCGCCTTGTTCCAGACCCCATTCGTCGGAGAGGATGTGACCTGCCGGACCTGCCCAGCCCATGGTTCCGTACTGACAGGTCTGGTCGCCGTTGCCGACGATGAGACAGCCGTGACGGATGAAGGGGAGCCAGGTGGCGATGATGGTGGTTTCCGCACCGCCGGAGCGTCGTCCCGCGGTGGCCATGACGGCTACCGGCTTATTGGCCAGTTTGAAATCCTGATGGCGCAGCACCCGGGTGCGCATGATGAATTTGCTGAAGAGGTCCGAGGGGAGGCCGAAGTAGACGGGGGTGGCGACGATGATGCCGTCGGCGGCGCACATTTTTGCCAGGATTTCCGTCATGTCGTCCGATTCGACGCAGGGGATGAATTCGCCGGTGTCTTTGCGTTTGCCGCAGACGCCGCAGGCGAGACAGTGCTTGATGTCGCGGTCGCGGAGGTGGATGATTTCGGACTCGATGACGCCGCCCCCGAGCTTCCGGTCGGCGGTGGCGAAAGAGGCGGCCAGCAGGGCCCCCGAATTGCTGTTGCGGCGCGGACTCGCGTCAAAACCGAGAATTTTGATCTTCATGGTACGACTCCTATTCATGGGTGAACTTGCGGTACATCTCTGCGTAAATGCCGCCTTGGGCAACTAACTCGTCATGCTTGCCGATTTCGGCGATGCGGCCTTTATCCATCACCACGATCCGATCCGCCGAGCGGACGGTCGAGAGGCGGTGGGCGATGACGAAGGTGGTCCGGCCTTTGACCAGCCGGTCGAGCGCCGCTTTGATCTGCGCTTCGGAATCCACGTCGAGCGCGCTGGTGGCTTCATCCAGAATCAATACCCGGGGGTCGCGCAGCAGTGCGCGGGCGATGGCGATGCGCTGCTTCTGGCCGCCCGAGAAGCGGCTGCCCCCCTCCCGGACGCGGGTGTTCAACCCTTCCGGCAGCGATTCGATGAGGGTGAGGAGGTCGGCGTCGCGGATCGCATCCATCAGTTCGAATTCGTTGGGGTTGACCCCGTAGCAGATGTTCTCGCGGATGGTGCCGTCGAAGAGCAGCGTCTCCTGGGTGACCACTGAGATAAAGGTGCGGTAGCTGCGGAGGTCGAGTTCATTCATATCCCGTCCGTCAAGGAGAATGCGCCCTTCGCAGGGCCGGATGAAACCGATCACCAGGTTCGCCACCGTCGACTTGCCCGCGCCCGACGGACCGACGAAGGCGACCGTCTCCCCGGGTGAGACATGGAGGTCGAAGTCATGCAGCGCCGCCGTTTCGCTGCCGGGGTAGCGGAAGCTGATCTTATCGAAACGGAAATCCCCCTTCACCTCGGTGATGCAGGGCTTGTCATTGTTGAGCTCGATATCCGGGCACTCCAGGACTTCGCCGATCGATTTCACCGACTCCAGCCCCTTGGTGATGGCGGGGAAGCAGTTCATCGCGTGCAATACGGTGGTGGTGATGGTGCCGAAGTAGCCGGTGAGAAGGCCGATGTCGCCGATGCCGATATGCAGAACATCCTTCTTGTAGAGGATGGCGATCAACACCAGCGTCACCAGGTTGAACAGCATCAAGAGCACCCAGTTGATCGAGCCGAAGACCGAGTTGATGTAATCGACCCGCAGGCCGCTTTGACGGATTTTGTCGAGTCGTTCGTTGACCCGGTTCAGCTCGAGCTCTTCGACGTGGTGGGCGCGGGTGATCGGGATCAGGCGGATCATTTCGGTCACTTTGCCGGACATCTCCTCGATGCTCCGGCGGAAGTCGCGGTTGCGCTGCACCATGCTCTTGCGGATGGCGATGAAGAGCATCACCGCCAGCGGCACCACCGCCACATAGAAGAGGACGAACCAGGGGGCCTTGTAAAGCGTTACCGCCACTGCGGTTAAGAGGGTATAGACGATGCCCGGGGTGGTATCGAGCAGCATCCGGGTCATGTTCTCGATCCCTTCGACGTCGCGGGTCACCTTATTCTGGAGTTCGCCGAGCTTGGTCGAGGTATGGTAGGGGATCGACAGGTGCTGGAAGCGGATGCAGAGCGCCGAACGGAGCTTGCGTTCCACGTCCCGGCAGGGGACGCTGAGCAGCCAGACATAGTAGACGTGGGTCGGCACGTTCTGGGCGATGAGCACCACGCCGACGCCGAGAATCCAGTAGAGACGGTTGAAGAAGGTTTCCGGCGCGAGCGAGCCGTCGGTGATCATATTGACGACTTCGGCCGTCAGCACCGGAATCACGTAGACCGGCGCCGCCTTGACGAGATACATCAGCCACACGAAGACGAACCGCCATCGGTACTCGGTATAGAAGTCGAGATAGTTCCGAAAAGCGCGTTGGCTCCGGTATTCGCGATGCAGCAGTTCTCTCATGGTGCGGGGCGGCGGGGGCGCTCCTTTTTTCAGGGGGAGCGCCCCGCCTTCTCCATCAGATGATGGTTTTCTCCGTCTCCGCGTCGAACACGTGAGCGTTCGGCAGGTAGATGGCGAAGCCGACAGTCTGGCCGACGCTCATCTTGCGGTGCGGATCGACCCGGGCGATAAAGGAGTTGTCGCCGGTATTGAGGTAAACGAAGCTCTCCGAACCCATCGGTTCGATGACCTCGACCTTGGCGTTGACGCGGGGCATTTCGGGGTTGTCCTCGGCCTGCTTGGCGCCGATATCCTCGGGACGGACGCCGAAGGTGACCGCCTTGTTGGTGAACGGTTCGAGGCGGGCCTTCCAGGAGTCGGGAATGACGAATTCAAAGCCGGGTTCGACGAACATCAGCTTGCCGTTCTTGACTTCGAGGCGGCCGTCGAAGAAGTTCATCGGCGGGGTGCCGATGAAGCCGGCCACGAATTTGTTGCAGGGGTTGTCGTAGAGCTCGATCGGCGCGGCGACCTGCTGGATAAGGCCGTCCTTCATCACGCAGATGCGGTCGCCCATGGTCATCGCCTCGGTCTGGTCGTGGGTGACGTAGATCATGGTGCTTTCGAGGTGCTGGTGGAGCTTCGAAATTTCCGTCCGCATCTGGACGCGCATCTTGGCGTCGAGGTTCGACAGCGGTTCGTCGAAGAGGAAGGCCTTGGGCTTGCGGACGATGGCGCGGCCGACGGCGACGCGCTGGCGCTGTCCGCCGGAGAGCTGCTTCGGGCGGCGGTCGAGGTACTCTTCGAGGCCGAGGATCTTGGCCGCTTCCATCACGCGGGCCTGGATGTCCGCCTTCGAGAAGTTGCGGAGCTTGAGTCCGAACGCCATATTGTCGTAGACGCTCATATGGGGATACAGGGCGTAGTTCTGGAACACCATCGCGATGTCGCGGTCCTTGGGGGCGACGTTGTTGACCACCCGGTCGCCGATCTTGATGGTGCCGCGGGAGATCTCTTCCAGGCCGGCGATCATGCGCAGCGTGGTGGATTTACCGCAGCCGGAGGGACCGACGAGAACCATGAATTCGCGGTCTTTGATTTCGAGATGGACTTCTTTGACGGCAACCACGTCGCCGTCATAGATTTTCCAGACGTTTTCCAGAATTACTTCTGCCATTTTGGAACCTTTTTCTGTTTTTGTCCGCGATGCCGAAGCGGCCACTGACGACCTGCGGGTGACTCCGGCCCCACTCGGGCCGGCCCGTCTCCGGGCACACCGGGAACAACCGAATTTTGGAATATAGCGCCGCAACGGCGGTTATGCAAGGAGTAAAAAACCGTATCAGTTGATTTTCTTCTCTTTTACCGCCAGCCGGAATGTCAGCTGCAGCAGCTCTTCCGCCAGGATCACCGGGATGCCGGCAAGCAGCGCCGGCGGCCAGATGAGGGAGGCAAAGAGCAGGATCTGCAATCCTCCGAGTTGATAGAGGTGGCGGGACGCGCCCCGTTTGCCGGCCAGCGCCATGACGAGGCTGAGGGAGGAGACCGCTATCCAGCCGGCCAGATAACTCGGGCGGTGTGCCGCCCAGGGGGTCAGCGCCAGCGCGATGGCGGCGTTGAGGAGGGTGAAGAGGAGTCCGCGCCAGAAAGCTTCCCGGTGGAGGCTCCGCCAGTCGAGGGAGAAGGCGGCGGAGAGTATGCCGAAAGTGAGAGGGGCCAGCTCCGCCGCCGGCAGCCGGGTTTCGTAATCGCCGGTCCAGAGGAAGCCGTAGAGGACGCCGAACCAGACGAAGAAGGCATAGGCGAGGCTCGCCAGGATGGGGATCTGCGCGGCGAACAATCCGGCGAAGGCGCATCCGGCGCCGAACACCAGCGCCGACAGCGTCAGTTGATTGACGAGGTAGGAGAGCCCGAGCGTCAGGGCCAGCAGTATGACACCGAGGAAGACGCGTGAGGAGCGTTCCCGCTTTCGGGCGACGGGCGATTGGAAGCGGTTTTCCGACTCCTCTTCGGGCAGGAAGAGGGAGCCCGCCATGCCCGCCAGCACCGGCAATAAAATGCCCACCGAGAGGAGAATGCCGAGGCGGAGCAGGGTATGTTCATTGAGCTGGAAGCGCTCCCCGTCGTCGGCGGCGAGGATGCCGAGAAAGACGGCGGCGCCGGTGACGATGCTGTCCCGGCCGCCTCTGCGCGCCTGAATGAAAACCATTCCCATATGCAATTTCCCATGTCCCCGGAACTATAACGGTTCCAAAAGAATTTACTATAGCGCCGCATTTGCAAAATCCAAATGTTTTACCGCTCATCTTTTAGCATATTGCGAAAAAAATCAAAAAAACGGGCTGGATTCGGTTTTTCGTGTTTGCATTTTTTGATTCCCGGATGTATTTTACAAGACCGAAAATAAGCGGGAATCGACTCATATCGCTTTCCACCGCTCGTGAGACGGATTCCGCAGGCAGGTCCAAGCTTAGTGTTGTCACCAGTATCCGGGGACGGTTTTTTTGAATAAAAGCCGGGAGCGGATGGGCGACGCTTTGCCTGTGTTTTGTTTACTTAGGGTTCGTTTAGAACGGCAACCAGGGGATCTTGAAAGTCATGAAAGTCAGAGCTTCGGTCAAACGCAGATGCGAATTCTGCCAGATCATCAAACGGAACGGCGTCATCCGCGTCATTTGCTCGCGCGACGTCCGTCACAAGCAGCGCCAGGGCTGAGAACCTTTAACCTCAAGAAGCGTTAGGAAAGAAATATGCCTCGTATCATCGGTGTGGACATTCCCGGCAACAAGCGGGTGGAATACTCGCTGCAATACCTTTACGGCATCGGTCCGGCGATTGCGGTCGAAATCATCGAACGGGTCGGCATCGACCCCAACCTCAAAGCCAAAGACCTGACCCCCGACCAGATCGCCAGCATCACCAAGCTGCTGCAGGATGTGTATGTGGTGGAAGGCGACCTCCGCCGGCAGGTGGCTGCGGACATCCGCCGTCTCCAGCAGATCGGCAGCTATCGCGGCATCCGTCACCGCCGCAGTCTGCCGGTCCGCGGCCAGCGCACCAAGACCAACGCCCGTACCCGCAAGGGCAAGAAGATCACCATCGGCGCAATCCGCGACAAAACCCAGCGCCGTCTGGCGGCGAAGGCGTAAGCTTTCGCGGTTTCCGGCCGCCTGACGAGGGCGGCGGTCTCCTTCGAAATCGAGAACAAATCATCCATTGGGAAATCATCATATCATGGCTGAAGAAGTAAAAAAAGTCGAAGCGGCTGACGTTCCTGCCGCCGAGAGCGCTCCCGCCGCGTCGAAGCGCGCCAAGAGCGGTCGTCATATTCCGGCCGGCATTGCTTATGTGCTGGCCTCTTTCAACAACACCAAGGTGACTTTCACCGACCTTCACGGCAACGTTCTCTGCTGGTCCACCGGCGGCAAGAACGGCTTCAAGGGTTCGCGCAAGAGCACCGCTTACGCGGCGCAGGTGATTGCCGGCGATGCGGCCAAGAAGGCGCAGCTCATGGGCATGAAGGAAGTCGAAGTCCGCATCAAGGGACCGGGCGCCGGCCGTGAATCGGCCGTCCGCGGTATCGCCGCCGCCGGTATTGAAATCAGCACCATCAAGGATATCACGCCGGTTCCGCACAACGGCTGCCGTCCTCCGAAACGCCGCCGCGTCTGACGAATTCGCATGGCCGCCCTGTGGGGCGGCTTTCCGGCATTCATCTGCCGGAAAACCGGATGAGCAAGAGTGCTGAAAAGCATAATCAATAGTGGAGGAATAATATGACTGCTGCAATCGGTTTCCCGATGCCTAAATCGATCGTCGTAGACGATTCGAGCGCCACTGAAAACTACGCGAAATTCATCGCGGCGCCTTTTCAGAGCGGCTTCGGGCATACGCTGGGCAACTCGCTGCGCCGTGTGCTGCTTTCTTCGTTGGAGGGAACGGCGATCTGCTCGGTGCGCATTGACGGCGCGAAACACGAGTTCGATACGCTCGATAATGTGGTCGAGGATATCACCGAGATCGTTCTGAACCTGAAGCGGGTGCGGCTCAATCTGCATGCGGAAGGTCCGAAGATGCTGGAGATCCGTCGCGACAAGGCCGGCAAGGTCACCGCCGCCGACATCGTCTGCGACAGTACGGTTGAAGTGCTGAACCCCGAGCAGGAGATCTGCACCCTCGACAAATCCCAGCCGTTCCGGGCGGAGATCGAAGTGATGCGCGGCAAGGGGTACCTCCCGGCCGAGAAGAACACCGCGGCGCGTCCCATCGGGACGATCCCCGTGGACTGCCTTTTCAGCCCGGTGACCCGTGTCAACTATCAGGTCGGCGCGGCGCGCGTCGGTGAAGAGACCGAGATGGACAGCCTTGAGCTGGAAATCTGGACCGACGGCCGGATCACGCCGCAGAACGCCCTGGAAGAGGCGGCGCGGATTCTCCGCGATCACCTCCAGCCCTTCATGGGCAACCAGGTGGTCGAGCGCGACGTGGTGCTGAGCGAAGAAGAGAACAAAATGTTCAAGCTGCTCTCGCAGGATGTCGAGATTCTCGATCTCTCGGTGCGGGCGATGAACTGTCTCAACAGCGCCAACATCAAGCTGATCGGCGAACTCTGCACCAAGACGGAGAGCCGGATGCTGAAATACCGCAACTTCGGCAAGAAGTCGCTCGACGAGATCAAAGAGAAAATTGAAAAATACGGGCTGGAATTGGGAATGACCTTCAGCGACCGGCTGATGTCCGCTCTGGAAGCGGAGTCGGTCAAGGTCCGGTCCGAATCGGAAGAAAGTAAGTAATATGCGCCACAAAGTAGACACCTTCAAAGTCGGCCGTTCCAGCGCTCATCGCCGCTCGATGCTTGCCAATATGGTCAGCGGCCTGTTCATGAACGGCAAGATCGAGACCACCCTGGTCAAAGCCAAAGAGGCCCGCCGGTTCGCTGAAAAGCTGATCACCATGGGCAAAAAAGGCGATCTTCACCGCCGCCGCCTCGCGGTTTCCAAGCTGCGCGACAAAGATGCGGTCAAAATGCTCTTCGCCGAAATCGCCCCCAGCTACGAGGGACGCGAAGGCGGATACACCCGCATCCTGAAACTCGGGAAACGTCGCGGCGACGCCGCCGAAATGTGCATCCTTGAGCTGGTCGAGGGCAACCCCGTCGAAGCCAAGGCCGAAGAGACGAAAGCTGAATAAGCTTTCCCCACTCTCAGGTAAACAAAAGGACCCGGTGAAAACCGGGTCCTTTTGTTTACCTGAAATTACGAATTACAAAATTCAATAACTCATGCGGTTTATACTCAATCAGGGTGAAAACTTGAAATTATTTTTGAGTTGCTTTGGCACGGATTTTTTTCTTTTCCCGCAGAGCGATACAGAGTATCGCGCGAGGACAAAAGGAAAAAATACATTCAAAGCGATCAAAAAGAATTCAAGTTTTCACCCTGATTGAGTATAACGACGGTTCTCGCTGGGGCGGCCCGCCCCGGAGAAAACCGTACTTTCGGCAATTATAACGTAAAATGAAGCCTATTGAAGTAATTAGGATTTGTAAATTATTAAAGCTGTGATATTGTATAACCCATCAAATAATAACGATGGTTTTTTTTCATGCAGTCAAAACCGGCGGAACATAGACTTTGGCGATTGATCTTCGAGATCACGGATCTTCTTCGGGATTCGGTTCTGGAAGCGCGTCCACTGGGCGACTACGAGGTCGCCATGGATCTGACCACCCGTCAGAAACAGCTGATTAAGCGGGTTTCGATTTTGACCGAGGAGCGGCCGGAGGGGATCAGCTTGAAAGAGCTGGCCGACGCCATGCGGCTTACTTCGGGCGCGGTGTCGGCCATGGTGGAGTCGTTGGTCCGCAAGAAGTGCCTGGAGCGGCACATCTCCGAGGAGGACCGGCGCAGCGTCCGCATCCGGTTGTCGGCCGAGGGGCGGCAGGCGATCAGCGAAGCCGGCGACGCGCTCGACCGGATCATCCGCGACAGTCTCGCAGTCTTTCCTCCGGACGAGGGAGAGAGACTCTTTACCGCACTGCAAGCATTCTACAGTCAATTATCTCAACAGGGAGAAAAATACAAAAATGCGTAATTCGTTTGTTTCCAAAGAAATTGCCGGGGCGATCCTCCTGGCGGCACTCACCGGCTCCTTCACGCTCGCGGCCGCGGGTCCGGGCGGAGCTCCTGCTCCCACGGTCGGCGTCATCACCGCCGAAATGGTGGAAGCCACCGCCATCCGCAGCACGCCGGGCCGCATCGAGGCCATTGAAGAGGTCGCTTTGAGTCCCCGCATCAGCGGCAACATCGTCTCCTGCAAGTTCAAGGAGGGCGACATGGTCGAGGCCGGCCAGCTTCTCTTCGAACTCGAGGATACCTCCTATCGCGCCCAGGTGATGGCCGCCCGGGCCAAGCTCGACCAGAACAAGGCCGAACTCGTTTATGCCAAGATCAACTTCGACCGCCAGGCCACGCTGACCGAGCAGAACGCCGTGTCGAAAAGCACGTATGACGACGCCAACCGCCTCTACAACCTCTCGAAAGCGAAGGTGGCCGAGTCGGAGGCGACGCTGCTGGAAGCCGAGAACAACTTCTCCTACACCAAAATCTACTCGCCCATCAAGGGCCGGGTCGGCAAGGCTTTGCTGTCGGTCGGCAACTATGTGACGCCGGCCACCGGGAGCCTGGTGACCGTGGTGCAGACGCATCCGGTGTATGCGGTTTTCGCGCTCAGCGAACGCGATTTCAACGCCATGTTCCAGGGCAGCATCGACGAGATCCGCAAATCGGGGCGCATCCGGGTCCGCCTGGCGGATGGGAAGCTCTACGCGAAAGAGGGTAAAGTGGCGCTGGTCAGCAACAAGGTCGATTCCGCGACCAGTACGATCAAGGTCTGGGCCTCCTTCGAGAACGACGACGAACGCCTGATTCCGGGCGGACTGGTGACCGTGCTGACCTCGAAGGCCACGGCGGAGAAGTTCCCGGCGGTTCCCCTGTCGGCGATCCTCACCGACGGCGAGGCGACCTATATCTACGTCGTCGACAAAGAGGGAACGGTCGGACGGCGCGATGTCAAGTTCGGCCCCATCGTCGGCAACCGCCAGCTGGTCAGCGAAGGGCTGAAGGAAGGGGAATCGGTCATCGTCGAAGGGACGCATAAGGCGATTCCCACCCAGAAAGTCAACGCCATTCCGGCGAAACAGTAAGAGGCGCCATCCACTATGATTTCCGATATTTTCATCGAACGCCCGCGTTTCGCGTTCGTCATCTCCATCGTGACGGTGCTGGCGGGACTGCTCTGCGTCTTCCAGGCGCCGATCGCGGAATACCCCGAAATCGCACCGCCGACCATCGTGATTTCCTGCTCCTACCCCGGCGCCAGCGCCCAGGAGATCACCGACACCGTCGCCGCCGTCATTGAATCCGAAATGAACGGCCTCGAGGACCTCATCTACTTCGCCTCGACCTCCAGCAACTCCGGCAACTACGAACTGACCTTGACCTTCAAGTCGGGAACGGACACCGACATCGCCCAGGTCAACGCCCAGAACGCCGTCAGCCGCGCCGAACCCCTGCTCCCTGAAGAGGTGCGCCAGAACGGCGTCCGGACCCGCAAGCGGTCGGGGGACATCCTCGGCTTCTACTCCTTCTTCACCGACGGCAGCTCGCTCTCGCAGATCGAGCTCTGCAACTACGTCCGCATGAACATCAAGGATGAACTCGCCCGCATCGACGGCATCAGCGACGTCAGCATCCTCGGCGAACGCAACTACTCCATGCGCATCTGGCTCGACCCGATGCGCATGAGCGCCCTCGGCATCAAGCCCGAAGACATCACCGCCGCCATCCGTTCCCAGAACGTCCAGGCCGCCGCCGGCAGCATCGGGGCGGAGAACAGCAACCGCTACCTCCAGCTCAAGATCAACACCCTTGGGCGTCTCAAAAGCGTCGAGGAATTCGCCGAAATCGTCGTCAAGTCGGGTTCGGAAGGCCAGCTCACCAAGCTCGGCGACATCGCCCGCATCGAACTCGGCGCCGAACGCTACGGCGACAGCAGCCGCTTCAACGGCAAGCAGTCGGTGGCGATCGCGATCTACCGCAACGACGACGCGAACGCGCTCAATGCGGTCGGTTCCGCCAACAGCATGCTCGAAGAGCTGAAAAAGAACTTTCCCCCCGGCGTCGACTACATCATGGGCTACGACCCCACCAACTACATCCGCGTCACCATGATGGAGATCGCCGAGACGCTGATCTTCACCCTGGTGCTGGTGGTCGCGGTCACCTTCATCTTCCTGCAGGATTGGCGGGCGACGCTGATTCCGACGCTGGCGATCCCGGTCAGTCTCATCGGTACCTTCATCTTCCTCATTCCCCTCGGGTTCTCGATCAACGTGCTGACCATGTTCGGCCTCATCCTGGTGATCGGCTCCCTGGTGGACGACGCCATCGTGGTGGTCGAGAACTGTATGCGCATCATCGAAACCGAAGGGCTCTCCCCCAAGGAGGCCACCTATAAGTCGATGAAGCAGATCACCGGCGCGGTGATCGCCACAACCCTGGTGGTCATCGCCATCTACGCGCCCGTCGCCTTCTACGGCGGCATGGTGGGGACCATCTATCTTCAGTTCTCGGTGACCATGTGCATCGCGCTCCTCCTCTCGGCGGTCAACGCGCTGACCCTGAGCCCGGCGCTCTGCGCGACCATCCTCCGTCCGGCCGGACACAAGAAGAATTTCCTCTTCCGCGGCTTCAACAAGGGATTGGACGGCTCGAAGAACGTTTTCCTCTTCTTTGCGCGGCTGCTGGCCCGGCGGCTGCTGCTGACCGGCCTCCTGTTCGGCGGCGTGGTGTGGGCGAACATGTATATGTTCAAGCACACGCAGACCTCCTTCCTCCCCGCCGAAGATAAAGGCGCGGTCATGGTCGATATCGAACTGCCGCCCGGAGCCACCCTCAGCCGGTGCGAAGCGGCGGTCGGCGAGGCCTACGAACGGGTGAAGCAGATTCCCGGCGTTCGCGACGTGATGACGGTGGCCGGCTACAGCTTCATCGCCGGCGCCGACGAAAACGTCGGCCTGATGATCGTGGTGCTGGATGACTGGAGCAAGCGCAAGACCCCCGACCTCAGCGTGGGGGCGATTCTCGATAAGGTGGTCCAGAGCTGTTCCACCATCGCCGATGCCAAGGTCAACGCCTTCCAGCCGCCGGCCATCATGGGCCTCGGCGTCACCGGCGGCGTCTCCTTCGAGCTCTGCGCCACCGGCGGACAGACGCCCCGCGAACTTCAGAATGCTCTCTATACCGTTCTGGGCGCGCTGAACGGTCCGGAGTCGCCGGAAGTGAAATACGCGTTCAGCTCCTTCAACGCCAATACGCCGCAGCTCTACCTCAATCTCGACCGGGCCAAGGCGGAGTCGATGAACGTGCCGATCAGCCGGGTGTTCAACACCCTGCAGACCAAGCTGGCTTCCTATTATGTCAACGACTTCAACCTCGGCGGCTACACCTTCAAGGTGAAGCTCCAGTCCGACAAGGATGAGCGTTCGAATCTCGGCGACATCCAGCAGATCCTGATCCAGTCGAACGACGGGAACATGGTTCCCTTGAATGCCCTCGCCGAAGTCTCCTACATGGTCGGGCCGCGCCAGATCAGCCGTTTCAACATGGCGATGTCGGCTTCGGTCAAGAGCCAGGCGAACGACGGCTTCAGCAGCAGCCAGCTCATGGCCCGCATCGAGCAGGTGGTCAAAGAGAAGCTGCCCTCCAACTACAGCGTCCAGTGGGTAGATATGAGCTACCAGGAGCGCGGCAACGAAGGGCGTATCGTCCAGCTGCTCATCCTTGCCTTCGTCTTCGGTTACCTCTTCCTGGTGGCCCAGTATGAAAGCTGGAGCATCCCCCTGCCGGTGATGACCTCGATCATGATCGCCATCCTGGGCGGCTTCCTCGGCTTGAAGATGATGGATATGTCGCTCAGCATCTACGCCCAGCTCGGTCTCGTCATGCTGATCGGCATCGCCAACAAGAACGCCATTCTGATGGTGGAATTCTCGAAGCAGGAGCGCCAGTCGGGAAGGTCGATCTTCGACGCCGCGATCGTCGGCGCCAGTCACCGGTACCGCGCGGTGCTGATGACCGCCTGGAGCTTCATCATCGGTATCTTCCCGTTGCTCATCGCCACCGGCGCGGGCGCGGGCAGCCGCCAGGCCATCGGCGTCACCACCTTCTGGGGGATGCTGCTGGCGACGGTGATCGGTATCGCCTTCATTCCGGCCCTGTACCGGATCTTCCAGGAGCTCAGTGAATTCCTCGATCGCCTCGCCAAGGGGAAGAAGAAGGAAACGCATGAATAGAGTTCTGTTCGGCCTCGCTTTCGCCGGCGTGCTGGCGCTCGGAGCGGCGGAAACCCCGCCCCTCTGGGAGGCGCTGCCCGCGAAACTGGCCGAATACAACGGTACGGCGGTGACCCGCGACGAGGTCGCCGCCTACGCCCGGGAGGTCCTGCCGGAGGAGAAGTGGAGCCCGGAAGCGCTCCAACTCAATCTCTACGGCGTGGTCAAAGGCATGATCGATGGGAAGCTGCTGCGGGAAGCGCGGAACCGCGCCGGCATCTACCCCTCGCAGGAGTTGGCGCTGGCCATGCTGCAAGGGGTGTATGACGCCATTCCGGCCGATCGCCGCCGGGCGATGGCCGAGGCCCGTCCCGCCAAAGAGGGCGCGCTGGAGAGCTACCTGGAGGCCTTGAGCCGCGATCCGGCGATTCAGGAGGAGACGGCGTTCGAACTCTTTCTCCGCCGGGAGGTGCTCAAGGGGGGAATCACGGTTTCCGAGGCCGAGGCGCGCGACTATTACAACAGCCGCAAGTGGGAATTCCGGGAGAACAAGGACCCCGCCAAGGGCATCCGGATCAGCCAGATCCTGATCGCGGCCGATCCGCAGCGCCTCTCGAAGAAGGAGCGCGCCGCCGGGAAAAAACTAGCCGAGGGCGTGGCCGAAGAGATCAGCCGGACCCCCGGCTCCTTCGACGCGAAACTCGCCGAATACGCCGGGAAGCCCTTCGGACGGAATTCCGGCACGATCGTGTTTACGGCAGGGCAGAAGCAGGTTCCGGAAGCGCTCGAGAAGGCTGCCGCCGCACTGGACGTCGGAGCGGTCGCCCCCAAGGCGGTGGAGACCGATCTCGGTTACCACATTCTCCGCCGCGACGAACTCCGGAAGGAGCGGGAGCTCTCCTTCGAGGAGGCGCTGCCCGAATTGAAGCTTTTTCTCCACCGCCGCAAGGAGGCCGCCGCGTTCGACGCCTACGTCAAAGGCCTGGAAGAGGCGGCGAAGGTGAAGTTCTTCATCCCCGTCCGAGAGCTGGAATAAGGCTTTGGAGGTAATTCCAAAGCCGTTCCACTGAAGCAACTTCCACCCGTTCGGAGGGGCTGTGCGGATCGCGGATGGAGGGGCCGAGCGACAGAAATTCCAGCTCCGGCCGAATTCCCGACAGGATGCCGCACTCCAATCCGGCGTGAATCACTTTGACCGCCGCCTCTTTGCCGAACAGCTCCCGGTAGACCGCCTGCGAACGCGCGAGAAGCGGTGATTCCGGCCGGGGCGTCCAGCCGGGATAGGCGCAATCCACCCGGAACTTCGTGTTGAAATGGGCGATGGCGAGGCGGGTGGTCGCCTCCCGCTCCGCATCGGCGAGCGCGCGCTGGCTGGTGCGGATGACGAGGCGCTCCGCATCGGACTTCACCGCCGCCAGGTTGCAGCTCACCCGGACGACGTTGAGCGTGTCGTCGAAGCCGAGGGGACCGTCGGGCGCGGTGGCGAGCTCTTCCGTGATCCCTTCCTGGAAGTCCCACTTCCAGACCGTCTCCGGCCGGGGGATGGGGACAAGGTCGATGCCGAAGCCGGCGGGAGCGTTGAATTCTCGTTTCAGCTCTGCAGCGAAGCGGTCGGCCCGCTCCTGAAGCTCCGGCAGCATTCCGGCGAGAATCGCACCCGCCGCCGCCGCTTCGCGCGGAATCACGTTGTCGAGCGTCCCCCCGGCGAGGGAGGCGATCCGGAATTCCGGCAGTTTTTGCAGCAGCCGGGCGAGGAATTTGACCGCGTTGCCGCGCCGGTCGGCGATGTTGATGCCGGAGTGTCCGCCCGCGAGGCCGCGGACTTCGCAGCGGAGGCCGGTCAGCCCGACGGGCGCGGCCTCCTTTTCCACCGCATACTCCAGCTCCAGGCGGGCGCCCCCGGCGCAGCCGATGTAAAATTCGCCCTCCTCTTCGGTATCGAGGTTGAGGAGGTAGTCGCCCTTCAGCATGGCGGGGGTGAGGGCGAGCGCCCCGTCGAGGCCGACCTCTTCGGAAACGGTGAAGAGGGCGGCGACGGGCCCGCAGACGAGGGCGGGGTCGAGCAGCAGCGCCATGGCCGCGGCCACGCCGATGCCGTTGTCGGCGCCGAGGGTGGTTCCGGCGGCGGAGGTCATCCAGCCGTCGCGGATCTCCGTCCGGATGGGGTTCCGCACGAAGTCGAAATCGACTCCGGCCGCCGCCTGCGGCACCATATCGAGGTGCGCTTGAAGAATGATGCCGCGATCCCCCTCATGCCCGGGGGCGGGGGCGCGGTCGATGCGGAGGTTCCCGGCGGCGTCCGTGGTGACCGCAAGCCCGGCCTTCCCGGCCTCTTCCGCCAAAAAGCGCGCCAGCGCCGCCTCCTCTCCCGAAGGGTGTCCGATCGCGCAAACCTTCTCAAACCATTCCCAAACCGGTATCGCGTTCATAGGTCGCTCCTGGGTTATAGTGGAGTGCTGTTTTTCATTTCCGCTATAATGTATCACGATTTATCGCAAAAAAAAGCCTCCGCTTTGAGGGCGGAGGCGAAATCGCGTCAAATTTTTCAGTACTGAATCAGCATCGAGCCCCAGGTGAGGCCGCCGCCGAAGGCGGTCAGGAGGACGTAGTCGCCGCGCTCAAGCATGCCGCCGCGGACGATTTCGTCGAGGCAGATGCCGATCGAAGCCGCCGAGGTGTTGCCGTAGCGGTTGACGTTCTCGTAG